>NZ_CP056775.1:0-300000 GCF_016894445.1 Dyadobacter sandarakinus
TTAAATTGAACCCTGGGATCATCTGCAGAGATCAGGTATTTTTATATCTTTGCCGTCCTTTTAAGATTATGACATCAGGAATTTGGTAAGTCAATTGGAAAGAGTAGCCACACATAGAGAGGTCGACCAGGTTTGGGATGCTTGTTTGCAGTTGGTCAGGCTGCACATTCCGGAGGATAGTTATAAAACGTGGTTCGAACCTATCCGGCCATTGAAGCTCTATGGAAAAGTACTTACCATCCAGGTGCCCAGCCAGTTTTTCTACGAGTGGCTTGAAGACAATTATGTAAACCTGCTGCGCAAGGCATTGGACTACGCCATCGGACGCGACGGTTTACTGGAATATTCCATTATTGTGGACAAAGGGAATGATAAGCATCAGCCCCTGACCATGAATGTGTCCACGCCCAAGTCTACCAATTACTCCAAACCAGACAACTTTACCACTGACCCGCGCAAAGGATTTCAGCGCAACAAAGACCAGGACTCGATGACCCTGGATACGTACCTGAACTCCAATTACTCGTTTGATAACTTCATTGAAGGAGATTGCAACAGGCTGGCGCGCTCGGCAGGATTTGCGGTAGCGCAGCGTCCGGGACTTACTTCCTTTAACCCGCTGATGTTGTACGGGGGAGTAGGTTTGGGTAAAACACACCTGGTGCAGGCCATCGGAAATTACATTATCAACCATTTCGACAGCAAGCAGGTACTGTACGTTTCCTCTGAGAAGTTTACCAATCAGTTTATCAATTCGATCAAAAACAACACATTGCAGGACTTCACCGATTTTTACATGCGGGTGGATGTGCTGGCGATTGATGATGTGCAGTTTTTGTCAGGTAAAGAAAAAACGCAGGATACTTTCTTCCATATTTTTAACCACCTCCACCAGCTCGGTAAGCAGATTATCATGACCAGTGACCGGCCACCCCGTGAGCTGGAAGGTTTGCAGGACAGGCTTTTGTCCAGGTTCAAATGGGGCTTAACCGCCGATTTACAGGCTCCGGATTTTGAGACCCGTATTGCGATTATCCAAAAGAAGATCCAGTCTGAAGGTATTTCGATTGACTATGACGTGATTGAGTACATTGCGCATAGCGTCAACTCCAACGTGCGGGAGCTGGAAGGCGTGATTGTGTCGCTGATGGCACAGGCATCGCTTACCCGGCGGGAGATCGACGTGGAGCTTGCCAAAAATACGCTCCGCAATATCGTTACCAATGAAAGTAAGGAAGTAACGATCGACACGATTCAGGAAGTGATCGCGGACTATTTTCAGATTACCATTGCAGACCTGAAAAGTAAAAGCCGGAAAAAAGAAGTTGTATATCCGCGTCAGCTCGCCATGTACCTGGCCAAGGAGTATACCGATCTTCCCCTGAAATCAATCGGGTACCATTTCGGCGGTCGCGACCATAGTACCGTCATCCACTCGGTTCAGAGCGTCAATATTCTGATTGACGAAGCACCTGACGTGGAAGAAACTTTGCAAAAGCTGCGCAGTTACTTCAAGTAGCTTTTACCGTCCAAAGAGCTGGAACATCCTGGCCAGCTCATGCATTATCCTGACTTTACCCCTGTTTTTCTTTCGCGCCATCAGGTCGATGAGACTGCATGGAACGCGCTGATCACTGCGTCACATCAATGTGTGGTGTATGCATTTACCTATTACCTTGATCAGGTTTGTCAGGATTGGGAGGCTCTGGTATGGCCAACTGAACATTACCGGCTGGCAGTTCCGCTACCGGTTCGATTCAAATGCGGTTACAGGATACTTTACCAGCCTTTATTTTGTCAGTATCTGGGCATTTTTTCACAATGCACATTAAGCAGGGATCTGGTGATGCAGGTTTTGCAGGCGATAAACCGCCGGTACGCGTATATCTCAGCTTACTGTTTCAATCCGCATAATACCGGATATCTGAGCAATATCACTTTCCTGAATTTCAAAATCCTGCATACACAATGGTTAGAGATTCACGATGATCCTGAGACCATCCCAAATGCTTACTACCGGGATCGCAGGACGCAGCTCAGGCGTGCCTCGCACGAACATTGGGCGCTAGTACCTGCTGCGGATACTTGTGCGCTCATCAGGCTTTTTAAAGAAAATCACGCGGGCAAAGTTGCAGGAGGCGTGAACAACGCCGCATACCTGATGTTGGAAAAATTATTTCAATGCCTTAAAGAGAAAAATCTTGCCGAAGTATGGCATGCAGTAAAAGCGGGGGAGGTGCACGCAGGCATACTGGTCGTACGCCACGGGATTCAGGCCATTTATCTTTTCAATGCAGCAGACATGCACGGCAAAAGAGGACATGCCCGCACTTTCCTGCTCGACCGGTACTTTCACCAGCATTGCGGAGCGATAAAAACGTTTGATTTTGAAAGTCCGGAAATAGCATCAGTGGCTTACTTTTACGAAGGCTTTGGAGCTCAGCGGGTTCCTTTTTTGAGCATAAACAAAAATGCGCTGCCTTTTCCGGCGCGCATTTTACAGGAGTTTCGAAAAGTGTTTTTCAAAACCATACAATCTCTTTTTTAAGGCCCTTATAGGATTTCAGATCCATTTCCAGAGATCCGATTACCAGCTCGACCTTGGCTTTCAGCGGGATTTTGTTAGTATCGTCAGACACCCACAGCCGCATAGGCTCATCGCCTTTGAAAAACTTGTTGTCAGGAATGAGTGGATTGAGTCGCAAAACGCGCGTTTTTCCATACTTGGTCTTGATCACATCCCGCCCGGCATATTTGAACCGTAATTTGTATACATCGCCGTCAAAAAAAGTAGGTATCTCAATCACTTCTCCTTCCTGGATGCGTTCAAAGTTCATGGTTCGCAGGTAAAAGTACCCGCTGATGATATCGTGAATGTTGTTGGGGACATTATAGGTTTTGGTTTCGTTCTTTACCGTGGAAATTGCCTGGTCCTTGGTGTGGTTGAACATCACCTTTTCATCTTTCCGGTACTTGTTTTCCTGAATTTCCCGCTCAAACATCAGCGGGATAATTGCCGAAGTATCGATGTAAGACCGCCAGGTATCCCGCACCCGGCTGATCAGGTCAAATGCACCCACGGTCCGGCCGCTGACATTCACTTTAAAGCAAGGTCTGCTGTTGATCGTAGAAATGGATCTTCCTATTTCAACCTTGGCCTCAGCTGCATTGATAAAGCCGTAATGCACGCGGTATTCCACTTTTTCGCCCGTTCCGAAGCTCTTGTTCGTAATAACGCGGTTTTGATCGTACTGGCGGAATGAAATAAGAAAAATGGTGAAAATGAAAGCTAGTGTGATCCAATGTGATTTCTTCATGCCAAAAGAGTAGGTTAAAGAGAAGGATATTTCTCTTTCAGATACAACAGGTATTTTTTAAGATCGCCGGAAAATTTGGTTTGGTACTCCTGCAAAAACGAATCCTGACGGGATTTGTATGTGAGGTAACTGATAAAGAATGCATTGTTGGGCATTTCCCGGTCAACCTTGCGGTTTGTCCTTAAAGTTCCGAGCTGTCCGTTGAGCAGCGTATCCGAGGTCTCCACAATGTGACGGATCAGCCCTTTTTTCAAACTGTCCTTGTCAGGGGTTGGTGCAAGACCAGCGAAAGTGCTGTACAGACTATCAAGCTGACTTGCACCTCGCAGCATATGCCGCGAGTAGGCGTCATTGTATTGCTTGGAGTATTCATATGCTTTCATTTGCGGAGAGTCGGACCCATATTTATGTTTCAAAAAGCGGATTGCACCCTGGTCGCCCACAAAGCTTGCCAGGTTCTCGTTCAGTTCGAGATTGTCCTTCACAAATAGTGTTCCGTGTGTAAGCTCATGTAAAATCAGGTTTGCCAGGCTGCCATCTTTTCTCCTGAACATGCTGGACAGGATGGGATCACGAAAATACCCCAGCGTCGACCAGGCTGAGACGTCACCCATATCTGTATCAAGGCCTTGCGCAATCAGTTGTTGTTCCTCTTTCGCAGCCCGTGTCGAGTCAAAAAAGCCTTTGTAAGGGAATGTTCCCACGATCGGGAAAGTCCATTTGTAGGGCGCAACCTTGTACCGCTCCGATGCTGTGATCAGCCAGATGAGCGGCTTGCCGTGCTGGTTGTAGAAGGTTGTGTAATTCTTTGAGGGCGAAAGTCCCAGCGAATCTATCCCAAACTGCTTGATCTCCTGTATCAGCCTGATCCTGGTTTTGAGCGAGTCCGGAAATGCCGGGTCGAGCAGTACCTTTTCTACTTCTTCCACCTGCATGAGCATGCTGATCTGCCCTTTGGCCTGCATCCAGCCATAACTTAGTATCTGACGGTAATAGATTCCGGCAACCAGTAAGAGAATTAAGACTCCTGCAATAAATTTTTTTAACACGTCTGCTCAAAGTATTAAGACGGCAATACCACCATCTGGTATTTGCAAGTCGTAAGATATTCAATCCCGCCGTTACCTGATCAAAAACATTATTAACGGCATTTTTTGTTTTTGTATTGGGTACTTTTGCCGCTGCATACTCAGCTTCCGCATCTTGTAATGAATATTAAACAGCTCAGATTTCTCAGCGTCGGTTATTTGTTATTGCCCAATATTCTTTTTTACTGCTACTGGACCAACCCTGTGCTGGCTATTTTCGGGCTTGCGGTACTCTTGCTTTCATCTACGGAATTACTACGCTCAGGAGATTTCTCTACCGACAATTTATTATCCGGTAGAGATCTGTTAATAATCGGAGCGATGTCGCTGGTTGTAACCTTTATGTGCGGTGTGTGCGGCCTGGCTTACCAGACTTTCGATTACTGGTGCCACAATGTAAAGTTTTTTGAGCTGTACAAGTATTCCTGGCCTATCCGCATTCCTGCCGATGGTCCGGTTATTTCTTACTATTACGGATACTACCTGGTACCGGCGCTGATTTCCAAATGGGTGGGAGCCCTGAGTGAAGCAGCCATTTTCATCTGGACCATGGCCGGGTTTTACCTGGGTATTGCCTGGGTTTATATTGCATTGAACAAAAAGCCACTGTATGTAGTCCTGGCAATGTCGGTAGGTGATATGCCGCATGTTTTGAAGACGGTTTTCTATAAACTGACCGGTGCGCTTTACGAATTCGGTGACTTCGGGATCGAATCCTGGTCGAGCCTCGAAAACCTGCTGTGGGTTCCTAATCAGGTCATTCCGTCGCTTCTGCTGGGAGGTATGTTTATTTACCTGCTGCAACACCGTAAGCCGCTCGAATACATTGTGCTGCCGGTTGCACTTACCTTCTGGTGGGCCGTTTTTCCGGCGTTTACAATGGGCTTGCTCAGCGCTGTGCTGATCATCCGTAAATGGATACTGGCCCGGCTGCGTCTCAACTGGCCGCTGGTATTCCGGACTGTCGCTCTACCGGTACTTGCCTGTGGTCCGATACTCCTTTTTTTTACTTCTCATGAACAGGCGCCGGTATCCGGTTTTATCTGGCAATTTCCGGATAGTATGGTCAACAGGGTTATCGAATATGCGATCAATATTGGTCTTAATCTGGCCGTGTTTTTTCTGGTATACCGTTTTTTCAGCAAGACTGGTAACCGCATTTTGCCGTCATTTCCATTCTGGCTGCTGTTGATTTTTGTCATGGTCTTTCCAATATACCGGATCGGAAAAGTAAATGATTTCCTGTTCCGGGGCTTAATTCCCTATTTACTGATCATCGGAATTTATCTTTTCAAGCCACTTTCGGACATTCCAACGCTGGTACTCTGGACAAAATTGCGCGCAATGCCGGTGCAGCTGATTCTTGTTTTGATGCTTGTGTCCGGCAGCCTTATCGGAGCAGGCAGGCTGGTCAGGGCACTCCGCGTAAACGTCTGGACAGCCGGTGCCTGGCCTGAAAAGGTGCAGTTTACACCCATTCCTTACGATGCATATCCGAATATCTACGAGGTGCTTAAGGCCAAGTGGTCACAGCAGGAGGCCGACCAGTATCTGGGTAAAAAAGATTCATTTTATGAACTCAAAATGGCCCCTGAAAAGCCGGTCGCTAATTGAAATCTGCCGTTTGAAAGCTAAGGTTTTTACCGGCTTTCAAGTGTCCTGTTCATCCTCAAAAGATTACCTGTTTTATTCATCAAAGTGCCCGGAAAATGGTTGTTTTTCGTGTTAAAATTAGATATATTTACAAAAGATAAACGAGTATCTGATAGCAGTTTTTGCTTAGTAAAGGCCGCTATTTTCACATGCAAATTTAATTTTTGTACTGCTTTATGGCACAACCAACAACGGATAAGGACAACAAACTAAAAGCGTTGCAAACAACGCTGGAAAAGCTGGATAAAACCTTTGGTAAAGGCACAGTAATGCGCCTGAGTGATACCAAAGTTCTTGATATTCCCGTAATCTCGACAGGCTCCCTGGGACTTGACCTCGCCCTGGGCGTAGGTGGCGTACCCCGCGGCCGTGTTGTTGAAATTTACGGGCCTGAGTCATCAGGTAAAACAACTCTCTCCATGCATTGCATTGCAGAGGCACAGAAGAAAGGCGGATTGGCAGCATTCATCGATGCGGAGCATGCATTTGATCGCTCCTACGCTGAAAAACTGGGCATTGATACCAGCAACCTTTTGATTTCACAGCCTGATAGTGGCGAGCAGGCTCTTGAAATTGCCGAGCACCTCATCAGCAGTGGTGCGGTAGATATCATTGTGATCGACTCCGTAGCGGCGCTTGTACCGCGTGCTGAGCTTGAAGGTGAGATGGGCGAAAGTAAAATGGGCTTGCAGGCACGTCTGATGTCGCAGGCACTGCGTAAGCTGACCGGCGTGATCAACAAAACCGGCTGCTGCTGTATTTTCATCAACCAGCTGCGTGAAAAAATCGGGGTCATGTTCGGTAACCCTGAAACGACAACAGGTGGTAATGCATTGAAATACTATGCTTCGGTGCGTCTGGATATTCGCCGGGTTGGTCAGATCAAGGAGAGTGCTGATGCGGTACTGGGTAACCGTACACGCGTGAAAGTGGTTAAAAACAAAGTGGCGCCTCCATTCAAGGTAGTTGAGTTTGACATTATGTACGGCGAAGGTATTTCCAAAGTAGGAGAGATCATCGACCTTGCGGTGGAACTTGATATTGTGAAAAAGTCCGGTTCATGGTTCAGCTATGATGGCAACCGTCTCGGACAGGGCCGTGATGCAGTGAAAACCCTGATCAAGGACAATCCTGAGTTAATGGACGAGCTGGAAGCAAAAGTAAGGGGTAAGGTCAATAATGATCCTGATTCTTTGATTGATACAAGTGAGCCGAACGTCGTTGACGATGGTGCTCCGGTGTGATCCTGATTTCCAATAAATGAAAAAGCCCGGTTGAGTTATACTCACCGGGCTTTGTTATTAAAATGGCTTTCTGCCATTATTATCATCGTCGTCGTCATCAAAGTCGTAATCGTCGTCATCTTCTCCCGGACCTGAAAACATGCTGCTCACCAGATCCTGGAACTTCATTCCCTGATCCAGGGACTGCTTACCGATGAGCGAGAATTCTGCCATGCCGTGAAGTGCAAATTCCATCATAAACAACTTCTCTTCGGCACTTGCGTATGCACTGAGCATATCCACAAAATCGTCAAGTCCGTCAATCGTTTTGAGGCGCGCAGAGTACTCACGGTCGGTCATGTCACCCAGCATTTCCATCTGGTTGCCAGCGCCAAACCATTCGATCACCTTGGCGTACGGATTGATCTTGCTCTTTTTGCTTTTTTCGGGATCCGGAAAGAAATTCAGGAATTGCGTTCTGATTGCCTTGCCGATAAGATTTTGCGCAACGATCACCGGCCCTTCTACCTCGCCTTCATACACCAGCTCTACTTTACCGCAAATAGCCGACACCACACCATAAAGGTCTGATACACGGATGTAAGTGGAAGTTTCATTGTTAATCAATGCCCGGCGCTCAGCAGTGGAAAGCAAACTTTCGTAAGCGGAGATTGTAAGCCTGGCAGAAACGCCGCTCTTACTATCCACATATTCACTTTCACGCGCTTCAAATGCAATTTGTTCGATCAGTGTTTTGGCGAGTTCGTTAACTTTAACCAGTCCTTTCTGTTCGGTTTTAACAACTGCCTCCTGCTCGGTAATTTTCTTGCCGGTTTCGATCGTCTTAGGATAGTGCGTTACTATCTGGCTTTCGATCCGGTCTTTCAGCGGAGTAACGATGCTTCCGCGGTTAGTATAATCCTCAGGATTTGCAGTAAATACAAACTGGATATCAAGCGGAAGCCGCAGCTTAAAGCCACGGATCTGAATATCACCTTCCTGCAGAATATTAAATAAAGCCACCTGAATGCGTGCTTGCAGGTCAGGCAGTTCATTGATGACAAAAATACCCCTGTGAGAACGCGGAATCAGTCCGAAGTGAATGACACGTTCATCGGAGTAGGGGAGCCGGAGGCTTGCGGCCTTAATAGGATCCACGTCCCCGATCAGGTCGGCTACCGATACGTCGGGGGTAGCCAGCTTTTCGGTATAACGCTCATCGCGGTGCAGCCATGCAACAGGCGTGTCGTCCCTGTATTCAGCTAAGGCATCGTGTGCAGCGCGTGACAATGGATTCAGGGGGTCGTCATGCAACTCGGAACCTTCAATGTATGGAATGTATTCGTCGAGCAGGTTGATCATCATACGGGCAATCCGGGTCTTTGCCTGACCGCGGAGACCCAGAAAGTTGATGTTGTGCATGGACAAAATAGCCCTTTCCACATCAGGAATAACTGTTTCTTCATATCCCCAGATGCCGGGAAATACATTGTCCTTGTTCCTGATCCTGGTGATCAGGTTGTCACGCAGCTCCTGCTTGATGCTTTTCGACTGGTAGCCTGCCCTTTTTAATTCGCCCAGCGTTCGGATTCCCAAAAGCTCTGAACTGGTAAGCTGTGAATAAGTCATGTAATATGGTTGATTAACGCGCGTAAGCTACTGACCGCATTTCACGGATCACTGTAATTTTGATTTGGCCGGGATACTGCATTTCTTTTTCAATCTTCTGAGAAATATCGAATGATAGCATTCCGGCTTTTTCATCTGATACATTTTCTGCGTCGATTATTACCCGAAGTTCGCGGCCGGCCTGGATGGCGTAGCATTTCTCAACTCCGTCAAAAGATAGTGCCAGGTTTTCGAGATCGCGCAACCTTTGAATGTACGACTCCATCATTTCACGGCGCGCTCCGGGGCGGGAACCCGATATGGCATCACAAACCTGAATGATCGGCGAAAGCATGCTCGTCATCTCGATCTCGTCGTGGTGAGCACCGATTGCATTACAAACCTCAGGGTTTTCCTTGTATTTTTTCGCCAGCTCCATACCCAGGATCGCATGCGGCAGGTCTGATTCTTCAGGCCATACCTTGCCGATATCATGAAGCAAGCCGGCGCGTTTGGCCAGTTTGGTATTAAGGCCCAGTTCAGAGGCCATGGTAGCACACAATTTTGCCACTTCACGGGAGTGTTGCAGCAGGTTCTGTCCGTAAGATGAGCGGAAACGCATGCGGCCGATCATTTTTACCAGCTCAGGATGCAAGCCGTGAATACCCAGATCGATCACGGTGCGCTCACCAATTTCGACGATCTCATCGTCAATGTTCTTCCGGGTTTTGGCAACAACCTCTTCAATGCGAGCCGGGTGAATGCGTCCGTCCTGTACAAGCCTGTGCAATGAAAGTCTTGCAATTTCTCTTCTCACCGGGTCAAAACCTGAAATTACAATAGCTTCGGGCGTGTCATCTACAATAATTTCCACGCCGGTAGCTGCTTCCAGTGCCCGTATGTTGCGACCTTCCCGACCAATGATTTTTCCTTTAATGTCGTCATTCTCAATGTTGAAAACAGACACGCAGTTCTCAATGGCATGTTCGGCAGCAGTCCGCTGGATGGTCTCGATGACAATCTTCTTAGCCTCCTTGGTAGCAGTAAGCCTGGCTTCCTCCATGGCACTTTTTACAAAGGATCCGGCGCGCGTTTCGGCCTCGGCCTTTAAGGCATCCACAAGTTGTTCGCGGGCCTGATCAGCTGTAAGGTTGGCTATTTTTTCAAGCTGGGCTACCTGCTGATGCAGCATTTTTTCGGCCTCATCCTTGCGTTTGGTAGCCGTTTCAAGCTGCTGGTTAAGATTGGTTTTTAATGCTTCCAGCTCGTGCTCGCGCCTTTTGTTTTGTTCAAGGCCCTGGTTCAGGCTCTGCTCGCGCTGTTTTAGTTTCTGTTCGTTGGTCTGAAGAATGCTTCTCTTTTTGTTGGCATCCTCTTCAAACTCCGATTTGAGCCGCAGATACTTTTCCTTGGCTTCCAGGATCCGGTCTTTTTTGATGTTTTCAGCAGCTATTTCAGCATTGCGCAGAATTTCGGCAGCCCGCTCCTGGGCCTCTTTTTCTTTCTGGTCGAATGACTTTTGAAAAATGTATTTGCCTGCAAAAATACCGACACCAATCGCAATGATGTCTGAAAGCAGCACGATGAAAATTAAAGAACTTGACATTTCAGGTAATGGTTATATGTGGTTTTAACCGACTAACCCTGCGTCATCATGCCGATGCCCTGAATTGAAATGATATAAGGAGTAAAAAGGAAATTACGGGTCATGTACCTGAACAATCAGCTTTCAATGGCGGCGGAAATGGTATCATCCAGCTTGGCTACCCTGTTTTGAAATGCTTCAATAAGTTCTTTCATGACCTCCTGGCTCTTCTGCAGTGCCACCAGGCAATCGATGGAAGCGAGGGCTATGGCCTCTATATCGTCGTAATTTTTTCCTCTTTTATGATGTTTGACTTTATGCATGAATGCTTCATACCCTTCCCTGTAAAACTTTTCCTGGTCCGCCGGGACGCTCAGGTTAAAGCCTCTGTCCATCAGCTTGATAAACACTGACACATCGGGACTTGGAACATTGTTCATAAGGTATCTTCAAGCATTTCAATGCACTTGTCAATCTCTTGTATATATCTTTCAACTGATTCTTTAAGCTCGGCAATTCCGCTTGTTGGCGTCAGTTTATTAGTGACAATTTTAGCGAAACTTTTAGACTTATTAAAGTCTTTTTCCAAAGTGGTGTATTTTTTCCTCATTTCCTTAGCTTCCTCCCTGAGCCGCAAATTTTCAGTTTTCAACTCCGCATTTTCACGCTGAGCTTCTGATAATGACCAACTTAATTTTTCTTTTATATTGATCAGTATACCCAGCTTCTTTTCGAGGGCGGTCAGCTCGTGTTCAAGGGTGCGTATTGTACTTTTCTCCATGGATGAAGCTGTTTTAAGCCACTACCCCGCGGCAGGGTTTGCGGAACTTCCTTTCTATTTTCTGATCAAAGCCTCAAACTCCCGCTCGTAGGTGGCAATCAGCCGCTGCATGGATTTATCAATGACCTTATCAGTCAGGGTCTGCTGCTCATCCTGCAAAGTGAAGCTGATCGAGTAGGACTTTTTGCCTTCCAGATTAGCCCCTTCATACACGTCAAATACATTTACAGCGCGCAGGAGCTGACGTTCCGTTTTGTAGGCAGCCTGCTTCAGAGCTTCAAATGTTACCTTTTTGTCTACCACCACCGACAGATCGCGGCGTACCTCAGGGAACTTCGGTACTTCCTTGTAAGCCACTGCCGATGAGTACAGTTTGGTCAGGTATTCCCAGTCAAAATCGGCATAGTAAACCGGTGCCTTGATGTCGAGCTTCCTCGCAAGTGCAGTCTGAAGTACGCCCAATGTCACAACGGTTTTGCGGTTTACACTCAGCGCAAGCCCCGACTGGAACATACTTCCGGACACCTCCTGCTTCTCAAAGTCGCGCAGTTTCAATGCGCCGAGTACCTGGCTTACCACTGCGGCCAGGTCATGGAACGTAACTTCCCGGGATTTTGCAATCCAGGATTCCTGCTGCATGTTACCGGTGATAAATAACGATAGTCTTTCACGTTCAACGTACTTATCCTGAACCTGCTGGTAAGTTTTGCCAAACTCAAACAATTTCAGGTCGCGCTGGCGGCGGTTGCTGTTGTAGGCAACTACTTCCAGGCCCGAAAAAAGCAGCGTCTGGCGCATTTCCGAAAGGTCTTCGCTCAGGTAGTTCAGGATTTTGACAGGTGATCCTTCCAGGCTTCCCGCCAGCAGCTGATGATACTCAGGCTTGGTAAGCGAGTTATTGATCATCTCAAAAAAACCATTTCCGGCGAGAAGCTCTGCTATGCGCAGTTTCAGCTTTTCAGGATCATTTACAGGAAAGTCAGACAGGTAGTCGGAGCTCAATGATTCGGAAAGCTCCACCTGCTGAAAACCGTAAATTCGCAATATTTCCTCAATCACATCCGCCTCCCGCTGTACGTCGACCCGGTAGGGCGGAACAATGGCGGTGAAAGTACTTTCTGTTGCATCTTCCACACGAATATCAAGCTTGTTCAGGATACTATGTATCAGCTCCTGGCCCAGCTGTTTTCCAATAAGCCGGTCGATGTTCCGGTACTTCATGGCAATTTTGAAATCCTGTACAGGTTCAGGATAAATGTCCGTAACGTCCGAGCTGATCTGGCCCCCTGCAATTTCGCATATCAGCAGAGCTGCCCTTTTTAATGCATAAACCGGCATATTGGGATCAGTACCCCGCTCAAACCGGAAAGAAGAATCCGTTTTCAGAGAAAAACGCTGGGCAGTACGCCTCACCCAGACAGGTGAAAAATAGGCTGATTCAAGAAAAATAGCGGTTGTTCCGGCACTCACGCCTGAGCTGAGTCCGCCAAAAACACCTGCAATGCACATCGGCTCCGGCCCATGCTGACCTTCCCCGCAAATCATCAGGTCTTTATCTGAAAGCTTTCTTTCTATGCCGTCAAGGGTAACAAAGGGGGTACCGTCGGCCACCGTGGTCACAATCACCGTTTTACCTCCCACTTTGTCTAGGTCAAAAGCATGCAGCGGCTGACCCAACTCATGACAGATATAATTGGTTACGTCCACAATGTTGTTGATAGAGCGGATCCCAATGGTTTGCAGCCGCTGTTTCAGCCACTCCGGCGACTCGCCGACTTGCAGGCCCGAGATCGTCAGCCCCGCATATCGCGGACAAGCTTCCTGGTTCCTTACCTCCACATCAATATTAGCATTTGTATGCTGCACCTGAAAAGCTGAAACATCAGGCAGGTGTATTGGTCGGTCAAGCACGGCTTTCAGGTCACGGGCTACCCCGTAGTGGGATGCTGCGTCAGCCCGGTTGGGGGTGAGGCCGATTTCGATCAGGTAATCCGAGGAAATGCCGAAGTACTCCGCGGCGGATGTACCATTGGGCAGGTTTGTATCCAGTACCAGAATGCCGTCGTGCGAAGTGCCGATACCCAGCTCATCCTCCGCACAGATCATACCTTCGGACAATGCGCCCCGGATCTTCGATTTTTTCAAAACCAGCGGCTCGGTGCTTCCGGTAGGGTACAGTACAGCGCCAACATTGGCCACGATCACCTTCTGCCCGGCGGCTACATTGGGTGCGCCGCAAACAATCGAAAGCGGGTTTTCAGCCCCGGTATCCACGGTAGTCAGTTTCAGACGATCGGCCTCGGGGTGTTTTTCACAGGTAAGTACTTCTCCAATCACCACACCCTGCAAGCCTCCCCGTACCGACTCGATCTCCTCAATTCCTTCTACTTCCAGGCCGGTACCGGTCAGCAACTGACCGATTTCCTCAGGTACCTCGGTAATTTCTATAAAATCTTTAAGCCACTTATATGAGATTTTCATGCGGATGCTTTATGTATTCAGAAATGCAAAATTAAGGATTTAATCATGGATCGCGCTTTCCAGCTGCTCACCGGCCGTAACAGCCACGGCGAGGGTATTCTCGGCCGGAGGCACCGGGCAGGCGTAGCTTTCCTGGTAAGCACAGTACGGATTGTACGCTTTGTTGAAATCGAGGGTCATTACATTGTTTTTTACCCCTGATTCAGGATAATCAATGTATCGGCCTCCACCATACGTCTGTTTTCCGCTTGTAGCATCCCTGAACAATACCGAGATGGTCGATTCATTTTTCAGCAGCAGTAACTTTTGCTGCTGGCCTCCCAGTTCGAAATGGGCATAGCCGTATTTCTGGTACTTCTCAGAGCTGCCATCCGTGTATTTGACAGTTACTTCCCGGTCGTCTTTCGTGTAAGGAGTAATGGTCGCCCGGACGCGGAAAGACAGGTCGGGCTGGAAGTAGTGTAACCCATGAAAGGCAGCCTTGTCGGCAATGGGCGAGTCGTCGCCGGTGCGGAACTGCTCGTCTTTGGTCTTGCGCTCTTCGCTGATCTTGCCAGCGTACAGGGCAGGGTCAGCGGCAGTGGCGGCATTGTCCGAGGAGGAGCTGCCATTTTTGTTTTCAATGATAAAATAGGCCAGGATGGCAATTATCATCGCAAATGTACTGTATCGGATTACCTTATTTTTGAACATGTCGCAACGCTGATGATCAGGAAAATTGCAAACTTACAAGCATTAAACAGGTTTGAAAAAGTATCAGATGTTTATTTCCCTTTTTAGTCGATTTTTGAAACTTCTCCATGCGCCGGTTTGCGATGTTCATTGAAATATACCTAAATTGACTGGCAAAATTTAAATCATAATACCTGGCCCATCATATGTCATACACAAAACGAGTACTCATTGCCGAAGACAGTTCAGTCATTCAAAATCTGGCAAGGAAGATTCTGGAATTTCAACATTATGAGATTACTTCGGTAAAAAACGGCGAGCAGGTATTGCAGCTGCTTGAAAAAGAAGATTTTGACATTATTCTTCTGGATATCAACATGCCGGTGATGGATGGGATGGAGTGCGCAAGAAGTATCAGAAAGCTGTCCGACGAAAAGAAAGCCAAAACACCGATTGTGGCGATCACGGGCAATGCAAAAAACTATTCAGAAGAAGACTTTAAAGACGCAGGATTTGACGATGCGCTGATGAAGCCGCTGAACTTCGACCGCCTAGTCGAAGTCGTGGCGCATTTGACGGAATAATTCATGAGAGTTACATTTTTAGGAACCGGCACATCACAGGGAATACCGGTTATTGCCTGTGATTGTGTCGTTTGTCGTTCTAAAGACCCCCGCGACAAGCGTCTGAGAGCCTCCGTCTGGATTCAGACAGAAGGAAAGTCATTCGTGATCGATACCGGGCCGGACTTCCGCCAGCAAATGCTGCGCGCCAACGTGCGGGAGCTCGATGCGGCCATTTTCACCCACCAGCACAAGGACCATACCGCCGGGCTGGACGATATCCGGGCATTTAATCATAAGTCGGGCAGGGACATTCCACTTTACGGCCGGGCCGAGGTATTGAACCAGATCCGGGTGGAGTTTGCGTATGCATTTACAGAGCAGCGTTACCCCGGCGTGCCGCAGTTTGAGCTTCATGCTATTGAAAACAAGCCGTTTAATATTCAGGGCGTGAGCATACATCCTGTTGAGGTAATGCACCACCGCCTGGCCGTTTACGGATACCGGATCGGCGATTTTACCTACATTACAGACGCCAATTTCATCTCAGAGGAAGAGCAGGAAAAAATCAAAGGCTCGAAGGTACTGGTATTGGACACGCTCCAGAAAGAACCGCATATCTCGCATTTTACACTTTCCCAGTCCCTGCAGCTTATAGAAAAACTGGCTGTGCCCCAAGCGTATCTTACCCACATCAGCCACAGGCTGGGCCGCCATGCAGATGTGGAAAATGAACTCCCTCCGTATGTAAGGCTAGCCTACGACGAGCTGGTGCTGGATCTGTAAGCAACTCAGCCGTTACTCACCCACTGCATCATCAATGCAGTGATATATCCCCCATAAGTGCCGATTGCATAACCCAGGATGGCCAGCAGTACGCCTACCGGAGCCAGGGCAGGGTGGAATGCAGCAGCTACAACCGAGGCCGAAGCCGAGCCGCCTACATTGGCCTGGCTGCCGACTGCCAAAAAGAAAAAAGGAATTTTCAGCCATTTGCACACCAGAAAGATAATCAGGGCATGAATGCTGATCCAGATCAGGCCGATTGCGAAAAGGCCCGGATTGTCGCCCACCGCTTTAAGGTCCATCTGCATACCGATGGTGGCGATTAGTACATACAGGAACAGCGAGCCCAGCTTTGATGCTCCGGCGTATTCGAGTTTTCTGAGCGGTGACACTGAAAGTACAATGCCGATCAGGGTTGCAATGGAGATGACCCAGAAGAATGCCGAGGTGAGGCTGTACTTTTCGAGTGCGGGGTAATTTTGTGATAAATACGGAACAATGATCCCGGCAGCAGCATGCGAAATACCCGTAGCGCCGAATCCTACTGCTGCCAGGTAAATGTAGTCGCGCAATGCAGGAATATGTTCATTTGCTTTCTGGGCGGCATCAAGCTTGTCCTTGACATCCCCGATAGGATTGTGCGCAACGCCCAGCCAGTGATCAATGCGCGCCGAAATACCCGCACCGTAGATCAGTATCGCCATCCACACTTCGGCAATCAGCACATCTACCGCTACCATTTGTGAAAACAGCCGGTCGCTAGGGTGGAATACCTCGCGGAGGGCTGTCTGATTGGCACCGCCACCGATCCAGCTGCCTGCAATGGTGGCGAGGCCACGCCACAATGCATCAGCACCTTCGCCCGCTACCGTAGCCGGGCTGAGCTTACCCACAAGCCATAATGCCAGCGGTCCCCCGATCATAATGCCCGCAGTACCCGCCAGCATGGCGATCAGTGCCTTCGGGCCGAGGCGGGCCAGTGATTTCCAGTCCATCCCGATTGTAAAAAATACGAGGCAGGCCGGAAGAAAATATTTGGAAACCACCGGGTACAACTGGGAGGCAGCTCCATTGATCACGCCTGCTGAGTTGAGCAGGCCTGGTATGAAGTAGCAGAGCAGGAGAGGCGGGATAATGGTGTAAAACTTTTTCCAGGAAGAAAGAGATGCTGTGTAAAAAATAAGGGCGAGAATGATCATCAGTACCCCAAGGAGGGTAGCATCGTTGGTTATCATGCAGCTGGGTTTAAACCGGGAAAACAAAATTAAGCGTGTTTTTCGACAATCAGAATGAAAGTTTGCACGCCATGAAGGGGGTACATTTATGTTTGTTAAAGTCCTACTTTTGCAATATTTTACAAGAACATTTGCAGCAGGAATCGGCTGCAGTCTCATTCATCATGGCTCTATATAATTTAACCGTAAACAACAAAAAAGTCAGGGTTGACGTCGAACCCGACATGCCGCTGCTCTGGGTAATCCGGGATTTTGCGGATTTGAAAGGGACAAAGTTCGGGTGCGGCATGGCACTTTGCGGCGCTTGCACCATACACCTGAATGGTCAGCCGGTAAGGTCTTGCCAGCTTCCTGTATCCGGCATACAGAAGAATGACAAGATTACCACGATTGAGGGTATAGGCGAAAACAAGCTCAGCGTGGTACAAAAAGCCTGGATCGAAGAGCAGGTTCCCCAATGCGGGTACTGCCAGTCGGGCCAGATTATGTCTGCCGTGGCCTTGCTGAAATCCAATCCCGACCCGTCTGACACGGATATTGATGCCGCCATGAGCGGTAACCTTTGCCGCTGCGGTACTTATGACCGCATCCGGAAAGCGATTCACCGGGCCGCAGAAGAAATGAAAGTTTCCTCGAACGGCATTGGTAAGGTGGGTAAAAATGAAGTTATCGCTAAACCCTAGTCCTCCTGAACATTGGAAAATAGCAAAACATCAAGACGAAATTTTCTGCGCGCTTCCGGACTTACTTCGTTTGGTCTCGCACTGGGCGTGACCGGCTTTGCCCGGGATGCTGCATTGAAAAAGATTACCCCGGCCATTCTCCGGCTGGAAATCAATCCATTTATCATCATCGACACCGCAGGTGGTATTACACTCGTGAACCCGCGGCCGGATATGGGGCAGGGCTCCACGCAGGCAGTACCTTCCCTGCTCGCGGAAGAGCTGGAAGTGGATCTGGCAAAAGTAAAGATCGTACAGAGTGACGGGCAGGGTAAATACGGCAGTCAAACCTCGGGCGGCAGCAGCTCGGTACGGGAGCTCTGGGAGCCGATCCGCAAGGCAGGTGCCGCAGCGAAGGAAATGCTGATTGAGGCAGGGGCTAAAAAATGGGGCGTGCCCGTATCGGAATGTACTGCCGAGGACGGGAAGGTACTGCATAAAGCCAGTGGAAAAAGCCTGACCTACGGAGAGCTGGCCGACGATGCATCCCGGCTCGAAATTCCTAAAAATCCCAGGCTCAAAGAGCCTAAGGATTTCAGGATCATTGGTAAATACAACAAGCGCCTGGACGTGCCTGAGCGCGTGACGGGTAAGGCTGTTTACGGCATCGACGTGGATGTGCCGGGGATGGTATATGCAAGTATTCTGCACTCACCGGGCATTCACAGCAGGATCGTGTCCATTGATGATTCCGAAACAAAAAAGATCAAAGGGGTATTGCAGGTGATCCGTACAGAGCGGACGATGCCGCATACCACTTCCGAGGCAGTAGCCGTAGTTGCCACCAACTGGTGGGCTGCATTGAAAGGAAAAAAAGCATTGCAGGTACAATGGGACAGTACAGCAAATGGTCAGCTTGTAGACACGGCTGCGTATGTGAGTCAGATGCATGAGGCAGCGAAAAAGAATGGGATTAATTTTGAAGAAAAAGGTGACTTTACGGCCAGGTATGCCACTGCGGCACAAAAGCTGGAAGCAAATTATGAAACACCGTTCCTGGCCCATGCACCCATTGAACCTGAAAATGCGATTGCACATGTAAAGGAAGATGGATCTGTCGAAATATGGGCACCGGTTCAGGGACCTGATTGGACCATCCGCGACGTAAGCGGCTACCTGAAAGTGAAACCTGAGCAGGTGAAAATCAATGTGGCATTGCTGGGAGGGGCATTTGGCAGGAAAGCGTACCACGACTTTGTGCTGGAAGCCTGTCATCTTTCAAAGGCTGTGAAAAAGCCTGTGAAGGTAATATGGACGAGGGAGGATGATATCAGCCAGGGACCTTACCGGCCGGGAATGCTCAGCCACATGCAGGGTTTTGTTGAAGACGGAAAAATTACCGGCTATCATCATCACGCGATCGGCGAATCCATAGTAGGGCAGGTGTTCAAGGGATTAAAAGAAGACGAGGCTGATCCCTGGCTGAGTGAGGAGATTAGCACAGGTAACAATAAATACGAGTTTGGGTCGGCTTCCAAAATCAGTTATACACATGTAAAAACAGACATTCCGATTGTTTGGTGGAGGTCGGTATATGCGTCCAACTTTGGGTGGGGCCAGGAATGTTTTATAGACGAGCTGGCTGCGTTAGCCGGCAAAGACCCACTGCAGGCCAGGAAAGATATCCTGTCTGATGAAAGGTTCCGGAAAGTACTGGATACCCTGGCCGAAAAAGCCGGCTGGGATGAAAAGTTGCCGCAGGGTTCGGGAAAAGGACTGGCAGTTTTTAAATCATTCAATAGTATTTCCGCTTGTTGTATTACTGTTTCAAAAAAAGATACAGGCGTAAAGATTGATAAGGTAGTGTCGGTGATTGACTGTGGCTATTACGTAAACCCGGACAATGTGAAGGCGCAGACGGAAGGCAACATTGTGATGGGACTTACGGCTGCCATAAAAGACGGTATCACTTTTTCAAACGGAGCCTGCGATCAAAGCAATTTTCACCAGTACAACCTGTTGAGGCTCAATGAAACTCCCAAAATAGAAGTACATATTGTAGACAGCGGTTCCGCACCGGGCGGAGTGGGAGAGCCGGGACTGCCTCCCATTGCACCTGCATTGGGTAATGCAATCTTTGCTGCTACCGGTAAGAGGCTCCGCAAGCTGCCGTTCGATATACAGCGTTTAGGATAAACTTTTTTGATGCTTATAAATGACAAATGCGGCCAGAAGCCGCATTTGTCATTTATAATAAAACCTGTTTTTTACTGCGCACCATCCGCCTTGGCCCGGGCAACAGCCATTTCACCTACTTTGTGCCCCGACTTCAATCCTGCTTCACAATCAAAACGGTAATGGATTAAGCCATAAATACGCGAAACAGATGCTTCTGCCGCCATGGCATCCAGGCGTTCCTTTTCAGCGGGGAAAATGTAGGAAAGTACTTCTGCCGCAGCACCCGAAAAGGAAGAGTGTCCGGACGTATACGACGGGAAGTTGGGAAGGCCCACCGATGTTTTTATTTTTTTGTTCATCTGGTTGGGGCGCGGATAGTAATAGTAATATTTGGCATCCCAGCAGCAAATACCGGCATCCTGTATGGCAGTGCCGGTGAGGGCAAGGGTACGGGCCGTACGTACTTCGCTGAAACTGTTATCGTGGCAGAGGTTGGCTGCCCTGCGATGCCAGTGGCCAGGAGGGGTGTAACTTCCCACCCCGTCAGACCAGAAGCTTGCAATTCGGGACTGCTCGCGGGTCTGGTTTTTGGCGATCTGAAGGAGCTCGTTCATGTCTTTCTGAAACTCGGCACTGCCGATAGCCGGAGGAGGCAGCGGGCGCATCGTCGCGATCTCAGCCTGGGCAAAGTTCCAGGGAAGCACAAGTCCGTAAGTAGGCAGCATAGCAGGGCGTGCCGGAAATTCCTGGCTTACCCAGGGCTCTGTTGTACCTATCGCCTTTGCATTGGCGATCATTTCAGCAGTCTTGGCCTGGTTGTTAGCCCCGCTCATACCATCCGTTTTGGCACGTGCCATTACTTTGGCAGCGACTGCTTTCCCCAGTTCAGCCCCTGCTGTCACATCGCTTTCCACGTTCATACCAGCCCAGAGACGGCTGTTTTTATGCTCGTTCAGCTTTTGTTCAAGGAATGGCACTTCGCCGGGAAACATTGCTTTCAATACTGCAAATGATGCTTCCGCTACGACGGCATCCTCAGAAGGATAAGAAGGTAGCTCTGTGACGGGTAGCATGGCGACCAGTGACGGATCATTCTTCGACGGTGCTTTGCGGTTGTAGGTAAACTTGTATTTCCACGCGCTGATCAGCGCATCATACTGGGCTACGCTCAGGTACGCCAGTGCACGCGCCGTGTAGGGCGGGTTTGCAAAAGGAAACTTCGGGTCGGCAAGCGGATTGGCCGGATCAGGTACGGGGTACTTTCCATCCTGATTGGATGCAGGCGGCGTATTGTACCTGGCAGCGAGTTCCCGGCCGATTTCGTTCCAGCGGTATACAGCGCCGGCACCCCAGTAATTAACAAGCTCTTTCTGGCGGGGCGTTACTGCGGCCACGGTCTCTTTCAGCTTCTGAAGCTCAGCCTTGTATTCAGCGGAAGTTGCTGCTTTTGGTTCCGAGACAGGAATTTCCTGGCTGGAAGCTAAAATATAGGGTTTCCAGTTGCCAGCTTCCGCATCCAGGCTGGACGGGTTGTTTACACCGGCAATAGGATCATCCACCCTCTTGCTGCACGAAAACAAAAATGTTGCCGAAAGCAGGAACGCGATATTTACTTTCATTATCCCGGGTACCCGGCACAATACTGATTTCATAGTCTAGTTTTTTGCTGTTTTTAAATAACGAAACTGATAAAGGACGCCTATGGAAAAAGAGGTGCTCTGGCCCACATTGGAACCTTCCAGCACATAGCCTGCCCGCGCATTCACCCCGATGTTACGAGGCTGAAATTTGGCATAAACCCCCGCAATCGTCGATCTCATGTTATTGGTGGGGAAAGGCATATCGTTGCGCCGGATGTAGTCACCTCCGTCACATGCGCCGTGCTCCACATATGCCTCAGCCTGGATGCCGTGTTTGAGGTACCCCAGCCGTGCAGACATGTCGTAGGCATTGGGTACACTTACCTGCCCGGTATTATAAATCTGATTGTCAGCCTGGTAGGCATCACGGTCGATGTTGATTTTACTGCGGAAAATGTAGCTGCCCGAAGCTGTCACATAGAGGCCCGTGCCTGCATGGCGGTAGCTGGCCAGCAGCCTGGCTGTGGCAGTTTTGCACTGCATTCCGATAGACATCGGCATAAAGTCCGCGACATAGTTGTTGGTAGGAATGGACACGCCGCCGATGGCATGCAGTGAAAGTCCTGAAACATTCAGAAATCGGTATTTGGCCCAAAGGGAGGCGTCTTGAACCCCATGCTGCCACATGAGATTGCCCGCGCTGGTTTTGGTCCATATAAAAGGTACAGCTGCGATGATATTGAGATTTTTGGTAATACCAACTGCGAGCATCGGCATCACGCTCTGTGTCGTATGCCGGCCGATGTTCAGGTTTTCGCGCAGCATCTTATTTTCCCAGTATTTATCCCATGAACTATGTCCGTAGGACACCGCAAGACATGCTGTTTTTTTAGACATGTAAATGGCATCATTGGGCATTTGCGCCAGTGCCCGGCTGATAAAACCTGTCAGGAACAGGAGGGTTAAAAAAATGCCTTTGAGGCTTTGTAGAGAATTTAACATATTCAGATGAAATAGGGTAAATCATTCTGGCTGTGTAAGATGCAGCAGAAAAATAAGCGTGTAACAAAGAAGAGGTCTACCCGGAAATACGGGCAGCAGGGTGAACGCAGCCGGCTGACAGCCAGGCATTACATGAATCAGGAGAGAAGTTCGGGAGGTGGGGTAGGCAGGCTTGCCGTGGCTGCGGTGTACGTGCAAATGCGCGTTACTTCATAGCATTGGATTACGCTGGCTGCTATGGCTTCCTGCGGCCAGCTGTAATTAGCGGTATTGGGTATGTAAATTTTTAATAAAGAGCCCAGCAGCTTTAATACCTTGGTGTAGGGATTGCCCGGAAGGGCATTCTCAGGATTACTGGCAGCCTGCATGGCACCTGCCAGCTCAAAAAAGTGATCACGTGCTGCCTGGTTGCTTTGCAGTGTCACATACAGGGTATCATTGGAATGCGTAATGCTGGTCGGATTGTAAAAATTACCATCCCGGCGAATAAGGCCTTCCAGGGATTCGGGCTGGATTTCCGTATTTTCGGAATAGGGAAGTGAAGGCAGGTAAAGCTTTAAAATCTCCGGATCGGTGCCAGCCACATTGACAGCTGCAGACTGGTAATTCTTGTCAAAGAAGAAAACAGCAAAGCTCAGCCCGAACATATTGTAGAGCAGCAGAACAAGAAGTCCTATGGAAGCTATTTTTTTCAATGAAAGAGGATTTGTCACCAAATGTGGGATTTTAGTACGAATTAAGCAAGACCTGCCCGTAAATACTGTAACTTGCTTGGCAGCAATGTTTTAAAGTAACCGGATGTTACTATCGGTACAATCCCCTTTGATGGGCATTAAACGATTTTCAGGACCTGTCCCGGTAATTTTTTCCTCTCCTATTTTTATTCAGATTTTATCACCTTTTTACGGCTATGAACAGATCAGATATTAACCCGACGCCCGCGTTTTTTGACAGGTACATCAACCTGGTTGAAAACATTGACCTCTTTGAGGCATTTGAAAAATATACACCCGAAAATGTTTACCCGGACCTGGAACAGCTGGAAACTTTGGGAGACAAAGTATATGCGCCCGGTAAATGGACGATCAAGGACACGATCCAGCATGTGATAGACAATGAACGTATTATGGGCTACCGTGCCCTTCGTTTTTCAAGAAACGACAAGACGGAACTTGCCGGTTACGACGAAGCGGTGCTGGCAGCCCACACCATGGTCAACAAATGTACCTTGCAAGACCTGATGGAGGAATTTAAAGTAGTGAGAGCTGGTTCAATAGCCTTATTTACCAACATGGACTTTACCATGCTGACCCGCAAAGGCATTGCCAACCAGTCGGAAATTACGCCCCTGGCACTGGGCTTCGTCATTGCGGGCCATCCGATCCATCACATGAACATCATTCGCGAACGATACCTGCCGCTACTCGGCACCATTTAACTGGTGCAGGGCTTCCTCAACGGTCGTTACGGGCAGCTGGCAGGTTTTGTCATAGCACACGTACATTGCGGTAGCTCCATTGATTTCGCTCCGGTTCTGCAGCAGGGGCAGGGTGGAGCTGGTGCTGGTTCCCATCACAATTTTGTTCGGGATGAAAAAACGGTCAAGATCTTTTCGCAGCGTGTCGGCATTGCGTCCGACGATGGCGATTTCGGCGGTGGCTGTGACACCCAGGCAGTAAAGCGCAGCCCAGTTTGTTAACCATTGTACGTCGGTGAGCAGCAGCCGGCTCATTTTACCAAGCATTGTTTCCGCTATTTCGGTGAAGTCCGCGCGGTCCAGCATTTTGCCAAGCAGGTACAGGTTCTCGGCCATCATTGAGTTGGATGCCGGAATGACATTGTCAAAAATCTCCTTTTTACGCGCAATCAGCTGTTCGCCGCCTGCATCTGTAAAGTGAAAAAACTTGTCCTCCTCATCATAAAAGTTACTGACGGTATAGTCTGTGAGTGAGGCCGCGGCAGTAAGCCACTTTTCGTCAAAAGTAACCTGGTACAGGCCCAGGTATCCTTCGGTAACAGCAACATAGTCTTCCAGAAAGGCTGTGATGGTGGCCTTTCCATTTTTGTAGGAGTGCCGCAGCGTAGTATCACGGGTCATTTTTTCAAAGATGAAATTACCTGTACTGACAGCCAGCTGGCGGATTTTCTCATCTCCAAGTGCCCGGTAAGCATCTGTAAGGCCTTTTATCAGCAAGCCATTCCAAGATGCCAAGATTTTGTCGTCCAGTCCCGGACGTACGCGTGCAGCCCTGACGGAGGCAAGTTTGGTGAGGGCGGCTTGGTACTTTTCAGTCAGGTTCTGAGCCGGGTCTAACCCCGCCAGTATTTTTTCGGGATCGGCCGTCAGGTGCAGGTGATTATGTCCATCCTCCCAGTTACCTTCCTCAGAAATGTTATAAAGCTTTGAAAACCAGTCGTAATCCGCTCCCAGGATCTCCCGCAGCTCGCTGGCAGTCCATATGTAAAACTTGCCTTCGACCCCTTCACTATCAGCATCCAGTGCTGAGTAAAACCCACCGTCCGCATCCAGCATTTCGGTTTCCAGCCAGCTGATGGTTTTTTCGATACGATCTTTGTACAGCGGGTTTGCGGTAAGTGAGTAGGCTTGTGCGTAGATGCTCAGTAGCTGTGCGTTGTCGTACAGCATTTTTTCAAAATGAGGTATAAACCATTCATCATCAACAGAGTACCTGGCCCAGCCGCCACCTGCATGATCGTAAATACCCCCCAATGCAATGCGGTTCAGCGTAAGTTCAAGCTGGGCAAGCGCCTCGGGATTCTGACTGATATCGTAGTAGCGCAGCAGGAATTTGTAAATGGAAGGCATCGGGAACTTGGGTGCCCGGTCCATACCTCCCTTGCGGGTGTCAAAGTTTTGTTTTAGTTTTTCAAACATCGTATCCAGATCGTCTCGGGAGAAGTCAATCCCTGACCTGGTGAGCCCGTATTTGGCCGTTTCGGATACCATCATGTTCTGTACAAAACCCTCTGCCGATTCTGCCAGCTGATCGTAATGCGTGTTGAATGCCGTATCAATGCTTTTCAGCAACTGAACCCAGTTTTGCGGCGGGAGGTAAGTCACACCGTAAAAAGGTTTGGCATCAGGCAGCAAGAATACATTCAGCGGCCAGCCCCCGCGCACGCCCATCGCCTGCACCGCATCCATATATACCGCATCTACATCGGGACGCTCCTCACGGTCAACCTTAATGCAGATAAAGTGGGCATTCATCACCTCAGCAATTGCTTCTTTCTCAAAACACTCCCGCTCCATCACATGGCACCAGTGACAGGCTGAGTAGCCGATACTCACGAGGATCGGCTTATTTTCATCCCTGGCTTTTTGCAGTGCCTCTTCGCCCCACGGATACCAATCCACGGGATTATGGGCATGTTGAAGCAGGTATGGGCTGGTTTCTTGACTGAGTCGGTTCATAATTGTTGATGAAAAGTACTACTGGTGCACCACTACCTTCCGGATAATGGTTTTTGAATTGCTGCTGAAACGGGCAAAATACATGCCCGAAGCAAGCCGGGGCAACGTAATGGCGTCGCGGGTTTCGCCGGCGTAGGTGCGGAGCAGCTTTTGCATGACCACCTGTCCTTTCAGGTTCACAAGGGAAAAAGTAATGTTTCCGGCATTTGCACCGGAGAGTACTACATTCAGCTCATGCTGGGCAGCATTGGGGTATACATATGCTTCCGTCAATTCTTCCGGTGCAGAAGTTACCGTATCGTTCAGGTCGAATTTGCATAGAAAAACTTCTTTTCCCCTGAGCGTAATGGTTCTTACCCATTTTTGATAAGATACCAATACCTGCGTTTCTGTCTGGTCGGCGGCATAGGGATTCTGGGCTGCAATCAGGATTTCGCTCCCTTTTACCAAGCCACGCCACACCGGATTTTGCAGCGCCATGTGGTCGCGCGCAGACATCGGTATAACTAGTTCATAGTTTCCTTCAAACATGTTTTTAAATGCTGAAAGACGGTAAAGCCCGTAAATAAAGTGCTCATAGGTACTGTAATTTTCCTGCCTGTTTCCCGGGAAAAATGGGTTTTCCCAAAGCCACAAACCTTTTGCTCCTGAAAAAAACGGGAAAATGGCCGTCGCTTCGGCCATAAAGTCGGATATCAATGGGGTATCCGGATCGTAGCTGTCGTGCACGCGCATCCACACAAACGGAATGACCGGCTTGTTGCTCCACGCCACATTGGCCTCTATGTTAAAAAGCAGGTAGGAAAGGTAATCCTTGCCGATGGGGTGATCGTAACCATAATAGTAATAAGGCGACGGTGTCAGGAAGTCCATCGCATTGTAAAAGCTCCCGCCCACCTGCCCGGCATCGTTTTGAGTGAGGTAGTGCGTTCTCCCGGCATTGGTGGTCCAGTCCTGCCAGCTGTTGGAAGTAATATTGAGCCAGGTATTACGTACGGGTACATCGCTGTAACTGGATACGAGCACACCCGGCTTTTTGCTTTTGAACCGGTTGATCGCTTCCGTGTACCACCAGCGCATGTCTCTTTTATAAGTACTTATAAAGTCGGCATCGGGAAGGTTCCGGTAGCTTTGAGGGATGTTTGCATTTGATTTCAGGGCCAGGATGTCACGGTCTTCCCGCTGCATTCTTTCAATATCCAGGCAGAAGATGGAAGCGTCATAAATGGTCGCTGCATAGTTGTCCCAGTAGGCCCGGTAGGCGGCCGTGTCATTTCCCCACGGACTTCTGAGTGCATTATCGGCCCAGGGCTGATTGCCGCTGGAAGTGGCTACTCCGTACCAGAGATTGGCCCGGTTAGCAGCTGGCAAGGACCCGGGCTCACTGCCACTGAACATGGCCAGGTGCGAAAAGCCGTGTTTGAGCGGCTGCGACTGCGTATCACCAAACCGCGTGGCGGAGTAGATGACGGTAAAGGGAAGTGTAAATTCAGGAAATTTATCCCACTCAATCGTATTATTTGCCGTGACCGGGTTTAGCACATAACCGGGCTGACAATCCTGAGCCCAACCCACTTTACCTGCGAGCAGGAGATAAAGCAACAGGGTAAGTAATCTTCCTGAACACATCTTTAAGTTAAATCCCATAAGATTCGACCAAACAAATTCGTTACTTTTGCACTATCCTGAATTTCACTTTTCCGGGAGCGGCGGTACCTGCCGGCATTCATTTTTAAGTTTTAAAAAACACTCTCCGTAACACATATTTAACTTCTATGAAACGATTACTGCTGTTTTTTCCACTCCTGCTCCTGTTTGTTATTGCCGGTTGCGATAAAGATAAGGATGAAAACGAAACCCCCCAGCTTACCGAAAAGGATAAGATCCTGGTAAGCTATCCGTGGAGGATGACGGCGGTGACCGACCTGAATGGAAAAACGATCCCGAACAGCCAGCTCAATATCGAGACCCAGGCCATCGGTGAATACATGGATATCCAGTTTTTACAAAATAACGTGACGAAGGCCATCGAGCGTAAGTCCAGCCAGGTGATCAATGGTGGTACCTGGTACCTGATTAACAACAATGCAACCCTTGACATCAAAGTTTCGGGCTTTTCGGGTGAGTTTGGTGTGCAGGAGCTTACCAACAGCCGGTTAAGATTAAAAAGCAAAATGCCGGTTGCCGGCACTGAGCAGGAGACACTGATGGTCTTTGAGCCTGTGATCAAATAATTGGCACCAGTAACGTGCAGGAAAGCGGCTTTTCAATGCCGCTTTTTTTATTTTGCAGCAAACAATTTTCAATGAAAAAAAACGATCCGGTAGTCGTCAATGCCTGGTGCATGTACGACTGGGCCAACTCCGTGCATGCGCTGGTCATTGTGTCGAGCATATTTCCGGTTTATTTCAGCGCTACCGCCCTTCATGCATCCGGCACACCTGAGACTAATTTCCTGGGATTGCAGATTAAGAGTTCGGTCCTGTTTTCCTACACAGTTTCCTTTGCTTTCCTGATTACTGCGGCCGCTGTTCCCCTGTGCACTGCGGTGGCGGATGCTACGGGCAAAAAGAAAACTTTCATGCAGTTTTTCTGCTACCTGGGCGCGCTGAGCTGTATGGGGCTTTACTTTTTTACAAAAGAAACACTCATCCCGTCAATTTTTCTGTTTGGGCTAAGCCTTGTAGGGTGGAGTGGGAGCATTGTATTTTATGACTCTTACCTGCCGCAAATTGCAACCGAGGATAATTTCGACAGGTACAGTGCACGGGGTTTTTCAATGGGTTATCTGGGCAGTGTTTTGTTGCTGCTGTTTAATCTGAGCATGATCCTGGCGCCGGGCTTCTATGGTATTACGGATAAAGCATTGCCGGCGCGCATCAGCTTTTTTACAGTGGGATTGTGGTGGATTTTGTTTGCACAAATACCTTTTCACTACCTTCCTGCCGGTACACCTACCCGTGAGAAGTCTGGAAACTGGATCTTCAACGGCTTTAAAGAACTAGCGGGCATATACCGCGAACTGCGCAGGCAGCCCTACCTTGCACAATTTCTTACTGCATTTTTCATTTACACCATGGGTGTCCGCACGGTCATGTATGTGGCTACCCTTTTTGGCGCAACCGAGTTGAAGCTGCCGTCGCAAAGCCTGATCATTACCGTGTTGCTGATCCAGCTGGTAGGAATTATTGGTTCCTATACATTCGCCTGGCTGTCGGGATGGATCGGTAATATTTATGCATTAATGGTCGGCGTTTCTATTTGGATTGGTATTTGTCTCGGGGCATATTACACCACGGAAGCAATGGAGTTTTATTTTGTAGCATGTGCCGTAGGAATGGTAATGGGCGGCATACAGTCGCTATCGCGTTCTACCTACTCCAAGCTCATTCCGGAGCATACTTCCGAGACGGCATCGTATTTCAGTTTTTATGATGTGACGGAAAAAATCGCTATTGTAACCGGCACGTTTATCTACGGCACTGTTGAATATCTCACCGGAAGTATGCGCAACAGCATTCTTGCATTGCTGATCATTTTCGTTATCGGACTGGTATTACTGTCGCGGATACCGTCCCGCAAAGTTTACCATTTCGGATTGGAGGGTAACAAAAATTGATTTAATATTGAAGCCCCAAGAAGGATGTTAGCTCAGCTGGTTCAGAGCGCCGCCTTGACAGGGCGGAGGTCAGCGGTTCGAACCCGCTACGTCCTACAAACAGAAAAGCTGCGGATTTCCGCAGCTTTTCTGTTTTTGTAATCATACATGAATGCTCTTCCTATACCATCCACTAGTTAATCGATAGTCCCCCGCCTGCATAGCCTGTCACTGTGTTGGCCAATGATAATCCGGTAGCAGTGGATGAAAAAACAAGCAGCAGCCTGTCCTGCGCATTTACGGGAATAGCAAGTCCGGTTGTGATTCCTGCGTTTGTTGTGCCAATTGAAATAATGCCTGTCAGTGAGGGTGCAAGTGTCACGGAAGCACCTGGTATGGCAGTGAAAACATTGCTGCCATTGGACGCGACAAAAAGCTGGGCAGTTACCGTAACAGCTGTGCCAACCAATGAAAGTGCAATAGTGGCCGAAAAGTTAGCTGCCAGTGAAGTGATCGTACCCGCCCGTGGAACTGTAAATGCCATATTTGGCGTGCTGGTAAGGTCAATGATCCCACCGATCAGAGATACGCCGGTCGTGGAATTGCCAAATGCAACCAATGAGGATGTTCCTGCCAGCCCGCCAACCAGGGTCGTCATTGTAACAGGCAAACCCGATGCATATGGAATGATTGCAGCACCAGGCGCCGCCGCAGCGGGCGTGAGGGGTTTCCAGGTGTCACCATCAAAGTAGTAAAAGCCCGGCGTATTATCAGTCTGGTAAATCAGCAAGCCATTTGCAGGATTCTGAATGCCATTTCGTGCGGCTTGCGGCATCCTCGGAATCAGTACACCTTTATTAGGAGCTTGTACTTCAAGCTGGGCGCTGGGATCTGGATTAATGGTTCCTACACCCACCTGGGCACGTGCTGAAAATGCTGTAATTGTAAGAATCAGCATGGCAATCAAGGGGCGCAAGGCGGACCGTTTCAGGGATTGTTGCGGGATAGTATTAATGGAATATCTCATTGCTTTACAATTTAAAGAGTTGTTTGATGTTTGATTGTTGCCGTCTTTCCGGCTGTTTATACGAGATCCCGTCGCAGTATATGTAGTGTAAAACAGGGTTCTTGTTCCCCAGAGCGCTGTGAAAGGGGCGGAGAATTGGCGGGATGCCTGAGATGCAGGTGCTGTCATGGAGGCGACACAGGTGAATCACCGATTCGCATGACTGTCCAGGTAATACCATTGCTGCTTGAACCCAATTCGATAGCAGCCGTGTATCCGTCGTTGTCGTAATACAAACCCAGCTGGTCATTTTGATTCAGTGAAAGGACATCATCAAAAACAAGTGTCCCCGTATTGACCATTGTACGGAGCGTCAAAACCAGTGCTATGTTGACATTGTAAATCGGAAACAAGCTTCTTCCAACCTCGGAACCATTTACACGAACCTGAATATTTGGATCAACCCCGGCACCAAGTGAAACGGTAGATGCTGTGGGCTGTACATAGTTCAGCTTGGCTGAAACCTTGTAAAGTCCGTTTTGCGGAACGGTATAGGTACTGGTGGATACATCTAATGATCCCTGATTTATATACCTGATAAACCATGACGCGTTAATGGCACCCGCTGTACTCTGCGAGCTTGTTGTACCTACGGCCGAGAAGCCGATTGCGGGAGCATTGGAACCCGCCCCGGCGATCGGCAGCCATTGGCTTCCATTGAAATAATAAAACCCCGGAGTATTGTCGGTCTGATAAATCAGCAAACCATTGGCGGGCGCGGCGATCGAGCTTCGACCCGACTCTGTTAACCTGGGAATCAGTATACCCTTATTGGATGCGGTAACATCAAGCTGTGCACTTGCGTCGGGCGTGGTTGTTCCTACACCTACCTGCGCCAGCGCTGTAAAGCTGAGTACTGTCAGTGCAAGAAAAGTCGTATAGCCCAGTAAAGTACGGACGTACTTTGCCGGTAAACAGATGTGAATGTTTGATTTCATTGAGGAAACGCTTTGCAGTGATTACTTCTTTACAACCTTGATCGTTTGCATACTTCCGTTTTGCCGCACCACCTGCAAAAGGTAGAGGCCGGAAGGATAGCTTTTAACGTCGATTTCTGCGGCACTTTTCTGATCCTGGGTGTCGAGCAGCTTGCGGCCGAGACCATCAATCAGTCGCACACTCCGTACTTTGTTCCAATCATCCACTGTAACAAGAAGCTTGTCTGCGGTAGGATTAGGGTACACGGATGCTGCGAGTACACTTTCCATATACAGCTTTCTGAGCTGGCTGAATGAAAAGGAGCCGTCATTATCTACAAGGCGTAATCGGTAATAGTTGTCACCTGCGACGGGTGCATTGTCGGTAAAAGTATAGTCCTTCGCTTCCCGGCTCTCGCCTGCTGCGGTAACCATACCCAATGCAGTCCAGGTGCGTGCATCGACGCTGCGCTGCACTTCGAAGAAAGCGCTGTTTGATTCAAGGGAAGTTTTCCAGCTCAGCTGTGCTGCACCGCCTTCTTTCCTGAGCAGGAAATTTACCAGGGAAACCGGCAATGCATTTTCGGTGGCGGCAGTGACCCGGTCGAATGTAATAGGCGTTGCAAAATCGCTATACATGTAATTAAGCCCCTGATCGATCACCGTGTTGGTAGCACTGGTGTAATTCGTGTTGCCAAACGTAAGCTTAAGAGCGGATTCGGTGTTGTTGTTCAGTTCACTGTCATTGTAGAAAAATCCGAGGCGCCCGATAAAGCCGGTGAGGGGCGAATCAAACAGGTAAACTCTTGCAATGCTTGGCGGCTGACCATCAACAGGCTGCGCGTTGATAGCCTGTGTTTTGTTTTCAAGGGTGATAGGTTCACCTGGTCTTAATGTCAGACCATTAAGATAAACGTCGGTGCCGGTACCAATGAAAAACCCATCCGTACCTGCGGTAAATTGGGCGTGAGCAGCACCTGTGGAGAACAGTGCAAGCTGACAGAATAATAGACAACGTTTCATGAAGTTAATGTTTGATTGAGTGAGATAACATGAATTAGTTATAATGCATGCTGAACAAATGTAGATAAAGAATTAACTTTTACTAATAAAAAATTATAGAGTTAGTTCTATTAATTATAGAAAAGTTGCAGTGATAGTTAGAATGTTTATATTTTGTAAAACAAAAAAAGCGACCCGGAATAAACCGGGTCGCTTTTTCTTTTGAACGCTTAGCCTTTAAAAAGGCATGTATTATAATGTTCGTTTTACTTCACGCAATTCGAAGCTTTCTATGATATCTCCAACTTCTATATCGTTGTAATTTTTTACGCTCAAACCACACTCGTAACCGTTGCGAACTTCCTGGACATCGTCTTTGTAACGTTTGAGGGAGTCGATCTCTCCGGTGAATAGTACGATACCATCCCTGACAACCCTGATCTTGTTGTTACGTTTCACATAGCCGTCAGTAACATAACATCCTGCAATGGTACCGATCCGGCTGATCTTGAATACTTCCCTGATCTCGATGTTACCAGTAATGATCTCCTCGATGGTTGGAGCAAGCATACCTGTCATCGCATCCTTAATCTCCTCGATGGCATTGTAAATCACCGAGTAGTGGCGGATTTCGATCTGATCTTGCTCTGCCAGTTTTTTGGCGTTTGAAGACGGCCTCACCTGGAATCCTACGATAATCGCATCAGATGCAATCGCAAGGTTGACGTCCGATTCCGAAATCTGACCTACGGCCTTGTGAATGATATTTACCTGTACTTCATTGGTAGAGAGTTGCAGCAGTGAGTCAGAAAGCGCTTCAACCGATCCGTCCACGTCACCTTTTACAATCAGGTTAAGTTCACGGAAACTTCCGATTGCCTTCCGGCGGCCAATTTCTTCCAGGGTAATATGCTTACGTGTCCTGATCGACTGCTCGCGCTGGATTTGTTCGCGTTTGGTAGCAATATCCCTGGCATCACGTTCATTTTCAAATACATTGAAGCGGTCACCGGCTTGTGGAGCTCCATTCAAGCCCAGCAGCTGCACAGGCGTTGAAGGTCCTGCTGTTTTAAGGCGTCTTCCAAGATAGTCAGTCATCGCCTTCACTTTTCCGAAATGAGCTCCGGCAAGTACCACATCACCTACTTTCAGCGTACCCGTTTCAACCAGGATTGTAGTCACATAGCCACGGCCTTTATCCAGGGATGCTTCTACCACGGTACCGATGGCACGGCGGTCTGGGTTTGCTTTCAATTCAAGAAGCTCTGCTTCCAGCAATACTTTTTCAAGCAGCTCGTCGATACCAAGGCCGGTTTTGGAAGAAATTTCCTGCGTCTGGTATTTACCACCCCATTCTTCCACGAGGAGGTTCATGTTGGCAAGTTCTTCCCGCACTTTCTCTGTATTGGCACCCGGCTTATCTACTTTACTGAATGCAAATACAATGGGTACACCAGCTACCTGTGCGTGGTTAATAGCTTCGCGGGTTTGAGGCATTACGGCATCATCCGCTGCAATCACTACAATAACCACGTCAGTTACCTTCGCACCACGGGCACGCATTGCTGTAAATGCTTCGTGACCCGGTGTATCAAGGAATGTTACTTTCTTACCGGTTTTGGTCATTACACTATATGCACCAATGTGCTGGGTAATACCACCCGCTTCGCGGCTCGCTACATTTTCACTCCGGATATAGTCAAGAAGCGACGTTTTACCATGGTCAACGTGACCCATGATGGTAACGATAGGAGCACGTTCTTTCAGGTTTTCTTCGGCGTCAACTTCTTCCTGCACATCACCCTGCACTTCTTCTTCCGCAGAGATGAACGACACTTCAAAGCCAAACTCGTCCGAAATGAATGTGATCGCCTCCGCATCAAGACGCTGGTTAATGGATACGAACATACCCATGCTCATACATACGGAAATAACTTCCTGCACGGTCACGTCCATCAATGACGCAAGGTCATTCGCTGAAACGAATTCGGTTACGCGCAATACTTTTGTTTCGTCGTCGCCGAAGCCGTGGGCATCATTGGCGTCTGCGCGGTCTCTTCTTCTGCCGCCTTTTCCGCCACGGGCCATGTTCCGGGTGTTACCACCACCCATACGGGCCATGGTAGCGCGAATGTTGTCCGACACTTCTTTATCAGACACTTCCTCACGTTTGGTACCGCGGCGGTTGTTACCTGTATTGTTGTTACTATTGTTATTATTGTTACTACCCGAGCGGTTGGTGCCAGGTTTTGCAGTGTTGTTATTATTTTGCTGGTTGCCTGTGCCCGGTGCATTGCGGTTTACAGGTGCTGCATTCGGATCTTTCGGCCGGTTTGGATCGGCAGTTGCCGGAGCATCCGCAGGACGGTTTTCGCCGCTTACAGGTGCACCATCACGAATGCGTTTTCTTTTTCTTCTTCGTTTTTTATCAGCAGCCGAGTCACTGGAAGCAACCGGGTCTTTTTTCTTCGCCTGTGTGGTAGGCAGTTCAATTTTACCTACTACCCGCAATCCCCGGAGCTGTTCGCCTTTGGCTTCGATTAATTCGGAAGGTTCATTTTCAGGCGTAGTTTCAGCAGGTGCAGGAGCAGCAGGCTGTGCAACCGGCGGAGCAGGCGCTTCAACAACCGGAGCAGGTGCCGGTTCTTCGGCAACAGGCTGCGGCACTGCTTCCACTACGGGAGCAACCGGTGCAGCCGGTGCTTTCTCGGGCTGCGGTTCTTCCGCTTTCACAGGCTCTGGCTTCACTTCTTCTACCGGTTTGGTTTCCTGTACTGGTTCAGCGACGGGAGCCGGCTTATGTTCTTCTTTAGCCTCTACAGGCGCACTTTCTTTAACAACTTCCTGGACGGGTTCCTGAGGAACTTCCGCTTTGGGAGCAGGGGCGGGGGCAGCAGGAGGAGTTACCGGCGCACTGCGTTTGGCGCCCAGGTCAATCTTACCTACTACTTTAATGCCCGGAAGGCGGTTTTCAAAAGCTGGCTGGAAAGCCTCCGCTTTTTCTTCCACTACCGGCTTTTCTTCCACAGGCTTGGCAGGCGCATTGCGGAAGTAAAGAATTTCATCTACGTCGCTTTTTACCTTTTCCTCTTTCACCGGCTCAACAGGAGCAGCTACCGGCGGCGCTGGTTTAGCAGTAAGCGAAGAGCGCAAGTCGTCCGACTTGAAGTCCTTTGCAAGAAATTCAATCTGATCAGAATTAATTTTGGTATTAGGGTTACTTTCTACCTTATACCCTTTGGCAGACAGATGATCCACGATTGTAGTTATACCTACATTCAGGATCCGTGCCACTTGGCTAAGGCGCATCATTTTATCTTCTGCCATATTAGCAATTAATAGAAAAAAAGTTTTGCGTTGAAGGAAGAACCGCTTGTCAGACCGTTCAACCTGTATTTTTATTCAAATTCTTTACGCAGAATATCAAGGACCTCCTCGACGGTTGCTTCTTCAAGGTCAGTTCTGCGTACCAGTTCATCCTTGCTCAGGGCCAGCACGCTTTTGGCAGTGTCCAGACCAATTTTGTGGAGCTCGGAAATGATCCACTCATCGATTTCATCAGAGAATTCTGACAAGTCGACGTCTTCATCGTTTTGTTCTTCAATATCCCGGAATACATCGATCTCCATTCCGACCAGCTTGCCCGCAAGCTTGATGTTCTGGCCTCCTTTTCCGATGGCCAGTGAAACCTGGTCGGGTTTAAGGAAAACCGACACCCGCTTGTTCTCGCGGTCGATCTGCATGGAGCTTACCTTTGCCGGGCTCAATGCACGGCTGATCAGCAATTCCAGATTATCGGTATAATTGATTACATCTATATTTTCATTCCCAAGTTCACGTACAATCGAGTGTATGCGTGAGCCTTTCATACCCACACAGGCACCCACCGGATCAATACGGTCGTCGTATGATTCTACCGCAACCTTGGCACGTTCACCCGGTTCGCGTACAACCCTCCGCACAGAAATAATACCGTCATAAATTTCGGGGATCTCAACTTCAAAAAGCCTTTCCAGGAACACCGGAGATGTCCGCGACAGGGTAATTTTGGGAGAACCATTATTCATTTCCACTTTGTGAATGACTGACTTCACCGACTCTCCCTTGCGGAAGCGGTCTTTTGAAATCTGCTCCGTGCGCGGAAGCGAAAGTTCGTTACCTTCCGAATCCACAATGATTACTTCGTGACGCAGGGTTTGATATACCTCGCCTGTAATCATTTCACCTACCTGGTCTTTGTATTTTTCGAACATGATTTCCTTCTCCATGTCCTTGATCTTCTGGATCAGCGTCTGACGGGCTGTTTGTACCAGCCGGCGACCAAACTCCACCAGTTTAACTTCTTCCGCAACTTCTTCGCCTACTTCAAAATCGCTCTGAATCCTGCGCGCCTCAGCCAGCGGAATTTTATTGTATTCCCAGATATCTTCCGAATTATCATCAACAATCTCACGGGTACGCCACATTTCAAGGTCACCACTTTCCGGGTTGATAATGACATCAAAATTGTCATCGGTACCATATTTTTTGCGAATCATAGTACGAAATACCTCTTCTAAAACACTGATCATGGTAGGCCGATCGATGTTTTTGGAGTTTGCAAACTCCGCGAATGATTCAATTAATATTCCGCTATCCATTGCTATTTGATAGAATATTTTGCTGATACTAAGTTATACATATTATATAATTGAGAACAAGCCGTGCTTTTCCCGATCTGATCTTATTTGAATGATATTTCTATCATTGCTTTGGCAACCTCGTCCAGGGGGATTGTCCTGGTCAGTTCCGCTTCCGTCACCGGTGTTTTGGACTTCTTTTTAGGCGGTGCAAGCAGCAGCTGTACTGATGCTTCATTCGCTTCCTGTATCGTTCCGGTAATTGTTTCGCCGCTTTTAAGTGTGGCTTTCAGGTTGCGGCCTATGTTTTTCTTGTATTGTCTTGGTAAAACCAGGGGTTGATCCAGCCCGGGAGAAGAAACTTCCAATGTATACGCATCCGGGAAAATATCCTCATCTTCCAATTGCTTGGCCAGCTGCCGGCTGATGGATGTGCATTGCTGTATTGTAATGCCTTCGTCGCTGTCTGCCAGGATCATCACTTTCGTGCTTGCCTTGGATGGCTTTATGACTACGTCGATCAGGAAACAGTCACTTTCTGCAATTAGCGGCTCCAGCAAAACTTCCAAACGCTCTTTTATCGTCATGTATTGGTTATGCTGCAAATAAAAAAGGGGTTAAGACCCCCTCAATCATTCGATTAAAATAGAATTTGATGCAAAGGTATAACTATTTTATCACTTCTACAAGTTCGGGAGGAGTCTTCCTAATTGGCCTTCTTCGCGTATTTTTGCAAAAAAAATGTCGATTGAATGACTGGTTTTAAAAGAGCGGCCTGGTTTGTTTACCAGCTTTTCGCAGCATACACTATCTTTATTTACATCCTGATATTCTGGACACCGTTCCACTTCTGGATAACCGGATTTATGATGATGTCGTTCCCGGTGGTCATCCTTTTGCATATAGCAGCGGTACTTTTCTGGGTGCTGCTCGATCGCAGGAAAATCTGGCTTCCCATACTGCTGCTGCTGGTTGCCACCGTCTTTCTTCCGCGTACTTATCAGTCTGGGAACAAGCCTGAGCCGGCTTCCGATGCGTTTTCGGTGTTGAGCTACAATGTAGTAGCTTTTCAACGGGATGCTACCCACCACGACAAGCCTATGAGGAGTTATATCCGGCAAATGCAGCGCTGGGTCAGGGATGCCGGTGCGGATGTCATATGCATGCCCGAGTACTACGAGGATGTCACCAAGCTGTATCAGATTAACCGGGTGTTGCACGATGGCGGGTACCGGCACAGCCGTTTTTACAATAACCGTCAGCGCTCCGATCCGAGTTACTGGGGACTGGCAGTATATTCCAGGTACCCAATTATAGCTTCAAAAGACACGGTTTTTATTTCACAAAACGGGATGATCCAGGTAGATGTGAAAATCAGGAAGGATACCGTGCGGGTCATCGGGCTGCATTTCTTCTCGATGACGCTGAATATGGCGCTGCTCAAACAACAAAGAACAGGGGAGGGGTTCAAACGCGAAGGAACCAAGATCCTCCGGCGGATGAAACGTGGATTTGACCGTCATGCAGTGGAGCTTCATGCGCTCGAAACCTGGATCGCGTCTTCACCATACCCGGTAATTGTATGCGGAGATTTTAATGAAACTGCATACAGTTACGTTTACGGCAGGCTCCGGCGCAAACTCTCTAATGCATTTGAGGTGAAGGGAAAAGGTTTTGGCTTTACTTACAACCACACGCCCAATTTTATCCGCATTGACCACCAGTTTTATAGTGACGATCGCCTCGAACTTACCAATTTCATGACGTTTGATACGGTACAGTATTCTGACCATTACCCAATTATGGGAACTTACCGGCTGCGTTAGGGACGGGTTCCCAGGCTGTCCAGCTCTTCGGCAGTGATGGTAGGGGGGAAAATACCTCTGGAAAGTTTTTGCTGAACAAGCTCGCCCGTTTTCAGCGCGTCCTGTCGGGTCTTAAATCCCGCTGTGCCGGGTATGCCGGGAATAACAGGCTGCTCAATGATCAGTGTTGTATCATCATAAATGCGGTAGCCCCAGCCTTCGGTTACCTGATAAGCTTTGACCTTAATACGACCATAGCCTTCGCCTATGGAGCTTGTTCTGTAAAAGAACAAGGCTGCAATAGCGAAGGCTATGAACAAAAACAGGAAAGTTCGTTTTCTCTTGATCGAGATCACTGATTATCGTCGTCGTTAGCGGCAACACTCGGATCAAATGCCCAGAAATCGTCATATCCGTTTGATCCGGTAGGACTTCCGGTACCCATATACCCGGTATTTCCGATTGCGAATCCGGCCGAAAAGCCTCTTTGTCCACCTGCGAAGCTGGATACTTCGGTCCAGGTGTTGGTTCCCGGCTCATAAGAATAGGCATCAGACTTTCCGTTTCCACCTACTATATATGCCTTGCCGTTGATTACCATGGCCAGTGCATGTGAGCGGGTCGGGAAATCAGTATCATCGTGCTCCGTACGGATCCAGGCACCGCTGCCATTGTTGCCCGCAGGATCGAAAACGTAGAGATCCTTGGTTTCCGTGCCGGAGTTGTTGGTTCCAAAACCTACATAAGCCTTATTTTCGAGTGTGAATGAAAGTGCACCCCGGCGTTTTCCGCCTGTGAACGTTGCAATTTCACTCCATTTGTCAGTGGCAGGATCATACTGATAAAAATCCTGGTAGAAACCGCTTCCATTATATCCCAGTCCCACGTAACCTTTGTTGTTCACGGAGAATGCAGTCGCGTACTGGCGGGTTCCGCCCAGGAAATCAGCTACGGCTGTCCACTTGTTGGTGGCAGGATCGTAGGAGTAAAAGTCTTTTTTATAACCATTGTCGATCGTGGTTACATTGTCATAACCTGTTCCGACGTATGCTTTTCCGCCAATTACAAATGCTACTGCATCTGTACGGCCGGTGCCCGCAAAAGGAGCTACCTGCGACCATATTTTAGTACCGGCATTGTAAGCCCAGAAATCCTTCACTCTTGGCACGGTCTCGTTGGTCAGACCAGTACCGATATATCCTCTGTCGCCAATCACAAAGCTTACAGCCCGGGCCCTGGCAGATCCTCCAAAGTTGGGAATGCCGGTTCTGTACCAGTTGCCCAGCAAATCAGGATCTGAATCCTTGTTACAGCTAATTTGAACGAGTGCAGTAGAAGCAATCAGAAGGGCTAACGATGTCTTTCTTAAAGTATTGAACATGTAAACTGTATGGTTTGACTAATTGTTGCGTATGAATGTTTATTTGTAAGACTACCAGAATTCAGCTAAACTTCCCTGACATTGAACAGCTCAGCCTTTTTGAAATTTTTGCAAACATAACATCTTGATGTTGCTAAGTAAAATTCTAAGTTACTTTTTGTCTAAACTTAGGATTGCTCCTGCACAACGTAATGCCTTCACACGATGTTGTCTGCAATGCTTAAACAGGCATTTTTCCGGGTTGCTCCGGGCGGTCAAATTCGAAAGGTAAAATACCCGGCAAACTTCGGCGTTTCATTTACACTTGCCACTTTTTGAATGCGCATTGCGTACCGATACATATCCGTTCTCTTATCGGCATTACGCCGGTGCACGGCTTTTTGTTGCAATCAAACATGAAGTACATTTTTGTCCTGATTACCAGAATCATGTTGTAATTAAGATTGCATCTGATATTTTTGCACTTTTTACTGTCTTGCGTTAGATGAAATTCAACCAATTTCTTATTAAGAAATCTTCAAGGGCTTATAAATTTCTGATCATACTGGGACTGGCGGCTTCCCTTGCAGGATGTGAATGGGGGGATCAGATCGAATCCATCGTACAGCCCAACCCGGACAACTTTTCAGTATTGTTTTCGGATACTGCATCTGTGATGATCTCATCCGTGGGCAGTGACTCCGTAATGACCGGCGCCCCTAGCCGCCTCCTGGTAGGTCGTTACATGGATCCCTATTTTGGAAAAATTCAGGCATCTACCTTCTTTCAGCCTACTACAAACTCCGGCATTTCTGTTCCTGAAACTGCCGTTTACGATTCGCTGATCCTTGCATTGCGCTATGACCAGTACGTATATGGCGATACAACAAAGCCAATGAACCTGAGCGTGCATACTTTGCAGCAGGACATTACGGATAAAAATTCTTACTACAATCACGATACTACACCTTTTGATATTCTACCTATTGCGAAAGTAAAGGTAGTACCGCGTCCCCGTACAAAGCCCTGGCTGAAAATCAAGCTGTCGGATGTACTGGGTAAAGATCTGTTTTCAAAAGGCCAGAACAAGCTGATCAACAACAATAATGACTGGATCAATATTGTAAAAGGCCTTTTGGTTGCCCCGGGAGCCACTGACAATGGTCCTGTGGTAGGTTTCAGGCTCGACAGTGCTTCCGTGCAACTGCATTACCACGTACAGGAAGTAGATGGTGTGCGCAAAGATTCAACCGTATTAAATACGACCGCCCGCTATAACCAGATCCTGGCCGACCGCGCCGGCACACAGCTCGCCAAGCTTCCTTCCGGAAGGCTTGCGCTGCCAGCATCCCAGTCCGGAAATATGTCGTTTATCGAAGGCGGAGTAGGGGTTATGACGAGAGTCGACTTTCCTTATGTGGATCAGTTGAAATACGACCAGTTTACCGTAGTCAACCGTGCTTTCCTGCGTGTTGAGCCACTCAGGGCGTCCCTCACCGACATGCTTCCGGCGCCAAATGCATTGTACGTTTACCTTTGTGATAAAAACAATCAGGTATATACCAATGCCAGCGACGGGCTGGCCACACCGCTGTACCAGATTACCAATACAGGCTCTCAGGCTGTTGCAGGAACGCTCGTCAATGACTTACTCAACAACCGCCAGTACTACCTGTTTGACGTGACTACGTTTGTAACTAGCCTGCTTACGACCGGAACTTCGGATGGCTCGGGGCTTTTGCTGCGTACTTCGCCGTTTAGCACAGCATCTGTGGCTTACCTGGAAGCAGGGACAGAGTTTGGTAAAAGCGTGACCAGACTCGTGATCGGCAGTCAGCAGAATGCGCAGCCGGGTGTAAAGCTGGAACTTTACTATACCAATGTAAAGGTAGACCAGTAAAAAGAGCTTAAACATCAAATGCAAATATCCCGGCGCTTCCGCCGGGATATTTGCATTTTACATAACTACCCCTTTTTTCGGCAGTATCTTTTCGGGAATTTTCGGTGCATCGATCATCTGAAGAAGGTTGATTTCGATGGTTCTGGAAAGCGTGGTCATGGGAATGTCATTCGGGCCGTTTTCAAACGGATTCTGCATGATGTACGCGATCCACTCTACATAAAAGAACAGGAAGGAAATGGTAAAAGTGACCGGAATTGAAATCCGTCCGATGCTTTCCACCAGGCCCATAGGAAGGATGAGCGTAAAGATGAATATCACAAAAATGACAAAGAAGCTGTACTGAGTGGGAAATACCGTGTTTTTGATACGCTCGCATTTTCCCATCGCATCACATAGCCGCTGCACGGTAGAGTCTATGTTTTGGTAAAGAAGGGTTTCGAGCTTTCCCGCCCGGTTCAGGTCCGACAGCTTAAACTGGATCAGGTTCAGAATCGCATTGGGAATATTGTCCTGCCTGGAAATGTAATCATGTTCTTCGGCATTCAGATGAAGATCTGCATACACCAGTACTGCCTCCTTCCGCAAGCTGTTGGTAAGCGCATAGCACCAGGCAATCTGCAGATGTGCAATGTTGGAAATGAGTTCTTTCTTCTCCTTTTCTTCTGTTGTTATAAATGCACTTGCCTGCCTCACGAGCGTGCGGCTGTCATTGACGATTGCTCCCCATACTTTTCTTGCTTCCCACCACCGGTCGTAGGCCGAGTTGGTCCTGAAACCCAGCAGCAGCGAAAGTGCGGTGCCTAAAATCGTGATAATGGAGACCGGAAATGAAAGGAAATGCCAGTTTTCGTAAGTATAGAGGTAGAATACGAGGGTCGAGTAAATGGTTACCGCCAGTACACCGGCCCAAATGCCCTGCAGGAGGCGCCATATCGAAAATACCTGTTTGACGTACATAGGAGCGGAAAATTTTCGGAGAATGTCCGTAAAAATTTGTTACCTCCGTCTATAGCGGCCTGCGAATTTTTAAACTGTAATAAAAAAGCGCGGGACAATGGATATAATTCATCCATTGTCCCGCGCTTTTTATTGCTTGGGAAATCAGGCAGGTACTTCCACTGAACCGGGGTTTTCATCTACCGGATGTTTTTTCTTGGTCACCAATTTTTCAATGGCTACAAAGAGTACCGGCACTACGAAAATTGCGAGGGACGTAGCCGCAAGCATACCTCCGAATACCGTCCAGCCGATCGTTTTCCTCGACTCGGCCGCTGCGCCGCTTGCAAAGGCAAGCGGAAGTACGCCGAGGATAAAGGCGAGTGAAGTCATGATAATGGGCCGCAAACGAAGCTGTACCGCTTCCAGCGTAGCCTTGACCACTTCCATGCCGCTATCCACCCGCTCTTTGGCAAACTCAACGATCAGGATCGCATTCTTGGCAGCAAGACCAATCAGCGTGATCAGACCAATCTGCGCATAGATGTTATTGGACAGATTAGGCAGGAACGTCAGGGTTAAAATTGAACCGAACGCACCTATAGGTACTGCAAAGAGTACCGAGAACGGGATAGACCAGCTTTCGTAAAGTGCCGCCAGGAAGAGGAACACGAAAACAATGGATATCGCGAAAATCGTTGTAGTACTATCACCGGCCTTGATCTCTTCACTACTCATACCCGAAAATTCATAGGAATATCCTGCAGGCAGCTTGGCCGCTTCTTCCCGCAGCGCGGTGATCGCCTGGCCGCTGCTGAATCCGGGTTTTGGTGTTCCGTTGATCTCGACAGACCGGTAAATATTATAGTGGGAGATCAATGCAGGGTTTTCCACAACTTTGGAAGTGACCAGCGCACTCAGCGGGATCATGTTACCCTGGCGGTTGCGGACGTAAAAGCTCTGGATCTTTTCAAGCGACGATCGGAAAGTACTGTCCGCCTGAACCATCACGCGGAAGTTCCGTCCGTAGAGGTTGAAGTCATTGACATAGGAGCTACCCAGCAAAGTGGACAGCGAGCTGAACACGTCATTCACCTGCACACCGAGCTTTTTGGTTTTATCCCGGTCTACATCAATCTGGTAACTTGGTGTTCTTGCATTGAAAAAGGTATAAGCCATTGCAATCTCGGGGCGTTTATTAACAGCACCCAGGAAGTTGCGCACCACACCTTCAAACTGCTGAATGTTGTCGGTACTGGTTGACTGCTGCAACTGGAATGTAAAACCGGAGGTGGCACCCAGACCCGGGATTGCCGGCGGCGCAATGGCCAGTACCCTCGCTTCCTTGATGTCGGCGGTACGTTTCTGGATTTCCTTGATCACAGCCTGTACATGGTGTTCCGCACCTTTACGGTCTGCCCACGGTTTCAGGTTGACAAACATGGTACCCACGTTGGACTTGTTGGAAAAGCTGATGATGTTCAGCCCGGCCAATCCACCCACTACCCGCACTTCGGGAATGGAAGATACGCGCTGCATGATGTCTTTGATCATTTCCACGTTGCGGTTTGTGGAAGTGGCTTCCTGCATTTCGTAGGTAACATACAGGCGGCCTTCGTCCTCGACCGGGATAAAGCCCGAGGGTTTATTTTTAAACAAAAAGAAAAGACCTACAAAAAGGCAAACCATCATGACCAGCACCAGCGGTGTGGCTTTGATCCATTTGGCAACGCCGCGGGTATAGCTGTGCGCTACGCGTTCAAACCAGCGGTTGAACCTGTCGAAGAATTTTTCAAGCCAGTTTTTCCGGTCATTCTCATCTTTGGTAGGTTTCAGCATGATCGAGCACAATGCAGGCGTCAGCGAAAGTGCCACAAAGGCCGAAAGCAATACCGAAATGGCAATCGTAATCGCAAACTGCTGATAGAGCCGGCCCACAATACCAGGCACAAAGCTTACCGGAACAAACACCGCAGCCAGGATCAATGCAATGGCAATTACAGGACCCGAAATGTCTTTCATCGCCTGGACCGTTGCATCCTTCGGAGACATTTTCTTTTCATCAATATAATGCTGAACTGCCTCGACAACCACAATCGCATCATCCACTACAATACCGATAGCAAGTACGAATGCAAACAACGTGAGGGTGTTGATGGTAAAACCAAACGGGATAAAGAAAATGAAGGTACCGATCAGTGATACCGGGATCGCAAGGATAGGGATGAGCGTTGCACGCCAGTTTTGCAAAAACAGGAAAACCACAATCACCACAAGCACCATTGCTTCTGCAAATGTGTGCAGTACCTCCTCGATGGACACCTGTACAACCGTGGCAGTTTCTGTAGGTACCACGTAGTCAATGTCTTTTGGAAAGGTCTTCTTCATTTCCTCCAAAGCCTTCATCACGCCTTCATAGGTGTCAAGTGCATTAGCACCCGGTGCCTGGTAGATCAGTACGAATGCAGCCGGTTTACCGCTTACAAATGCATTTACGCCATAGTCAAACTTTCCAAGCTCCACGCGGGCCACGTCGCGGAGGTACACCACGCTGCCTTCTTCAGGAGAGGAGCGAACAATGATATCTTCAAACTGCTGCTTGGTATTCAGGCGGCTGTTGGTCAGTACGCTGTATTCAAAGCTTTGCTGATTGGGCTGGGGCGTACCACCGATCGTTCCCGCTGCTACCTGAAGGTTTTGCTCCGACAGGGCCGCTGAAATATCCGACGGCGTCATCCGGAGGCTGGCGAGCTTATCAGGATTAAGCCAGATCCGCATACCAAAATCGTCTGCACGCGAAATGATATCACCTACACCTTTCACCCGCTGCAATGCATCTTTCAGGTAAATGTTGGCATAGTTACCGATAAACTGCGCATCGTGCGTACCCTTGGGCGAGTAGAGGGCGAGCGCAAGCATGATACTCGGCTGCCGCTTTCTTACGGTAAGTCCAAGTCTTTTTACCGCATCCGGCAGCGTCGGTTCCGCCACACTTACGCGGTTCTGAACGTCGAGGGCGGCAATGTTTACGTCAGTACCCACATCAAACGTTACGTTAATGCTGCTTTGTCCGCTGCTGGTACTGTTGCTGGACATGTAGGTCATGCCCGGCACACCGTTAATCTGGGTTTCAATGGGCGTTGTCGTGGTCTGCTCCACCGTCTGGGCATCCGCACCTGTAAAGTTGCCGGTAATGGATACCGTGGGCGGGGTTACATCGGGATATTGCGCCACCGGCAGAGTGGTAAGGGCAATAATCCCGACCAGCACCAGCACAATCGAGGATACGATAGCTGTTACGGGTCTTTTTATAAAAACGTCTGCAATCATTTTCTACGAGTTATTATAAGTTGGTAGGATAGGAGGGATTACTTTTTACTTTCCTGTACCACTGCGCCCTCCCGGAGGTTTTGTACCCCTTCTACCGCAAATTTTTCTCCTTCTTTCAATCCTTCTTTCACAATGATATTGGCTCCGATCGCAGTACCCAGCTCCACGCGGCGCTGGCTGACCTTACTGCTGTCACCCAGTACATACACAAAGAATTCACCCAGCTGCTCGGTTACAGCCTTATTAGGAATCACGATAGACTTGGCGGCGGCATTGTTCAGCACCCGCACGGTTCCTGTCATACCTGCACGCAGCTGATTATCCTTGTTCGGGAAAATAAGACGTGCCTTAATAGTACCCGTCTGCGGATCCACTGCACGGTCGAGCAGCGCAATTTTTCCGTTTGCAGGATACACGTCCGTGCCGAATTTCAATGTGAATGTGGAATCATTGGCTTTCTGACTCTTCATCAGGTTCGTAAAGCGGTAAATTTCCTTCTGGTCCACATTGAAATCCACAGCAAGCTGCGTGTCGGTGGATACGGTGTTCAGAACAGTTTGTCCTGCCGAGATCGGCGCGCCTACTTTCACGGCAGAAATGCCGATCACCCCGTCAAACGGTGCAACTACCTTAGTATAACGAACACTCGTCTGTACTGCCTGGATATTTGCTTTGGCGGCTTCAGCCTGTCTTTTGGCTACTTCGAGCGCCGCATCCGCATTGTCCACGAGCTGCTTGGCAACTGCATCATTTTTTTCAAGTTCATGGTAGCGGTCAGCATCTTTCTGTGCCCGAACGAGGTTGGCTTCCTGCACATTTGCATTGGCCACGGCCTGGTCGTAATTGGCAGTATAAAGCTGAGCATCAATGGTATACAAAAGCTGGCCCTTGCGAACCCGGGATCCGTCCGTAAAATGGATGCCGGTAATAAATCCGGTCACCTGCGGGCGGAGTTCAATTTCGTTCAATGGTACGATGGTACCGGGATATTCGTCATAGTAGCTTGCTTCTGCGGTCTTAGCCACTTCCAGCGCTACCGGGATGGCTTGCGGGCCTGCGGGTTGCTGCTGCTGGTTTTTGTTGCCGCAGGCGTAGAGTACCAGTGCGGTCAGAACAACTGAGTAATATTTCATGGTATTTAAAAACATATCATCCTGTATTTTCAGATTAATAATTCATTTGGCCAAGGGCCCGCTGTACGTCGATCTTGCTGGCAAGTACCTGGTACAATGCATTGTAGTAGCTGATGCGCGCAAGCCGCAGGTCAGTCTCGGAGGTTACTACTTCCAGGTAGGTTTTGATACCTGATTTGTATTGAAGCTGCAATACATCGTATACTTCCCGGGCCAGATCCACATTTTCCTTCTGCGCAAGTAAGTTGGTCAGGTTGCCTTTGTAGTTGGCCAGTGCGGTGGCATACTCGGAATTTACATTCATCTGCAATCCCTTGATATCCCAGTCCACGCGCTTGATCTGCCACTCGGCCTGGCGGGTATTGGCCTTGCGTTTTCCACCCTGGTACAGCGGCAGGGACAGTGTAAACAAGCCGAATGAGTTGGGATAATTGGTCCCGTAGAGCTCGGAAAACTGGTTGTTCTGGAAATTCAGGTTATAGGCTCCGTTCAGCGACAGGTTGGGCAGGTAGCTCCATTTGTTGTACTGTAGATTTGCTTCCAGTAATTTTTTCTGTGTGGCAAGAAGCTGGTATTCGATTCTTCCTGTAAAATCAGCCGTCTGCAGGGTATCCAGGGTGATTTCGCGTTCCATCTGCAGGGTATCATAGCTGATCTCCAGCGCTTGATCCACCGGATAGCCCATCAGGGTTTTCAGGTATTCTGTTTTGGCTTTCAGTATTTCCTCATTGGCTTTTTTGTTCGCTTTCGTATTGTTCAGCGAAATCGTCGCGCGCTTGAAGTCGATCTTGTCAGCAACCCCGGCCTTGTATTGATTTTCAGCATCGCGTAGACTTCTTTCCAGTCTGACGATATCCTCTTCGGCCACGTCGATCTGCTGTGAAGTAGCCAGTACATCGTAAAAAGCTTTGGATACATTTACCGCAATGTCGGTTTTGTTATAAGAGGTGTTCTGGCTGGCCTGAAGGAGTACGTCTCTGCGCGTACGGTTGGCCAGCAGCACATCCCGGTTGAAAATCTGCTGTGACAATGTAAACTGAGCAGAAGAAATGTTTTTGACACCCAGCTTTACAGGATTGCCGGCGATAATGCTGGTTTGCACGATAAAGTTGTGCTGTAAATTGTAGTTAGCGCTGATCTGCGGGTACCAGTCAGCCAACCTGCTGCGTACCTGTTCATCTGTAATGCGCTCATCGATCAGCGACTGCTGGATCACCGGCTGGTGTTTCAGGGCGTAGTCAACTACCTCCGGGAGGGTTGCATTCTGTAGGGTAGGTGCATCTTTGGTGCCTTCCCTGATATCCTGCGCAAAAACAGGACAAAATGAAACGAATAGGAGGAATGCCGAGCTAAGCGCCAAACGCATTGTTTTTTGTGGCTTAGACCAATAATTCATGTAAAACTTATTTTTGGATAGATAGAATGTAAACCGACGGGTCACCGGCTGGAACCTGGGAGGAACACCACGTCAGCTGTCAGTCGGAATGAATGAATAGTTAATCCAGGATGAGCTTGGATCGGAGGAAAACGACATAAACCGGGTCAGGTTAAATTAACTGAAAAAATCGGTGACATGTCAATGGTATTACCATTGCACGTACCGATCCATACTTTGCAAAGCATTAATAACCCGGAATAGTTTCATATAAAGTCCTAAAAAATGGCTTAAAATATATGAATTCTTGAAAAAGGATAAATTTTTAAAAGAATAGTACCTCTTGACAGGATAGTACCCGACGTCAATCATTTATGTAAAAAATGATTATGTAACCGCTGGTACATACATTGGTACTAAACAACGTCTCCCTCCTTGGCCGGCTCAGGCGCCAGCTTTTCTATGATCCAGGCAAAGGCAATGACGAGCATGCAGCCGATGAGATTCAGCCAAAGGAATGCGGTAAGGTTGAGCTTGAAGCTGATGATCACGAATATTTCCGCCAGTACGCTTCCCCAGAACACGGCCCGGCTGCCGATGCTTTCGAAATAGAACGCCACCAGGAAAATCCCCAGGATCACTCCGTAAAACAGCGAACCCAGGATGTTGACCGCTTCAATCATACTCCCCAGCCGCGACGCATACTGTGCGACGGCAATGCAGAAAATACCCCAGAAGAACGTGGCCCAGCGCGAAGCCTGTACATAGTCCCGGTTGTCTTCGTCCTTGCGGATAATCCTTTTATAAATGTCTACAATGGAGCAGGATGCCAGCGAGTTGTAGGCAGCGGCCACGGAGCCCATGGAGGCCAGCAGGATTACCGCAATCAGCAGTCCTACCATGCCCACCGGCAGGTAATCGATCACAAAGCGCAGGAAAATGTAATTCACATCGTTGATCTCGCTTTTATTAGCCCGGGAAAGTATTTTAGTGGCTTTTTCACGAACTGATTTTACCTCCGCTTCCATACCCGCAAGTACCTCCCTCGACTGCGCGATCTGCTGTTCATTGTCATCCCGCAGTGCCTGTGTCAGTGTCATTACGTGCCCTCGTTTTTTGCCCTGGATCAGCTCGTGCTGTTTTTCCAGGGCCGCGTATTCCGATGCATATTCGGTGTTGCGTACCTTGTCCACAGCTGTCTGGTCAAAAAACAGGGGCGGGGTTTTGAACTGGTAAAATGCGAACACCAGTACACCCACGAGGAGGATCAGGAACTGCATTGGGATTTTCAGCAGTCCGTTTGTTGCCAGGCCAAGCTTACTTTGCCCCTGCGAACTGCCGGTCATGAAGCGTCCTACCTGCGACTGGTCTGTCCCGAAATAGGATAACTGGAGAAAAAAGCCGCCGATAAGCCCCGACCACACATTGTACCGGTTGTTGAGGTCGAACGTAAAGTCAATCAGATTAACCTTGCCCATTTTACCCGCTACATGCAACGCATCCGTAAACGAGACATCTGCGGGCAGGTATGAAACAACCAGGTACCCTGCCACCACCATCCCGATCGTGATGATGGCCATTTGCTGCTGATGGGTGTACGACACAGCCCTGCTGCCGCCTGCAATGGTATAAAGCATTACAATGCCGCCGGAAATAATATTTGTCCATGTAATATCCCACCCCAGTATGGCCGACAGTATCAGGGAAGGTGCATAAATGGAGAGCCCGGTTGATAGTCCGCGCTGCAGCAGAAAGAGAAAGGAAGTCAGGGCTCTTGTTTTAAGATCAAACCGTTTTTCCAGGAATTCGTAAGCCGTAAAGATTTTGAGCTGGCCAAACTTCGGCACGAATGTGATGCAGAGGACCACCATCGCCAGCGGCAGCCCGAAGTAGAACTGCACGAAACGCATACCGTCTGTATACGCCTGGCCGGGAGCGGAAAGAAAAGTAATGGCACTGGCCTGGGTGGCCATGAGCGACAAGGTTACGTGGTACCACGGCAGCGACTGATCCGCCAGCAGGAACGAGTCCATCGTGTGCTTTTCCCGACTTTTATAAATCCCGTATGATACAACGAATATGAGCGTAAGCGAGAGTACAATCCAGTCCAGCGGGTTCATTGAAAATGCGTCATGATAAAATAGAAAACGACTATCAGCAGCAACAGGGTTGCGATCATCCATATATACAGCTGTTTCCAGCTGCTGGCAAAAGGCGGAAGACCGTCACGCTCGCGCGGGTCGCTTGGGGAATGGGTCATGGTGGTTGCCGGTGGTTCGGGAAGGATATGAATGCAAGGCAAAAATAGAACGGTTTTTACATTGTTTTAGCATAATTGCAAAAGTGCATCCCTCCGGCTTTCCGGATTGTGTGATCCGGCGGGACAGGACACAACAGGCTAGTTGCCTAATTAATAATCATTTATTTTCAACGAATATTACAATAATCCTAAACCCGTTGCTAGTGAAACGATTTTTCCGTGTGTCCGGACTGCTGCTGCTTTTGATCGTGGGCCGAGTCTGCGCCCAGTCACTTCCACCCATTTTTGAAAAAAACACCCTTGCCCAGAAAGACTCCCGGGTGAGGCAGTACCTGACGCCGACACGCATTGTGTGGATGTCCGACAAGGCCGGTGGCAGTATCGTGGACGCACAAAACCTCCTTCGGCCCGGTATCGGCCAGGCAGATCTGGTACACCGGGATTTTTGCAAAATGATCAGTACTGCTGATGTACAACCCGGTATCCTGCTGGATTTCGGGCGGGAAATCCAGGGCGGCATTCAGCTCGTCACCGACCAGCCTTCGGACCAGCGGCCCATTCGCGTACGCATTCGCTTCGGAGAGTCGGTGAGCGAGGCTATGTCAGATATTGATACGGTGCAGGGGGCGACCAATGATCATGCCATGCGTGACTTTACGGTACAGGTACCCTGGCTTGGGGTGATGCAGGTGGGTAACTCCGGCTTCCGGTTTGCCCGGGTAGACCTCGTTGATCCCAATCGTGAACTGCAGTTGAAGGAAGTAAGAGCCATTTTCGAGTACCGCGACATTCCTTATCTGGGGTCATTCAAAAGCAATGATGAGCGCCTGAACACCATCTGGAACACCGGTGCTTATACTGTCCACCTCAACATGCAGGAATTTCTCTGGGATGGCATCAAGCGCGACCGTCTGGTGTGGGTAGGGGATATGCACCCGGAAGTAACGACAATCAATGCGGTTTTTGGTAAAAATGAAGTGGTCGCCAAAAGCCTCGATCATGCCCGCGACATCACACCGCTGCCCGGCTGGATGAATGGGATTAGTGCTTACTCCATGTGGTGGGTGCTCATTCACCGTGATCTGTACAAAAATCAGGGAGATCTTGAATACCTCCGCAAACAGCAGAAGTACCTGGTAGCCCTGCTGGATCTGCTGATGTCAAAAACGAGCGATAACAAGGAAAAGCTGGATGGTACCCGCTTCCTCGACTGGCCGTCGAGCGAAAATCCCAAAGGCATTCACGCCGGTCTTCAGGCCATGATGGTGATGACGCTCGAAGCAGGCAGCGAGCTGTGCACGATACTGGACGAGCCGGGACAGGCTGCCAAATGCAGGCAGGTTGCCACCCAGATGAAAATGTACGTACCCGACGCAAATGGTTCCAAACAGGCCGCCGCACTCATGGCCCTGGCAGGTATGATCCCTGCTGAAAAGGCAAATGCAGACGTGATCGCACAGGGAGGCTGCGAGCGGTTTTCTACATTTTACGGCTACTATATGCTGCAGGCAAAAGCCAAGGCAGGAGACTATGCCGGCGCTATGGACTGCATCCGGACATACTGGGGTGCAATGCTGGACATGGGCGCAACCACTTTCTGGGAGGACTTTGACCTGGCCTGGACAAAAAACGCAGCTCCGATCACCGAGCTCGTGCCCGATGGCAAAGATGATATTCACGGCGACTTTGGGGCATATTGTTATAAAAAGCTTCGTCACAGCCTTTGCCACGGCTGGGCATCCGGGCCTACTTCGTGGTTGACCGAGCATGTGCTGGGTGTAAGCGTAGTGGAACCCGGCGGCAAAACCATCCGCGTGCAGCCTCACCTCGGCGACCTTCAATGGGCTGAGGGTACCTATCCGACACCTGCGGGAATTGTGAAGATCAGGCATGAAAAACAGGCCAACGGTTCGGTCAAGTCCACCATTGATGCTCCGAAAGGCATTAAAGTATTACGGTAAATGCATGTGTCCACGATGATCCTGATGAAAACTGCGCTCTTGCTACTCCTCTTTTTTTCTGCTGCATTTGTCCGGGCCGAGGGGCTTACACCATCATACCTGCGGTGTGAGTACAAGGTCGACCCCGTTACTGACGAGCGATATCCGCGCCTGAGCTGGGAGCTCACGTCTTCCGGAAATGACCAGCATCAGACAGCCTATCAGATTCTTGCAGCTTCGTCCATTGCGAAGCTTGCTGCGGGCCGGACCGACCTCTGGGACTCGGGCCGTGTGCCATCGGCAGCTACTTTTCAGGTTGGTTACAAAGGTAAGCCGCTGGCATCCCGTCAGGTTTGCTACTGGATAGTAAGGAGCTGGGATAAAAACGGAGTTGCCGGGCCATGGAGCAAGCCGGCATCCTGGGAGATCGGACTCCTGGATAAAAATGAATGGAAGGCGCAATGGATCGGACTGGATATGGATCACCTGGGGAAAGGTCCGAAATACCATTTGCCGCCCGCACCTTACCTGCGCAAGGAAATCAGGATCAAAAAGGGAGTCAAAAAAGCGCGGCTTTATGTTACGGCGCTTGGATTGTACGAGTTTTCGATCAATGGTAAAAAAACCGGCGATGCGCATCTGACACCCGGCTGGACCGACTACGATAAACGCGTTTACTACCAGGTGTATGACGTGACCTCCGACCTCAAACCCGGCGCCAATGCATTGGCCAGCCAGCTTTCCTACGGCTGGTATGCGGGCTACCTGGGCTACTCGCTGTTGGTAGGCAATCCAGTGGTACGTGCATTCTATGGTAAAGTTCCGGTACTCAAAGCCCGGCTTGAAGTGGAGTATGAGGATGGAAAAAAGGAAGTAACCGTAACTGACCAGAGCTGGAAAGTAAACCAGGGAGCCTTGCTGGAGTCAGACCTTCTGAATGGGGAAACGTACGATGCCCGCCTGGAACATTCCGGCTGGCAGCAGCCTGGCTTTCATGATCAGAGCTGGAAACCGGCACAGGTATTTCCGGACAAAGCCGGGAGGAAAGTGGAGGTATACCCCGGTCCTCCTGTTAAAGTTACCCAGATGCTGGCTGTGAAAACCATATTGCCACGCCCTGGCGGGAGCTACATATTTGATTTTGCCCAAAACTTTGCAGGCATAGTACGCATTCAGGTCAGGGGAGAGGCGGGTGATACCATCAGGTTACGTTTTGGTGAAAAGCTACATCCCGACGGCCGGCTTATGACAGAAAACCTGCGGATGGCCCGGGCAACTGATACCTACATTTTAAAGGGTGATCCCAAAGGAGAAACCTGGGAGCCCAAATTTACCTTTCACGGATTCCAGTACGCAGAGGTGTCCGGCTTGCGCAACAAGCCCGATCATGCCACACTGACGGGACTGGTCATCGGATCGGATACACCTAAAACGGGTACGTTCGAGACAGACAACGCGATGGTCAACCAGCTTTACAGTAACATCGACTGGACGCAGCGTGCCAATTACATTGATATACCCACAGATTGCCCCCAGCGCGACGAGCGTATCGGCTGGACGGGCGATGCCCAGGTTTATGTCAAATCGGCCACTTTTAACCGGGATGCTGCTTCTTTTTTTACCAAATGGACGGTCGATCTCAATGACGGGCAATACGAAAATGGCGCATTCCCATTGTACGCACCGCGACCTGATCTGCGTAAAACGGACACCTTTTCACCCGGATGGATGGAAGCCGGCATTATTTGCCCGTATCAGATTTACCGTGCCTATGGTGATACGACCCTCATCCGGAAAGGTTGGCAAAACATGGTGCGCTTTATGGACTTTCTTGAAAAAAGAAGCCAGGGCGCTTACGTTTTCAAGGAGAATGCATTTGCTGATATTGATCCGAAGGGAGGGTACGGCGACTGGCTTTCATTTGGTAAAAAAACGCCCCCGGATATGCTCGCTTCCTTTTACTACTATTACTGCGCCGACCTGATGAAAGAAATGGCGGCCGCAATCGGTCAGGAGAGTGACCTGAAGAAATTTGAGAAAACAGCAGGTGAGATCCGGCGCGCTGTACTCGCCCACTACTCGGATGGACAGGGACGATTCAAATGCGACTCAGCAGCATATGGTGACGGGGCGGGGTATGTAGACGGTTCCCTCGGCTTCACCGGCCACACACAAACCGCCTATGCAAATGCCATTTACATGAACCTGCTCGAAGGTACGGCCCGGGATCGTGCCGGTAACAACCTGGTGGAGTTGCTTCATCAAAATAATGATAAACTCGGTACGGGTTTCCTGGGTGCCAAGCCCCTGCTTCCGGCCCTGTCTGCAACCGGCCACTCCGATTTGGCATACCGCCTTTTCCTGAGTAAAGCTTTTCCATCCTGGGGTTTTGAAGTAGAAAATGGCTCTACCACGATCTGGGAGCGATGGGACAGTTACACGAAGGAGGATGGATTCAAGTATAACGCGGCCATGAACTCGTTCAGTCACTATGCATTCGGGGCGGTTTGTGAATGGATGTTCGGGAATGCTGCGGGGATCAAAGCTACCAGGGCAGGCTTCACGGAATTTGACATTCAGCCCGAAATCGCGCCTGATCACCCCGGACGTGATGGCATCCGTTCCTTGAAAGCTTCATTGCGCACAATGAGCGGAGAGATCGTCTCCGCCTGGCAAAAAGAAAATGGAAAGCTGGTTATGCACGTACAAGTGCCTGTTAATACAAAAGCGAGGCTGTTTGTACCTGCTGCTGATGATACCGGCATCCTGATCAATGGACAGCAACTGTCAAATGCTCCGGGCATTCATCAGGTTGTCAGAGAGAAGGATTTTGTAGTGGTTTCGGTTGGTTCCGGCAACTACACCATTAACATCCGGCGCTGATATTCGGCAGTATCGCTCCGCATTTGCCCGAAAATCAAGGAGAAATATAGTGCTGTAACCTTATTGCTGTGCCGTGACAGACAATTGTTCCAGGCAAGTGATCAGGCTGTCGCGCCAGTAGGGAACATCCAGGCCGAGCGTGTTTTTGATTTTAGTTTTATCCATCACCGAAAATGCAGGCCGTACCGCCTTGGTTACGTACTCAGAAGTTTTCAGGGGTTTGACACGCACCTGCGTTTCACTAATATCAAATATGGCCCTCGCAAAGTCATACCAGGAAGTAACACCTTCATTGCTATAATGGTAAATGCCGTAAGCCATACTTCCGGAAGTAATGATATGCAGAATGGCAGCCGCCAGATCAATCGCATACGTAGGAGAGCCTACCTGATCAACGATCACGCCCAGCTCGTCCCGCTCCCTGCCTAGGCGGAGCATGGTTTTTACAAAATTGTTACCGAATTCGGAATACAGCCAGCTGGTGCGGATGATAAAATGTGCGGGTAATAATGCTGCTACTTCTTCTTCTCCTTCGAGCTTGGTCAGACCGTAAATATTTTCGGGCTCCGCAGGATCAGTTTCCGTGAGCGGGCGGGCAACATCACCCTTAAAAACAAAATCCGTAGAAATGTGGATCAGGGTTGCGCCGTGTTTCTGACAGGCCCTGGCAATGTTCGCTGCTCCGTCGCGGTTGACCTTGCGGCAGATTTCCTGCTCATCTTCGGCTTTGTCCACCGCGGTATAAGCCGCGCAGTTTACCACATAGGCAGGCTTTTCAGTTGAAAGCAATAAGTCGAGCGCAGCCTCATCCAGGATATTGCTGGTTTGCTCCGGCGGAAACACAATTCCTTCAATGCTTTTATCCGAGGAAACCTTTCTGATACAATTACCCAATTGTCCTGAGGCGCCGAGAATTACTGTTTTCATTCTGATGATTGTAAGTTTCAGTGAACGCGAAAATAGAGAAATGATCTGCTGTAAAGAAGTTCGCGTTCTAAAATAGTGTGTAAAGACATTTAAAACTAATTCGTACTAATCTTTTGTGAAAAAAGTGAAGTGTCGGGATGGTAATCCGGCACTTCCCATGCTGTGCAGCGACTTTATACTACAATTTTCCCGGCCTCCGGAAGTAGAGGAAGGAAGCTGCCGCTGCTGCTGCGACCAGTACAACCACTGCAATCACGGGCAGCTTGTAGGAAAGGTTGATCATTTTCAGCATGCGGTCCGACACAAAGGCCATTTTGCCCCAGAGTCTTGTTTCGTGGAAAGCATTGTACAGCAGGGTGCCGGCTGCACCGCCGATCGCGCCGATCAGCAAGCCGGATAGGAGGGGATATCTGGATCCGTTGTTCAATTTCGTAACAGGAGAGGGTTCCAAAACTTTGTCTTTCTGGTATTCCTTTGCACTATTCATATGCATGTGGCGTATTGGTAAAGTTTGATATTGGAAGGTGATATTAGTAACTAGTTTGGGTAATTTTTTAGAAAATATTCTACAATGTGAATCTAATATTAATTATGTTTGCTGTTACGGAATTCCACCGTCAAAGCCCTATATCAGCGTTAATAATATTCATCATTTCCGACCCATGCTCAGTGCACAAAGTACCACGCTCAGCCCGACTGCATTCTTAAAGAACATTACCGGCCACAAAGTTTTAAATTTTGCCTGTTTGCTGCTCATTCCGGCCCTATTTATTTTGTTCGATTACTCGGCCGGCCGGGAGGTGGTTTGTTCAGGCATGATACTCAACAAGTATTATGTTCCCGAACGCATTCACCTGACCAAGGTTACCGAGCTGGACCAGGACGGCCGGCGCACTTCCCGCCTGACTTCCGAAACGGAACCCGCTTCCTGGGAAATTCTTACACAAACCAGGTCCGGTGAAAGCCTGCGCCTGAAATGCCAGCGGGATGTATATTATGCCAAGCTGGTCGGAGAACCGGTGGAATACATCTCAGTCCGGGGTTTTCTGACCAACTGGGTATACAGATACAGCGAAATTACATCTTCGGTTCAGGTGCCTTCGGACAGCCGGTAGCTGCCGCCGGGTTTGATACAGTGTGGTAGTGCTGAAAGGTATAAAATTGTTGTTCCCGGCTGTGCGGATAGCCAGGTGGCGGATGTCAGCAATCGGACCGGCCCAGGTTACTGTGGGTTGTACCGGTGGAATAAAGATATTCACAAGCAGGTCAATTTAGCCAAACATTCTCCGAAAATTTTAGCAAAAGGCACTTTTCTGTCGTAATCTTCCTCTATAAAAAGCTTGCTCAAACTACTTGGGTGAGCTTTTCTGCATTTAATTTTAAAGTTTTTTTATAAACTTTTCAGGACTGTACAACTATTTGTTGCGTATACCAATATACGTTTAGGTACTCCTGCTGGGTGTGTCACCGCCCGTCTTCAAAGGATGACAAAAATCATACTTCCTGTATACCTGCCAAATCCCGACCGCTTTGTTTACGGATTTGTCCGTTTCATCTTCATAAAGTTGTCACCGCAAGGTTATTTAGTGAGTTTTGCACCCTGTTAACCCCACGATAGAAGCAATTCTTTAACATTCATCATTTTCATTGCATGCCTTACCCACATGCATTGGCGCCATAACATTTTCGGATTGCATGGATGAAGTGCACTCCGCCTGTAAATCAGCAATGACCAACAGTAAAGGCTCAGTCGGTTTCGTATGCACGAAAAAGGCACGCACCTGTATGAGTTCATTCTAATCCATTCCGACCCCTGATCTCCCGACGCATTCCAACCAAAAAGCCGGGTGAACCTTGACCTGAATCTATCCGTTGTTCTACGAACTCTGTTCAAGATGATTAAAAACTACATTTCAAACGACAATCCGATGGCAGGCATTTTCGCCAGAACATGCCTTTTTCTATCTTTTCTGATGAGCCTGGCCAGTCCCGGTGAGGCTTTGTCAGTAACTCAACCTGCTTCGCGGACACTTGCCGACGGATGTGTTCCGGTAAGTCCGCTGGCTTGTTCCGCCACCTATGCGGCCTATCCTTTTGCCTTGTCTTTTGATGCGGGCGTACCTGCCACTGTCACCGACAAAGCCGGCAACGGGACGGGATTTCTGACGATCAATAGTTTGTCAGGTACACGCACTTCCGAAGATGGCCAGCCAACCATTCCTTCGCTTCCCGGCTATGAGCCTTCCAAAATCACGCTGACCGGAGGCAGGCTGCAGATTGTAGCCAGTAAGGGCATCGACTATCTCGCCAATAACAATCAGATCAATGTGCTGGGCGTGAAGGTGCGGACCGGAAAGAAAATACAGCTTGATGTACAGTTGATTAATCCTGTTAATGCGGCACAGGCCCAGCAGGGTGGATTGTGGTTCGGGCTTCATGATAAAACATTCATCAAGCTGGGCGTGACAGGTAACAAGGTTGAGCTGAGAAAAGAGCTCAATGATGTTTCCAGCAATATTTCAGGCCTTGCCAATCCCGATCAGCGCCGTACGGAAACCATTACCGGGCTCAACACCAAGACAGTAAGCTTGCGTATGGTGATCGACTCGGCGGCAAATACAGTGGAAGGTTTTTATTCTACAGACGGAACAAATTATGTAAGTACCGGCGCGCTTTATGCAGTTCCGGTACTGGATATTGCAGGCACGGGGCTTACGCAGGGAGACCGGTTTGCGGGCGTATTTGCAACCTATCGCAACGGATCGGCTCCGGTAACCTATACTTTCGACAACTTCGCGATAGATGATCTGATCAAACCGGACCCACTGCCGCGCGAATTCAAGGTCAGCTTTCAGCCGCAGTCCGCCACGATTCCGGCAGGTTACACAGCTGACTATGGTAATGCATTTGACGCTGCCAAAGGCTACGGCTGGATGAACGCCGCTACCAGAGAGCCAGGCGACTATACCGGAAATACCCGCGTGCGCACAGGTTCGGGAGATCCGCGTCAGCTTTCACTGATCCAGATGCAGGCAGCTTCTGACAATACAACACCGGGCGCATGGGAGCATGATATCGAAAACGGGATCTATACGGTTACGGTCAGCGTGGGTGATAATGGATACTATAACAGTACACACCAGTTGAATGTGGAGGGCCTGCCGGCGATCACGGATTTTACGCCCACCTCATCCAACAGGTTCAGGACAGCCATAGCCACCGTGCGGGTAACCGACAAAAAACTGACGATCAATGCAAATGGCGGTATCGGTACCAAACTGAACTATATAGATGTAGCCCCGGCAGCACCCGTGGCCGACTCTGCGGCTCCTGTGGCGGGCGCGCGCTTTGAGGGTACGCTCAAAGCGGCCAATGTGTACAGCGAACAGGTAAAAGTGATCCTGAGTGCAGCTGACGCAGGAAGCTCGGGCCTGAATTTATTCCAGTATGCAATTAACAACGGTCAATATGTAAACTATACGGGTCCGTTTATTCTGAACACTGGCGGCGACTATACCCTTAAAGTACGGGCAGCAGATGCAAACGGGAACGAAACCATTACCAGTAACTACGAATTCAGCATCTTCAAGCAGCCGGTTGTCACGCGGTTCAGCTTCCAGCCGGCCGGTACGCCGGTACCTTCGGGCTACGTGGCCGATCTGGGAAATGCATTTGACGAAACACGAGGTTACGGCTGGCTGAGTGCTGACACGAAAGTGCCCGGTGACTACACAGGCAATACGCGCGTGCGTACCGGCTCGGGCGACTCCAAGCAGCTTTCATTGCTTCAGATGCAGGCTACGACCGATAACATTGTTCCCGGTGCGTGGGAGCATGTGGTTGAAAACGGGACCTATACCGTGACGGTGAGTGCGGGGGATTTCAAATATTTCGATAGTAACCACCAGATCAATGTGGAGGGTTTGCCGGCGATTTCGGACTTTAACCCTAGCAGTACCACCAAGTTTCGGGCGGCAACTGCCACGGTGCAGGTGACCGACGGCCGGCTTACCATTGATGCCACAGGCGGGCGCGGGACCAAGATCAACTACATCAATTTCAGCAGGTATGTGCCGGTGGCTGATACCTTGCCGCCGGTGGCGAGCGCCCGTTTCGAAGGTACTATCAAGTCCGGCAATGTGTACGACCAGCAGGTAAGGGTCATACTCACCGCAACTGACGCCGGCCAGGCAGGGCTGGCTGCTCTGCAGTATTCCCTCAACAATGGAGACTATATCCGGTACACCAGTCCGTTTGTGATAGATGCAAGAGGCAGTTACAGCCTGAAAGTTCGTGCTGCTGATGCCAATAACAATGAAGTGGTGAGCAGCCCCTATCTGTTCGGAGTATTCCGTGAACCTGATTCAAAAACGGTGAAAATCAGCTTCCGGCCGCAGGGGAATGCGGTGCCGGAAGGGTTTACAGCAGACAATGGAAAAGCTTATGAACCGCTGAAAGGCTCGGGCTGGATCAACTCCTCCACAAAGGCACCGCTTGATTTCAGCACAAATGTCCTGATCAGAAACGGAGCCGACCAGCCATTGCAGCTGTCTTTTGCCCAAATGCAGGCCGACACTACTCCGGCAGCCTGGGAATATGCCGTTCAGAATGGTACCTATAAAGTAATAGTAAGTGCCGGTGACGCTGAAAATCTGGGAAGTAACCATCAGATTAATGTTGAAGGTTTGCCCGCTATCAGCGATTTCCGGCCGGACAATGATCACAAGTTCAGGTACGGAGTAGTATCCGTGCCGGTGACGGATGGCAAGCTGACGATTGATGCTGCCAATGGTGTCAATACCAAAATCAACTACATTATTTTTACGCCGGCCGAAACGGTGGCCGATACCCTTGCACCTGTGATCAGCGCGCGCTTTGAAGGCGAGTCGGACTCCGCAAGTGTGTATAAGCATCAGGTGAAAATTTTCCTTACGGCAACAGACGAGGGTGCTTCCGGCCTGGCGGAGTTCCAGTACTCAATTAATAACGGCAGCTTTGTTAATTACACCGGCCCTGTCCTGATCCAGACTCCGGGAAATTACACCATCAAGCTGCGGGCGGCTGATGCAACGCCCAATGAAAGAGTTACGCAGAATATTGCATTCAGCATCGTGGATCCGGTAGAAGTCATTTCCATGACATTTTCAAAACCGGTCCTCAACTTTACGGTCATCAAAGGACAGCAGGTGCTTCCTCAGACGGTGGAAGTGCTCGCAACGCCTGCGGTGAATGCATTTACCTTGTCCAAAACAGAAGCCAGCTGGCTTACCCTGCCGGCCAATACCTCCGGTAAGCTGGAATTTGGTCCTGCCAACATCAACAGTAACCTGGACGAAGGATCTTACCAGGCTCTGGTCACCTGCCAGGCCGATGGTCACGAACCTACTACCTTGCTCGTCAACCTGCACGTGGTTAATGCACTTAACCCGGCTGTGGCCAAGATCAACTTTCAGGACGCAGCTAGCGGACCTCCGCTCAACTATTTCCGTGATTTTGGTCAGGCTTTCGGAGCGCGCACGGCACGGGAGCAGGGAGCCGGTCTTCAGTTTGGATGGAAAAAACGTTCCGACGGAACCCCGCTCGACCTTACGGCCAATGGCAGGAACCGCAATACGCCGGAAGATGTGCTGCTTGCAACCCTCATACACATGCAGGCCAACCAGATCACCAGTACATTTAAAGGAACCAAAGTAGAAGGCTACTGGGAAATGAAAGTTCCCAATGGTACTTACGAGGTGCAAGTTTCTGCCGGAGATGGCGATATCGGTACTTCGGCAGAAAGCCATACCCTGAATGTGGAAGGCGTCACTTTGATCAGCAATTTTGTGCCGAATGGAAAAACAGGTACGATCAGCCGGTTCAAATCGGCTACGGGCCAGGTGCATGTCACCGACGAGCTGCTGACGGTAAATGCAGATGGCGGTACCAATACCAAGATCAACTACATCAATGTTTTTCCGGTCACCCTTGACCCTTACCTGTACTGGGCAACCCGGAATGCCAATATTATTATCAAAAAAGAAACAACCGTACAAAACACCATTTCGGTTGTACTGGGCAGCTCTAACAACTCCGCTACTGCCTATAACCTGTCGGCAGTATATGGTGCGGGCGCCACAGGCTGGCTCACGTTTGAGCCTTCCCCCTCGGGAACACAGCCCAATGTGAGCATCAACTATACTGCTGCCAAGGACCTGCCTCTGGGTATTTACCATGCTACGATCAGGGCTTCCTCGGGCGGGCTGACAAGCGCAGAGCTGCAAATCCAGCTGAATGTGGTGGAAGAAGAAAAACCTTATGTCATATCTTCTAACCCCATCAACGGCGCTACGAAGGTGGGACTGAATACGGTGAGTGTTGCGGCCAATAACCTGCACGTACCGGCGGTGCCCGGATACCAGGGGGGAGTCAACAATGCAACCATTACGGAAAGTACCGTGAAGCTTGTAAAGGTGGTGGACAATATTGAAACACCTGTAAAAGGCGTGGTACAAGGCACAGGAGGCGGCGATGTGATCAGCTTTTCGCCTTCGGCAAGCCTGGAAGCGCACACGGTTTATAAGTTTATCATTACATCGGGCGTAAAATCGTACTCAGGTGCAGGCTTTGCGCCTTATGAAGCTACCTTCACCACCGATGCTGCCGCAGTGGATACCAGCGGGTTCCTGAATGCAACATTCACGAAAGTACCCGTGCCCGGCACCCAGAACAAGAAGTACACTTCGCTCACCTTTGGTCCGGACGGAAACTTCTATGCATTGCGGCTTGATGGTGTCATCGAAAAGTATACGGTTAATCCGGCAGACGGAAGCCTGGAAAATCAAAGGCTCATCAATACACTTGTGCACAAGTATGGAAGCCGCACTGCCATCGGACTCACTTTTGAGCCCGGAGCTACCCCGCAGAATATGGTGGCCTGGGTGACGCATTCCTCGGCCGGGCTTACTTCCGCGCCAACCTTTGACGGAAATGTATCCAAGCTGAGCGGCGATAGCCTGCAATATGAGCAGCTCATCGTCACCAAGCTGCCGCGTTCCAAAAGGGACCATCTGACAAATAGTATGGCTTTCGGGCCGGATGGTGCATTGTACATCAACCAGGGCAGCAACAGCTCGGCGGGTTCTTACGACTCCGACTGGCAGCGCGACGAGAGCCTGCTGTCAGGCAGCGTACTGCGGCTTGACCTCGTGAAGCTGGCCGCCTTTGCCCTGCCGATTAATGTTCAAACGACAACCAACCAGGCATTGATCAACAAGGCTCCTGTGGATTCTGCCATTTTCAGGGATGGTACTTACAACCCTTATGGCAGCAACGCGCCGCTCACGATCTTCGCATCGGGTGTACGAAATGCGTACGACTTAGTATGGCACTCTAACGGACAGCTTTACCTTCCTACAAACGGCTCGGGAGGAGGAGGTAACTCGCCGGAGTCCGTAGCTGGTACACGCCGGCCGGATGGTTCGGTGTACAATGGTCCTGCGATACCTGCAACCAACGGTATCAAAGCCCAGAACGACTGGTTGTTCCGGGTGAACCCCAACAAACCGGTAGGTTATTACGGACATCCTAATCCTATGCGCGGAGAGTATGTACTTAACCGGGGCTTTCCGGATAATGCATTGTACCTGCCGTCGGTCAAACCGGATGTAAACTACCGCATCGGATACAACTTCGGGCTGAACAATTCACCAAACGGAGCGATTGAGTACAAAAGCAACAACTTCGGCGGGGTACTGAAAAACAAGTTGCTCGTGTGCCGGTTCTCGGGCGGGGGCGATATTATCGTAATGGAGCCGGGCGCCCGGGTACCCATGAATGTTACCGAAAATGATAGTCTTTACGACATTGTGAAGGTAAATACGGGTTCAAGCAACACGGGGCTGAACGGCATGTCGGGATTTGGTAACCCGCTGGACATTACCGAAGATGTGAAAACGGGCAACCTGTACGTCATAGAATATAACTGGAACGATAGCCCGAATCTTACCTCGCAGATTACCTTGCTGCGTGCCCAGGGAAATCCTGCTCCGGCACCTGCTCTGGCTGTACAAATGACCAGCTCGGGAGAGACTGCATCCGGGGCCAGCCAACGCACCCGTACCTACTCCGTGCAAGTGAGCAATAAGGGTAACGCAAGACTGGAAATCAAGCAGGTAGATTTGTCGGGTAAAGATGCTGCTGCGTTCCGCATTGCAGACTTGGATGCGCCAAGTGAGGACCGCCCGCTGGTACTGGAACCCGGCGACTCGCTGACTTTCCAGGTACTGGCTTCGGTGAGGTCGGACCGTAGTTCCAGCGCGAGGCTGCATGTAGTAAGCATGGACAATACTGCAAAGGATGTGGAGATCAACAATGTTCCCGAACGCTATCTCTCAAACCTGCCTGCCGAAAAAGCCGGCGAGAGCGGCCTTCCTGACCATACCCTGCGTCTTTTTCCAAACCCGAGTGCAGGCACTGAGCCCGTAACGCTCAAACTTGAAAATTTCAGCAAAATGGAGCCTGTTACCGTTTATATGTACGATATGCAGGGCAATGTAATCCAGTCGATATCGGAACGGACGGATATGAATGGAGAGCTCAACATACGGGTAGAGCCCAAAAGAGGGACAAACCAGAATAGCTTTATCATCAAAGTGGCGTATCCGGCCGGATTCCGGTTTGTGAAGTGGGTTAACATTCCCTGAGCAGCCTGCATCTGAAAGTCCCGTGAAAACTGAGGTTATTACAATCCCGGGGTTCACGGGGCTTTTTGTTTTGGTACCCGAAATTGCGCAGCTACGAAATCGCTGGCGGGTTTTGGGGACTAATCTGGCATAAAAATTTACGATTTCATTTCTGAAAATCTCACTATTTCTGTTTTTCTGCATTCCGGTGAATTTTCCGGCACGCAAGCGCCGGAGCTATGACTTGCCGTGATCTTCCGGGTATTTCAATTTTCCGGTTTTTGCAGGGTAATGGATATGAAGAGAGATTCGCAGGCCCACCGGTGAAGGTGCATTTTGTTTTACTTTCATGTAAAAACATAAGTTGTTAACATCCAGTAAGTGTTGTCCATAAAACTGGCAGAATGGGGATTAAATACCCTTAATGACCGAACTTTATACAGAACGGAATTTGCTTAATGGACTCCCGGAGTGGCTTGCTTTACAATTGTTCAGGAATTTTTACGGCTGATCACCGGATGAAAGCAAATCCTTTAGCGAAAATCCGGCTTTGTGAGCCTGCGTTTTACTCAACGAAATACCGTTTCATGCTGAATGCCCGGAACCAGGTCGCGGTTCAGGCGCATGCAACCTGAAACGTACTCAAACCCCTCTGTTATGACTGATGTACTAATTGTTGAAAGTGACCCGGGTATGGCCGAGGATCTGAGACAAATGATCGAGACCTCTGCCGGCGACTACCGGATTATTTACATTGCCATATCTGTTAATGACGCAAAAAGCTGGCTGACCACCCACAGGTCACCGCAGCTGATCGTGTGTGATATACAGCTCAGCGACGGGCTTGGATTTGACATTTTCCAGGACGTGAACGTAGCCGCTCCGGTTATTTTCTGCACCAGCTACGACGAGTATGCTTTGAAAGCCTTCGAGAATAATGGAATTGACTACCTGATTAAACCGGTCAGCCAGGAAAAGCTGGAAAGAAGCCTCAAAAAGTTTAATCAGCTGAAAGAGCTATTTGGTGAAGAAAACGGATCTTTTCCGAGGAAAATAGGGAATGGTGCAAGCTACCTGACGGGCTACAAAACATCCCTGCTGGTGTACTACCAGGACAAGATTATTCCCGTCAACCTGGACCAGGTTGATTTTATCCATTACAACAACTACCAGGTGAATGTGTATACACAGAATGCACATTACGAAACCCGTGATACACTGAACAATATCATTGCCACGCTCAATCCCCGTGATTTTTTCAGGGCTAACCGGCAATTTATCATACATCGTAAAAGTGTGACCACCATACAGCAGTATTTCGGAAGAAAGTTGCTGGTGGGTACTACCTATCCGGCACCGGAGCCTGTCATTATCAGCAAGGCAAATGCCTCCGATTTCCTGAAATGGCTGGAAGGGCTTGGGGTAGAGGAAAACTCTTACTCCTTCCAATAGGTCTGCCCGCTTCACTCGTGAATTTGTCCGTCTTAGTCTGGGTGCATTCTGATGGGGGGCATTTTTATGCAACTTTGGGTTACAGTGGTTACCGTGTGATGGTATGATGAGCCTGCTTTGTGTGCTTTAACCATTGTAATACGCCCTGATTAACTGATTTTTTCACATGCTGCACGGATCAATGATAACCCGGCAGGTACTGTAAGATGAAAGTTTGTAAAACCAATTCTTCGTATATACATCAAGGTTATTTTATGATGTTTATAGAATAAAGTTTACAGTGCGCTTTGCTTAACTCCTCTTTACGCATGAATAAGTCTAATATCTTTGTATACGCTGAACTGAGCAAGTTCGTCGAATCACTGACCAGCGATATGCAGCTTTGCAAGAAGCACCTTCGCGACCAATCCAGCTACTTTTCTGTTATTCCATCCAAATATTTCTCTCAGGAGCTCAATCCTGAATGGGAAAGTATCTGCAAGCTCGTCAGCCAGAAGGGCCCGGGTACCAATGAAGATGGCAAGATCGTCAGGAATGCCATTATGAATACCATTGACCAGATGTCTACCCAGGAATGTTTGGGCGTCACCAGGCGCATCCTTCTTTTGCATGAAAAGGTGAGGAACGAGATCTTCGAATAACAACTGCTTTCCCGGGCCGGCGCCCGGTTCTTCCCCTGACAACGTACGACCTGTACCCGCCGGGGCCTGCTTACAGGCTGTCGTACTTCCATCTGAATTTTCTTAACGTATCCCAAATTAACCGATGATGAATCAAAGCTACCGTTTCATGCGCAAGCCAATCGAATTAGTTTTTGGTCGGATGTGCATTAGTTTTCTTGTGCTGCTAACTAGTAGCAGTACTTTGCTTGCTGGGGTTGGAACACCCGTAAAAAGAGGCGGTATGGTGGCAGACAGCTGTTTGCCGGTAAGCCCGCTTGCATGTTCGGCGCTCCGGGTGAGCCTGCCTTTTTCCCTGTCATTTGACAATGCAGTTCTCAATTCTGTTCATGACAAAAACGGAAGCGGTACCGGCTTTACGACGGTTAACAGCTCCTCAGGCTCCCGTGCTGCGGAGGACGGGCAGCCGTCGGTACCGGGGTTACCCGGTTATGAACCTTCCAAAATTGCACTGACAAGCGGCCGTCTTCAGATTGTTGCCAATAAAGGGATTGACTACCTGGCAAACAACAATCAGATCAACGTACTGGGTGTAAAAGTAGCAAGTGTAAAAAAGCTGGTGCTGGAAGTACAGCTGATCAATCCCGTGAATGCGTCGCAGGCACAGCAGGGCGGACTTTGGTACGGCCTTGATGACCGGACGTTTGTAAAACTAGGCGTGACCGGTAATAAAGTAGAGTTGCGCAAAGAGTTTAACGATGTGTCGAGCACGGTTTCAGGAACCAGTAATCCTGATCAGCGCCGTACCGAAACCATTAGCGGGCTTAACAGTAAAACGGTAACCCTGAGAATGGTAGTAGATGCCAATGCACAAACGGTTGAAGGTTTTTATTCCACAGACGGTACCAACTTTTCGAGCACCGGCGCATTGTACGCAACGTCGTCGCTCGGCATTGCAGGACTGGGACTTACTACCGGCGAGCTGTATGCAGGCGTATTTGCCACGTACCGCAATGGTACCAGCCCCGTAACCTATACCTTCGACAATTTCGCGATCGCTGATCAATCTGCACCGGAACCGGTGTCACAGGATGTGAAAATCAGTTTTCAGCCACAGGAAGCTGCTACCCCCGCAGGGTACAAGGCCGACTACGGCAATGCATTTACGGATGCGCGCGGCTACGGCTGGGTACGTGCAGCCGACAAGGTGCCCGGAGATTATACGGGAAACACGCGTGTGCGCACCGGCACGGCTGATGCGCGCCAGCTATCGCTGATCCAAATGCAGGCAACTACGGATAACACAGCACCGGGTGCCTGGGAGTACGTTATTCCCAATGGTACTTACCGGGTGACTGTCAGTGCAGGTGATTTTAAATATTTTGACAGTAAGCACCAGCTTAATGTGGAAGGCCTGCCTGTTGTGGCAGATTTCGCATCCAGTTCAGCAACCAAATTCAGGACTGCTACGGCGGTGGTGCAGGTTTCGGACGGTAAACTGACGGTGGATGCCAGCGGAGGTACCGGCACAAAGCTGAACTACATTGATATTGTACCCGCTACGGCCGTAACCGACGGAATTGCACCGGCGGTAAGTGCGCGTTTGGAAGGAACCCAGAAGTCGGCCGGGGTTTATGACAAAACTGTAAAGGTTTTTCTTTCGGCCACAGATGCAGGAAACTCGGGGCTGAAGTCTTTCCAGTATTCGGTTAGTGAAGGTACTTATGTGAACTATACGGTTCCGTTTACACTGGAAACGCCCGGAAATTACAGCCTGAAAGTGAAGGCAGCTGATGCAAATGGAAACGAAACCATATCCAGCCCTTACACATTCAGCATTTACCAGGAGCCCGTACTGGCTGTAACCAACATCAGCTTTCAGCCGCAGGGCTCGGCCATTGCTGCCGGTTTTACACCTGATTATGGCGCTGCTTTCACGGCTGAGCGCGGCTACGGCTGGGTAAGTGCCGATACCAAAGTGCCGGGTGACTATACAGGTAACACCCGGCTCCGGACCGGCAGTGCAGATGTAAAGCAACTTGGTTTGATACAGATGCAGGCTACATCGGACAATACGGTGCCCGGCGCATGGGAATATGCGGTGGAAAATGGGACTTATACTGTGACGGTCAGTGCAGGGGATTTCAAATACTATGACAGCAAACACCAGATCAACGTGGAAGGCCTGCCTGCCGTATCGGACTTTGCGCCGACTACTGCAGCCAGGTTCAGGACCGCAGTGGCAACCGTGCAGGTGACCGACGGCAAGCTGACCATTGATGCCACAGGTGGAACTGGTACCAAGCTTAATTATGTATCTTTTACCAAATCATCAGCAGTTGCCGACAATACGGCTCCGGTAGCCAGCGCACGTTTTGAAGGTTCTGTGAAATCTGCGAATGTGTATGATCAGCAGGTAAAGGTGATCCTGTCGGCTACGGATGCCGGCGCATCGGGATTGGCTGAATTTCAATATTCCATTAATAATGGCAGCTACGTAGATTACCGCGCTCCCTTTACCATCAATGCAGGTGGTGATTACAGCCTGAAAGTGCGGGTGGCTGATGCGAACGGAAATGAGACCATTACCAATGCCTATACATTCAGCGTGTATGTGGCGCCTGTGGTAAGTCTGACCAAAATCAGCTTCCTGCCCGAAGGGTCACCTGTGGCAAGTACGTATACGCCGGATTATGGAAATGCATATGAATCTGCCCGTGGTTACGGCTGGGTAAATGCAGCTACCAGGCAACCAAGTGATTACCGTGGAAATATGCGTTTGCGGGCGGGCACGGGTGATTCCAAGTTGTTGTCTCTTGTACAAATGCAGGCTCCTACCGACAATACAGCACCGGGCGCATGGGAGTATGCAGTACCAAACGGTACTTACAGGGTTACTGTGAATGCCGGTGACTTCCGCTACTTTGACAGCAAGCACCAGATCAACGTGGAAGGCCTGCCTGCTATCTCCGATTTTGCATCCACCTCGTCCGTTAAATTCCGCTCAGCCGTAGCCACTGTACAGGTAACCGACGGCAAGCTGACCATTGATCCTACCGGCGGTACCAACACCAAAATGAATTACCTGACTTTCAGTCCGGCGGTACAGGTGACGGATGCAGTAGCACCTTCAATCAGTGCACGATTTGCGGGAACATTCAAGTCCGACAATGTATACAGCGAGCAGGTGCAGGTTTTCCTCAGTGCGACGGATGAAGGCGAATCGGGCCTTGCGCGGCTGCAATATGCAGTGGATGGAGGCGAGTACCTCAATTATACCTCACCATTTTACATAAATACAAACGGCACGCACAACCTGGTGGTGAAAGCGGCTGATGCCAATAACAATGAAAGAACTGCGCAATACACGCTCAATGTATATGTGCAGCCTCTGGCAGGAGCCTATATGGTGGTAAAAAACCTCGACGGATTCCCGGGCGATGATCAGGCAACCTTTTCACGCATCCAGATCCCATGGCGGAGAACCTCTCCTGATACCACGGAGTACAATGCCAACCACGACAAGGTAACCCTCCGGCTGCATAGCAAGGGAGTTGGAAAGTTGTCGGTAAGTAACCTGCGGCTGTCAAATCCTGCATCCTGGAAAGTAGCCTCCATCAATAACGACAGCACATTGTCGCTGCCGGTAAATATTACCACAGGAGCATTTACGGACGTTGTGATTCAGTTTATTGGTAAAGATTTGTCTTCGAGGGCCAAGGTACTGCATGATACACTGGTGATTACGAGCAACGACAGCGTAGCTGCGACGAAGCGCATTGTTCTGCACGGATTGTTCCAGAAAGAAGGCGAAGGAAAGAGCGAGCCCTACGCGCAGGAAATTATCAATGCGTTTGGGTTTACATCCAAGGTCGGGTACAATGCGAATGACAATGGTAACAGTGGTACATCCGTCATGCCGAGCTCCCATGAAATTGCGGCTTCGTATTTTGTAAAAGCAGATCCGGGTAAGCCTGTGAAAGTTACGCAGCTGGCTGCCTACCATGGCTGCTGCAATACGGTGGAGTCTTTCGATTACTTTCAGAAAGGTTCGTCAACGATTGTAACGCTTTTCACCCACGACAGGCTCGACGGACAGTCGCTGCTGCCAAGACTCAGAAATGCAAAAACCGGTGTTGCGCAGGGTACTTTTGATCTTTCAGGAGCATTTGGACTGAGAATGAAAGGAATGTCTTCGGACAGGACCCAGAATATTGACGGGCGGATCGGTCTGCGAATTATCAAGGCGATTGATGCAAATGGTAATCTTGTACCGAATGCCTATTTTGTAAATGGTGATTACCTCGGGATTGCTGCCACCAATTATGACTTTCAGGATAATGTTTACTTTGTTGAAAACGTCAGGCCGGAGTCGGGAGCAGCTTACTACTCGGTGCTTGAAAGCATTACTTCTTCGGACATCACATTTGAGCCGGCACTTACCGGTACGACCAAATCTATGACGGTAACGCTCAAAAATCAGGGTAATACCTATCCTGATAACACCACGGATCCTACCATTTCCATCAAGAGCGTGAAGTTGTCCGGACCGGATGCAAATCAGTTTACATTGAATACCTTGTCGGTGAGTTCATTGGTGCCGCAGGGTACGGTAAATCTTACCGTAAACTTCAAACCAACTTCCGTAGGTCCGAAAAATGCTGTTGTACTGATCACCTATAATAATTCAGCACTCACACCGCTCCGGATTCCGGTTTATGGCATTGCAAATACCAGCAACACTACGGTTCAGGTTGTGAAGCGCGTAAAGGGTGCCGCGGATGTAAATGTCATGATCGGCAACAAGCTGTTTGAAGCAGACAAGAACTACCGCACGGGGTCTATCAAGCTTGACAAGCAGGTAACACTATCAGGCGTGCGGGCGACGGATATGGACTCTTTGTATCAGACTTATCTTTCGGCAGCAACCGACCTGGCACCGACTGGCTATAATATACCGATGGCTAATGGTACTTATACCCTCCGGATGCATTTTGTAGAAAACTATTGGTCGGGCGTAGGTGAGCGCGTGTTTACAACCAGTATCGAAAACCAGCCTGTACTGACCAACCTCGATATTTTCAGTGAAGTAGGCTACCGCCAGGCGATTGTCAAAGATTTTCCGGTAACGATCACCGACGGCGAGCTGAACATCAACTTTGCACCGACGGTAAACCGGGTGGCGCTGGCAGGTCTGGAAATTTTTGAAGCGGTGACCAACAACCTGCGGGTAGCAGCTTTGGAAGATGCTATGACGGTTGATGCAGACACGGCCTGCAATGTAACCGTGTACCCGAATCCAAGTGCAGGTAACCTGATCCGGTACACCGTAGGAAATTTTGGTAAAAATGAAAAGGTAGCAGTTTCTGTACTTACTTTGATGAATACCGTGTTGCATACCGAAACGGTGATGACCGACGAGGCAGGAAAGGCAGCTTCGGCAATTGAGCCACGACGTCGCCTGGACAGAGGATTTTACATCATCAGGGCGAAGTCAGAAAGTGGGGTTATCACGTCCAAGCTGATTATTGAATAACCTTTTTTGAAGGGAAATGCGGAAAACCTGCCGGGCTTGCCCGGTGGGTTTTTTTGTTGGGGAAGGGGGGAGGAAGGGAGGAAGGAGGTAGGGAGGATGGAGGATGGAGGATGGAGGATGGAGGATGGAGGATGGAGGATGGGGAACGGTTAAAGTTCTTTCTTACATTTTATATATTGGGTGTATGTTGAGTTGGTGTTGCTTGGAACTTTATCTTGGAGGTATATGGAATTAAGCGGAGGGCCTTTTTACCTGGGATTTGAGGTCAGGCTGTTAATGGACTTCTAATTTGAATTGAGCTTTGTGTAATTGCTTTCTGAGCAGGAAGCATATGGGAAATGAACCTGGTTTTTGTAATTGAACTATCGTGCTATTATTAGGGAGAGGATTCAAGCGGGGATCAATGCAGGTTATGGAAGAGTATGTTCGGGTCTGTTTTGTTGATCGAGGCTTGGTCTGTTATTGATTATATGCGAAGATCCAAAGGTTTTCAGGCCATTGTTATTAGTTTATGATGCTACATAATACTTCTTTCCAGCTGGTCGGATCCTGATATTTCATTCCTCCAATCTTCATTCACCTTTTCACCATCCTCCTTTACTCCTTTCATTCAACAACAAAATTCCCTTACTCCATTTTCCTTTTCATCCCAAAGCAAAAAAAGCCCCTGGCACTGCCAGGAGCTTTCACTTGTATTGCAATATTGAACCTTATTGTCCTCTTCCAAGTACCATTACCTGGACTGTACGGAAAATCAGCAGCACGTCATCAAACACACTGTAACTTTTCAGGTACATCAGGTCGTATTTAAGTCTTTCTACGTTTTTGGCAACTGTATCAGCATAGCCTACGGTAATCTGACCGATGGATGTAATACCAGGTTTTACAGTCAGCAAACGTTGGAAATCGTGGGGAGCAGCTTCCATCAGCATATCCACATCATATTTATAGAGCGGACGAGGACCTACTACCGACATTTCACCTTTGATCACATTAATAAATTGCGGCAACTCATCCAGACGTGACTTACGGAGAATTCTACCGATAGGTGTGATACGCGGATCATTATCGCCCTGTGAGTGTTGCAATCCCATTTTATCAGCATCTACACGCATACTGCGGAATTTGTAGATCTCAAAAGTTTCACCCCATCTTCCGCAGCGTCTTTGTTTAAAGAATACGGGCCCGGGAGAAGAAATCTTGATGGCTGCCCACACTGCAAAGAAAACAGGAGCTCCGAGGATCATCACAATCACTGAGAAAACAAGGTCAAAGGTACGTTTAACAGTTTGCTCGTTGAAACTTGAAAACGGTTTGGTGTTGATCTGGATAATCGGGTACATGTCATGGTACTCAATGGTAGCCATGTTGGTCAGAAACCCGCGGAAGTCAGGAACCAGGCGGATCTGTGTACGCTGGCGCTCACCCATTTTGATAATTTCCTGTACCTGCGAATCCTCCATGTCGGACAGGCAGCAGTAGATATAGTCAAGCTTCTTTTCTTTCACCATGGTTTCCAGCGCACTCACGGTATTCACTTGACCGTCAATCTCGAACATGCCGTAAAAACGGTAGCCCAGTTCCTTGCGGTTGCTGTAAAATTCACGGATCAGGGATGCGAGATCACCTTTTCCGATAATTACATACCTGTTATAGTTGTATCCTGCCTGACGGTAAACTTTCAGAAAGAAAACCGCTGCCGCCCGCGATACCGTACTCATGACTACAAAAAGCATGTAGGTCATCAGGAACTGATAGCGGGAGTACTCTTCACCCTGCTTCGAAAGGTAAATGTAACCCATCATCACAGCACAATGCACTGTAACCGCTTTCAGGAACTGACCCAGCTGATTGTTGAAGTGATAGGAAAGTCTTGTAAAGAAGTACGTCTTGAACATGTGGATTGTAAAAATCCACACAAGGTTTGCTACGAGGAGCAGGTTGATGTACTGATTTTCCAGAAGTCCCGAAAAGCTGTCAAACCGAAAGATGTATGCGGTAAAAAACGACAGGTTGAGGACAATTACATCTGTCCACAGGTGGGCTTTTGGCAGAAGGCCAGGATAATGATTTTTCATAATTGTTGAACGTTGAGCTTATTTACAATAATAGCACATTTCTTATAAACCATCACAATAATCGGGCCGTAACTTGGTCAGACCCGGGATATTTGTGGTAAAATCGGACTGCGGAATTATTAAGTAAACAAGTTTAGGTGATTTATTCTGCTATTCAAAACACAAACATAGAAACAGTCTTACAAAACTTGGATTTAGAATAAAAAATAGCCTCTTTTCAGACCATGATTAACTTTCTTCTTGATTTTGTTCAACTCGCCGTTTACAATTTTGCCTAGTCATGAATGAGGTGGGTTACACCAATGCGGAGTCCGGCTTAAATTCCTGGACGCGGGCTACCATAGTCCGGAATGAACCGTCGTACTGACTTTCTACTTTGGACAATGTCTGGGAAACCGTGCGCTGTGCAGCTGCATAATTTCCGTGGACTGCCATCAGCCTGTCGGAGATCTGCTTTCCCGTAGAATCCATAATTTCAAATGTCCAGTCCTTCAAGCCAAGGTCATAATACATTTGTCCTTTGATGGTATCTTCCGGTTGGCGCAGGTAAAATGCCGGTGTGCCGTTTGCAATCGCAATAATAGGGGAGTGGCATTCCAGACTCAGGATCGTATGCGCTTCTTTATATAAGGATGCAGCTTCGTCCGGGAGCCAGTAGCCATGCTTTACAATGTAGGGTTTAACATCTTCAGGAAGCGGGTTCACCAGCAACTCGTCGATGATATCCACCTGGTAGATCATTTCGGGGCAAACTACAACTTTGTTTTTTGTGGCCCGTACCCAGGTGATCATCGCTTCGCGCAGCTTGGCATGATCCTCCTCTTTGTACTTGTTGTTCACTGCATCCGTTTCCCGGATCCTTTCCTCGCTCCATCCTGCATTGTTGGAACGCAGCTTGTAATAAGGAGTAAGACGCAGACGTGGAATGACGCAGATAAACTTCTTTGATTCCAGGCTATTGTCTTTGATAAACTGATTTGCTTTTTTATCGTCGTGAATTTCAAGGGCAAATGTTGCGTCAGGGGCGAAACGAATGTAATCACCCTTGATTCCATTGTCATTCAGTACTTTAATGGAAGCTGTTTCTCTTGTAAAAATGAAGGATGCCTTGCTGAGTACTTCTTTCAGCTTAGGCGTAATGTGCTCCGTGGTCACCCCGAATAAACCGAAAGGCTTATCTGTTTTGGCAGCCCAGGCTTCCAGGTAGTTAGCCGCCACTACCGACGGACCTGATCCGTGAATGAAGAAGTCGGCTTCGTTGAATGCTTCCCTTACGCTTTCACTTTGCGGAATGTTATCCTGTACACCTCCATGTATAACCCTTACGTCGGGATAATGGCGGGCAAGCATATCTTCCACCATCGCACTGGGATTCCTTTTCCAAAGTATAATTTTTACATCCGGGAGTCTTTTTTTGATTAGCCCGATCAATCCGGGTGTGTGGGCGATATCGCCAATGTTTACATCCTGCCAGCCCGAAACGATCATCACCGTAGGGTTGGTCTTCTGTGTCATCTTAACTATGGAGGTCGAGATTACTGCACCTGTTAGAATTCCTGCTTGTTGAAGAAATTTTCTCCGATTCATAATCTTTCATTTGGGGGTGTTGAGTACTTGATCACTGATCTGAACTGCTTATGTAGAATTTGTTTGACAAGCCTGAGAAAAAAATAACCGGGGATTACCCGATTTTCTTACCGCTCAGCTGTATACGCATATAAACATTTCCTGATCCGTTGTGAACATTTTACTGTTTTACGGGTAATCTTTCATTAAACTGCCTCAACCGTGGATTATGGCGTTAAGCAGCTGGCAAGTATCAGATTACATGCATTGCAACAATGCTGAAACTTACCGGTACACTGGTTTTAAAACTAAACTGAACTTTTAATACGAGTTCAGGGGAACATGGTAAACATTATTTACAATCAAATGTGAAGAAAGATCAAAGTAATTCAAATAACCCGTATGTAAGACGGACAAATTCAGCCCCGAAACGGACAAGCCTCTTACATGTCCAGAACGCCTGTACCCAGGTTTGCTCCTTCAACCCAACGCAGAAATTCGCTTGCATTGGCCTTGCTGATAATAATGGGCTCAGGGGTGGGTGATGATGTTCCTACCAGCAATTTCCGGCCGAAGTATTGCTGAATACTGGTTACCATTTTGCGGTGGATGATGAACTGCCGGTTGGCGCGGTAAAAATCCCGGGGGTTCAATGCGGCAATAATATTATTGAGGGTATCACGGGTTTCGTACTGCGCATTTTGTGTATGTACGTTGACCTGGTAATTATTGTAATAAATGAAGTCAAGCTTTTCGAGGTTGATGGGGATAATCTTGTCCTGGAAGTAAACAAGCAGTGAACTTTTGTATGAGACGTTCTTCTTACCCTTCTTTTTTTCAGGCATTGTCTCTTCTCCGAAAAGCTCTTTCAGTTGTAAAAACTTTTTGAGGCTCTTCTGTACCCTCGCATGATCGAAAGGTTTCAGCAGGTAATCAATCCCGTTATTTTCAAATGCCCTGATCGCATAGGCGTGGTCCGAAGTACAGAAAATAACCGGCACGGATAGATTCGTATTTCGGAAAATGTCAAACCCCAGTCCATCGGGCAGCACGATATCACAAAAGATCAGCTGGGGCGAGGGCCCGATATTGAGCCAGTCGCGGGCATCGGCCACGGAGTGCAAAAGCTTGCTGACGGCGAATTCGCCCGTTTTTTCAATCGTTTGCTGCAACTTTATTGCAAGCTCAACATTGCTTTCAATTATCAGAACATCAATCATAAAGGAAGTAGTAATAGTTTCAAAATTATTTCCAGCGTTTTCAAGGCTGGCTAAAAACCGGTAATTAACTGACCGGCTGCTAATTTTAATGGATGACTAATTCGGTTTATGATCTGAACACCGGGTTCGATCCGGAAGGCCGGATTCATTTAATTGGGTGTCAACCTGAGAATTATCCGAGGTCCTCCGCCTGAATTAGTATTACAAAAAAAATTAAGGCGATTTTAATCTCTAAAATAATGGGGTAGACTACCACAAATTTGGGGTATGAAAGGAAATCAGGGGTGAAGAAAAAATTGAAGTTGCATTATACCAATATTAATGTTCATTGGTCTGCTTTAAAATGCAGTAAGCGGACGGGATCGGGATCCCATCCGCTTCCGCGAACTGATAGTAAAAGATAGAGGATAGTGTGTGGTGGTTTACGATTAAAGTGCGGTGGCATGGCGCTATTTGCGCCAGCGTATTTTTATTTCATTACATATATTACTATAATGCAGCAATACTATGCGTGAAGAACTTTCAGGGATTGAGTGTAACCTTCACATTTGATTTGCATGATCAGGATTCCTTTGGCGAAACGCTGAACATCGAATACAAACTCTTCAACAACCTGGGTCTTTTTAACCTGTTCCTTGATAAGGGGACGGCCGTTGATGTCGAAGATGGCTACTACCGGAGCCACGTTGGTCGGGCCGCTGATCTGAGCAAAGATTTTTCCATTCTGGATAGGGTTACCAAGTAGCGTTGCACTCCATTCCACTTCGCTTTCCACTTCTTCTGCTTTAAAGCCAGGCATCAGGAAAGATTCGGAAGAATTGTGCTCAACATATACTGATAGAGGGGATTTACCGTCTTCTGCAAGATAGTCAATTGTGAAAGAGTGGTCAGGTACTTTCATGGTACCTTCGCCGTTGAAGATCTCAACGATTTGTTTTTTGCCGTCAACGTGGAAGATGTATTTTCCGTCTTGAACCGGCATATGTACATTCAATGCATTAGGATATGATCCTGGATTTGCAGCTGTTGCTGAGTAAGACAATCCGGATACTGCTGTGGCCATTCCAAGACCAATCAATTTTACGAAGTTTCTGCGTTTAATAGTCATGATGTATAATGTTAGAAAATGAATAAAGAGGATGGTTTACGTGTCAGTGTGTGCGAGTAATCGATCCGGTATAGCATGCTGTAAAAACTTTCACTTTGTACTTTCTGATCTTTCTCCTGCTTTTCAGCAAACCGGGCTGCGAAACTTACCGGTGCACTTTCTTTGCTCTGAGAAAAATACAAAACACTTTGTTGCTGCTGGGTGAACGAAGTCCAGGAGCCTGATACCGAGGAGCTTCTTTCGAGCCTCCTGGCAGAACCGTTTAGTTGGAGTGGGTAGGCCATTTCGTCTTGTGATTGTTATTATTAATTGTTCATTACAAAGGTAGTAGAAGTTATTCTAAATACCTACAAGCTTGTAGAATTAATTTTTAAAAATTTGTAAAATATTTTTTTGGCACGAAAAATATGTTGCGCGATCGGTCATTTCTGGCCATAAAAGGCTAAAAAGACACTTAAACAACAGTATAACTCGCTATGAAAAACATTATAGCCTGAAAATCAATGATTTAGGCTATGTCAAGGAAGCACTTAGAGGAGATATCGAGGATTTGAATACTCTAAGGAACGAATTTTTGTTGTTACTGCCGCAAAAAACTGTGGAAAAATTTGCAAGTTGTTGACCTGAGTTATCCACCGCGACGTTATTTTACACGATCGAACTTTGTAGTAGAAGTACTATACTATACTACGTACAAATAATTTTATTTACCGGTAGCGGAGTATCAGAAAAATGCAATAATGTCGATTGAAGTGTATAAGAAACACTTCATTATGGTACAATCAGAAGATTGAAAATAAATATAGCTATGTAACTTACGGTTAATATACCTGTCTATATGGTTTATGTACAAAATGCAAATGACAGCTATTAGAAGATGCAGGTGTCATGTTCCCGGGCGAATACTTAGCCAGGGTTCATAGTCGAGCTTTTTAGTATACTTTCCTTTGAACCAAGACCGTAAAACAGCAATGATAAAGTAATTGAATACCTGCAAGTAGAAGTAATTGCTAACTTGCATTTGATTGCAAATTGCCCGACTCCCTCTTCATGATAAAACATCTACTTGGTTCATTCCTGATCCTCTCCACCTGCTGTACCTCATCGGCCCAGCCCGATCCCGCTAAAAGCAGTGATAGTACTGCAAACCAGTACTTCCGGCAGGAGGCACATCCAAGCATACACCCCGTGACGGCCACTGTTGAATCCGGACTCACTTCAACTTCCGAGCGTCATGTGCCTTTCTGGATGCGGGCAAATCAGTTCGGGAATGTGCCGCTGGCTGGAAACTCGGGGTACATTGTGCTGAGAAGTACCAAGGCTTACACCCCAAAAAGAAAGCTGACCGACTGGGGTTACGCTTTTGAAGGGCGCGCAAACACCGGAGTACGTGACCAGTTCATACTGACGGAAGCCTATGTCAAAGGAAAACTCGGCGTTTTGGAGTTCCGGGCTGGGAGGTCCCGGCAGATTTCGGGATTGACGGACAGTACCTTGTCGAGCGGATCATTTGCCGTTTCGGGCAATGCACTGGGAATACCGAAACTGGAAATTGCAATGCCCGACTATTCAAACCTGCATATACTCGGACAATTCATTGCTGTAAAAGGTAACCTGGCGCATGGATGGCTGGGAACAATGGCAGTCAACCAGATCCGGGAAAAACTAAATCCGGCAAAGACGTACTTTCATCAGAAGTCTTTATACATCCGTCTGGGACGTTCCACCGGCCGTGTCCGGCTGTATGGCGGGTTCAATCATCAGGTTTTCTGGGGTAATGAGCGGATTGTTTACGGCCAGCGCTTCAGGGTTTCGGTGTTTGACTCCTATTATTATGTATTCACCGGCAAAACCATGGAGGCAAAAATCAATGGTTTTGAAAAAGGTAAAATGGGTAATCACCTGGGATCGGTTGATATGGGTGGCGATGTAAGGATAGGTCGTACACGTATTTTTGTTTACCGGCAAAACTTTTATGATGTGGGAGCGTTGGCAAAGCTTGCCAACATTAAAGATGGTCTTAATGGATTCAGCATCACAAACCTGAGTACCGACAACCGCACGTTTCAATGGAAGAAAATTCTGGTGGAATTTCTTTATACAAAAAGTCAGGCGGGAGAGCTGAATGCCAGGTACACCAAATCAGGAGATGAAAATTACTATAACGGCTTCTACAAAGAGGGATGGTCGTACAAAGGAGTGGGCCTTGGAACTCCCTTTATCAGTACTGTAAAAACCACCCGGAGAAATCTCCCGAATGATCCCCGCGACTACTTTAACAATAACCGGGTAGCCATGCTGCATCTGGCCACGGAAGTGAAGGTTGCCGGTTTTCTTGTACAAGGCCGCCTGTCCTGTTCGGAAAATTTTGGAACCTACGGAACAAGTCCGGACGGGCATTCACGGGGAAAAATCAGGCGTCAAAGCTATGGCCTCTTCCCCGTATCGCGCCAGTTATCAGGTGCATTGGATCTGAAAAAGAAAGTAAAAGAAAATACGGAACTGGCCTGCGTGGTGGCATTTGACCGGGGACAGTTATTGCGGAATGCGGTAGGAGCTACGTTCGGGATTAAAAAAGTGATCCGGTAATATCGTCATTCCGGCGGGAAGGTTGCAGTGGGTTTTCGTGAATAAATAGATGTGATTGTTGCAGCTGTGATGATGGTTTATATCTCCCGTACTAAATGGGTACATATAACAATGTACTTTGTATTTATACAAAAATAAACCCGGGAAGCAGCAGCTCTCCGGGTTTAAAAACAACCAAAAACCTATTCCTAAACTTAACTATGCAATGGGTAGTGGGTTAGCAATCCTTGATGAAAGTGATTTCTTGTACTCACATTCTACATTCGCAAACTCCACGGCAAGTGTAGGGCTTGTTGCTGAGCGGTAAATACCGAACTTGAAGTAAGGCCCCAGCTTGTCCACATATCCTATTCCGATTCCCGAAACATTGATGATCTCTTTTCCATCAGCCCAGAACTGAAGTTGTCCGGTATTGTATGGTGAAAAACGTGCGCGGTATACAATCCGGTGCCAAACGCCACGGGCAAGTGTGACACTGCCTCTTCTGATGTAGGTTGGTGCCGTTTTAATCGGGTTTTCCAGTGTAGATGCGGTGTAAACAGAGATCGTATCGGCACCTTCCAGCCTGACGCCCAGTACCGGACCTGTACTCATTTCGCCCGGATCCTCGGTAGCGTGTACCTGGTTGAGGTAGCACCATTCCACAGCTGACAAATCCAGCGGCGCACCTTCCTCAATGCGGATCGCATACGAAAACCATACGTCCTGATCAAATGGAAGTGCTGCATTCTTCATGTACATTTCACAGCGCTCCTTTTTCTTCGGATTGGTTGCATCACCTTGCCAAAGGTCTCCTGCCTGTATCTGTACACGGAAGATCGGCGAAGTTTTGTTGATGGCGCGGTGCATGGAGTACGGCTTGTTAGGGCTTTGGCAAACGTACTCGGTATCAAAAATCTTTGTTTTTGTTCCGTTATCGCCCAGTGAGCGGTACTCTTCTCTGAACAAAGTCTGGGCAATCTCGTCTTTTGAATCTACCGTTTCGCCGGTTTCATAAAAGTTAACCATTTGCAGTTCACTTTCCGAAGGCGTAATCTGCAGGTTTCCTGCTGCACTGGACATCCAGAACCCGCCTGATTTTCTCTGAACAAATACGTCGTGGTCGTCAGTAGTAGGCTTGGCAAGCGTAATAATATCAGCGGCACGCGTAACCTTGTCCGATGTAGTTCTGATATAGCTGGTGAGTTCCGGGCTTTTTTCAAGTTGAGCACCCCAAACCAGAATGCCGCTTGTACCGTCGCCGGTGTAGCTGGGCTGACCATTCCCTGGCTCAGGACCAATCTTAGCAGAGACCGAAGAACCATCGAGCAGAAAGGTGGCAGCACACCTGAACCAACCGTTACCCGCATTCTCTATATATGGGGTGAAAATATCATTTTTGTTACCGACAACCCCATTTACAAGATCAAAGTGAATGGTTACATTATTGATGTTGAAATAAGCCCAGGTGCGTTCCGCAGCTTTCATAAACACGCTGAAAGTATAAACGGAACCTGCGTCGGCAGGAATTACGGGGTTCGGCATAATGTAATGCTGAACGGATGCTTTGGTGTCTTCCCGAACCTTGAATACCGTGTCGGTGCCATCCGGCGCTTTGCTCGTGATGGTCATTACGGATGCATACTGCTTCCGCCAGGCCGAATGTGACAGCAACTGGGAGTAGGGTACGGAGTTGGTTGCCTGCGGCTCGATTAGTGTACCGATCAGCTTGGGTGTACCGTTGGAAAGATCGTAGTTGTAGCGCAGACCGGTGTAAGCGGCTGAGGTAGTGAGCGCATAGCTGGACATCACGGCTCCTTGTTCAAGCTGGGCACCCCATACATACACGTAAGAGTCCGGATTGCCTTTATAACTTACCGTATTGAGCTCATTTCTGAGATACATCTGCAAACCTACGCTTTTACCGAGGTCAGGTACAGCAGTCAGCTTGAGTCTCCACCATCCGTTGCCCGAATCCACCATCTGTGCATCCACAACGTTGGAGCTTTTTGACATGATTGTTCCACGTACCAGATCGACTTTCATACCCGGTGTGCCGCCTGTAAACGAAGCACCATTGGTAAAGCCAAACTGGGCCATCGAGCGGGTACCTGCCTTGGCGAAGATGCTGATTGTAACCGGCGCATTCTGATCAACAGTTACCGTCCTTGAAAAACGGTGTTCACCTGTAACACTATTTTCGGTAAGCCTGCCGGCACTTGAACTACCATCAGGACTGATCACATCTCCTGGTGTTGTAGCAGCCACATTCACCTTTGTCCATGAGCTGCTTATAAAGTTCTGGCTGTTGGTAAGCCAGTTCTGACCCGGCTGTGCAAAGTGCAGGTAACCGTCTGCTCCGTAAAAAGAAGCCTCCGTAGCGCGTGAAAACGAGATGTTGTTGTTTGTGGTCGTAGGTTCACGGCGGAAATCAAATACCGATAGTGCGTCAGATTCCATAGTAGTATGATAGTATATGCGGTTGATTAATGTGAGACAATACAAAAGTAGTTATGGGAGTACAGAAAAAAAAATTTATATGACAAATTTTTTGAATTAATTCTACAATAGCAATTCAAGCTAATTTTTACATGTATAATGATATGCCTGATTACGACCTTTTATCCTGCCTTCTGAAATGATTGATGATCTTCCTCAAACACCGCCATAATGCATTGAATGCACGTTATCAGATAGATAGAGGATGATTTTGATATCATTGAGGATGTTTTCAACAATCTAATCAGGGCTGCTCTCTGTACTGGCGTTTTTAAGTTCAGACTACCTATCTTTGTAGTATAGCCATGTAGCAGTCACTGCCGAAATTAGGCAATGTTGGTTGCATTCATTTTCATGTGTTCCCATACACAACAGCCTGGCATGCCATGTGCCGGTTTAGATTACCAAGCGGAACCTCCTATCAATCAGGTCTTAGTAAATTATTGTTAGCAATCCATATGTCAGACAATGTATTGGGCGCCGTCCCGGGCACATCAGCATCCATCCCTGAAAAGAAGTTTTCCATCATCATACCCCACAAAAACGCTACACACTTAATTACGCGTTTGCTGGACTCGATTCCTGCAAGTCCCGACATTGAAATCATCATTGTGGATGACAGCAGCACCGAGGACGAAAAACGAAAGCTGAGAGAGTTCGATTTTGGTAGAGAAGTAGTTCTAATCTTTGAAACTGCTGCGAAAGGAGCCGGACGCGCCAGGAACACTGCCCTGAAACACGCCACAGGAAAATGGCTGCTATTTGCAGATGCAGACGACTACTTTGCCGGCAATATGTTGAGCCTGATTGAGAAGTACTACAATGCTGAGGAAGACATCATTTTCTTTGGCACGGGCAGCGTTTTCAACGATGATATTACGCAGGTAGCTTATCGTCACCAGCGGTACCTGAAATTGGTTTCCGATTTTGTAGCTGACCCGAGTCAGGACAATGAAGATGCATTGCGGTACTACTTCAATCCGCCTTGGGGCAAGCTGATCAGGCGGCAGATGGTGGAGCAGTACAATTTGCGCTTTCAGGAGATTCTGGCTTCCAACGATATCTACTTTTCCATTACTTCGGCAAATCGGGCCAGGAAAATAGCAGCCACAACCGATGTGCTGTACATTATCACCGTAACGCCGGGTAGTATCAGCAATTCATTCAGCAAAGAGCACTTTGATACGCGCTTTAATGCTGCATTGCAGGCCAATGACTTTCTGCGGTCTATCAACAAGCGCAAGTACCAGCAGTCGGTACTGTATTACCTGGCCCGCTCGCATGCATTCGGCTGGAAGTACGTATTGTATGTAATGCAGAAACTTGTCCAGCACCGCTCCAACATTTTTATAGGGATTGAAAAAATTGTGGGTTACAAGAAGATGCTGAGCCAGCGCGAAAACCCTTCGTTTGTGCCTAAAAAGTAGGTTTATAGGGCATACAAAAAGACCGGCCGCCAGAAAGCTTCCTGGCGGCCGGTCTTTTTGTATAAAGTACTGCTCAACTTACCAGCTTGGCATTTTCGCGGAGATGCTTTTCATTAAACATGGAGCATAAAATCACCGTGTTCGGAAAATCAGTAAACAGTTGCTGAAGAATTTCATTGGGCTTCATTTCTTTTGCGGCACCACGCAAAGGAGAGAAGAAGATATTTGGTTTTTGAGCACGTGTCTTGATCAGATTGTCATAACCATCCACCCCGACAGAGTTGTCAAACTGAAGTACATCAAACCGATCGAGGTACGGCTGATGAAGTTCCTGCAGGGAGCGCTTGTAGGCAATTCCCCAGGCCCGGATCTTTCCTTCCTCCTTCAACCTTTGCGCAGCTTCACTCAGCTCATCAATATGCACCAGTTTTTCCAGCGGGTTATGCACAAAGAAGTAGTCGAGATGGTCGGAACCAAGCGCACGTAGGCTTTTTTCAAGGCTCCTTCTCATATCTGCTGCCCTGAACGGGATACGGTCGTGAAACATATCACCTCCTTTTCCAGGCTGGCCAGTAGGTGCCGGCTGCTTTTTAGGGACGAGGTCAACTTTCTTGTCACCGCTGCGCAGGTAGCGGACCAATGGTTTAAGCGGTTTCAGCAGTTCGGATTTCCAGTTTGCCATGATACCGAATTTGCTGGCTATGGTCATTTCGTTTCGGCGTTCTTTCAGGATTTTTCCTACAAACTCCTCTGCTTCGCCGTAGCCATAGGACCGTGCGAGATCGAAGTGGGAAATGCCGCAATCCAGTGCACAGTCGATAATGCGTTTTGCAGTTTTACCGTCAACCGCACCCAGGATAGGAGCACAGCCGAAGCCCAACGCGGAGGAGGGGATACCTTTTACCAATTCAACTTTTTTCATAAATCGTTTATCTGTGCAGCAAGTGCAGCTTTTGTAAGTAATGCTCCTTTTTTGTTTGACTAAATTTTACTCGCCAGAAAGTGGTCGCCGAGCCGGAAGGCTAATGCAATCAGTGTAGCCGTAGGGTTGGACTGTCCACTCGTCGGAAATACGGAGCTCCCTGCCAGGTAAAGATTCCCGTGGTCGAAAACGCGGCAATTTTCATCCACAACACCGTTTTCAGGGGAGGCAGCCATGCGTGTAGTACCAATATGGTGCTTCGAATCCCGCACATTCTTCTCCCAGCCATCTTGCTCCAGCCAGTCGTCCACGTCAATTTTGCCAAAGCCTACCGAAGTAAGGTAATCGCTGATCAGCTCGGTACAAGTCAGAAATGTATGGCGTACCTTTTCATCAATTTTCCATTTGACGATCGCTTTCGGCATGCCGAGTGCGTCCACTTCCTTGCTGAGTTCGATGTGATTCTCCGGTAACGCCTGCGATTCGGTCATCACATTGAGCCTGGCGCGGGCATTGGGTGTATATACCTTGCGGTTGATGTAGTAGTGCTTGGCAATAACGAGCAGCTCAGGAAGGTTTTTGACCAGCCTTAATGCCATTTTAAATTCTTCAAAAGACAAAGTCCCGCGAACCTGTTTACGGTAGATTTCTTTGGCAATGGTAAAAACATCATCTTCCTTGGTATAAAACTCGACGAAAGCCGTCGTGTTCAGGATCTCATGTTTTTTCTGGAAATCATCAGAAAAGAAGAACCTGGGCAGGATACGTGTTTTACCCAGGTAAAAATAGTTGAGGTAAGACTGTTGTTTCTTGCTCGAAATGAGCGTGCCTACCTCTGCCCTCGGGTGATCCTGAAGGAAGCGGCCTACCAGGTCGCGGGAGTTGCCTACGCCCAGGGGCTGCTGTTTATTCGACGCCAGCAAAATACGTGCGTTTTCAAGACCTCCGCACGCCAGCACATACTTTTTTGCTTTTACCTGGCCGCTCTTTTTGGTAAAGTTTTTGAACTCGATACGGTCAACCTGGCTGTGGTCGTCCGTAAGCCTGATATTGGTTACATTGGCGTTTTTCAGTAATGTAACATTTGCCGATTTGGTAATACCCTTTCTGTATTGCTCACGGAGATTTGGGAGCGGGCTCCACTTTGAAAACCTGAACTGAAGCTCGTCAATGGATGGCAGCGGTTCTTCTTTCAGGAGGGCGAAAATGTCGTTTTCATAGCCGGTAGGGTCCAGGTTAAGGAACTTGTCTACATCTGGATAATATTTCGAAACCGAATCATACGCGATCGGCCAGCCCGTGTTCGGCAGCCAGTCTCTCTGTGCAAAATCAATCCGGTCCAGCGGCAGCGATTGTCCTCCCCAGCGTGTGGTAGACCCTCCAAATACCCTGAAGCGACCATTATGTGCTCCTTCGAAAGGATGAAAAGGGGCTATGACATTGTAAAGTTCCTGGTTCTGATCCGTTACATTTTCGCCGCCGGCCTCAACGACCAGCACCTTGTAGTTGGAATTATAAAGTTTTGTGAGGATGGCCAATGAAGCGGCACCACTACCCACGATGCAGATATCTGCCTGAAAGTCGAGCGGGGCGCTGTCATCATTAAAATCAATAATCATACAGTTCTTGTTTAGCAAGTATGAGGTAAAAGTATTCGTTGAGTAAGGATGCACCTCAAAACCTGCGGCGTAACCGCTAAAAACCCACCTGGAAAAAGATTTGTAAAAAGCAGTGCAAATTTCCTGTTCCCGGGCGGCGTCTTAAATAAATCCGGAGGGCGTTTTTGTGTAAAATTTAAAACCTGATTTCAATCATTTATTCCGATGATCCGCATCATAGCTTTTCAGATAAGCTTAGCAAAAAAAGTAGCTTTTTAAGCACTTAAGAGGGATTATTCAGTTTTGGGTAGCACTTTGTCAAAGCTACCAACACCAGCTGATATTATCAAATTGAAACGCAAAAGCCAGCCTCTCCATGGTAGAGAAGCTGGCTGTTTACGTTAGCAATTACTTGAATATTAAAAATCATGAAATACCTTCATTGTCTCGGAAAAATCGTCGCAGCTTACCGTGAACAACAGTGTTCCTTTGGCATATCGCTGGATGTCGAGCTCAAAATCTTGTGAAAATTTCGTCTTTGAAACCTGCTTTTTCACCAGTGATCGTCCGCTTATATCGGTTACTTCCAGTACCGGCATCTTGTTGGATGGCCCCGTGATATTCGTAATGATTTTGCCGTTTGCCACGGGATTTCCCATCAGCGTAACTTCCCATTTGCTTCCACTTTCGGCGAGTAACTTTGCCGGTGCGAGGTACGACATGGTTGTACCCTGATCGATATATACCGTTACATCCGAAGTGCCGATTGCGGGCGTGTATTCGAGCGTACAGGAGTATTGTGGAATACTAACCTCACCCACATTGTCGATGATGCGCAAAATCTGCAAATGCCCATCCACCCGAACTGCATAATCACCATCATCCGACATCATACTGACGGCAAGTTGAGAGTCCCGCTTCTTGGGATTGGCGCGCAGAGACAGTCCTGAAATCACAGTAGCCCATAACAAGGCGGTGATCTGTATAAAATTCCTGCGTCTCAATTTCATGGCTAAACGTGTGACATAACTAACTGATAAGTAATGGCGATACTATTCTTGACAGCAATGATGAGCCGTACCGTACTTCCATATTAGCGTATTCTACTGTAACTGTGGGGGACATCGCCGAGCGGTATACGCCAAACTTCCAATAAGGGCCGATCTTATCTTTATAACCCATCCCGATCCCTTTTACATTGACCAGCTCCTTACCATTCTGCCACCATTGCAGCTCTGCATTATCGGTATGTGTAAACCTTGCACGTATAACAACCTTATGCCAAACTCCCCTCGTGAATGTACCTTTTCCACGCGGGATGTAAGTAGGCGGCCTTTTGATCGGATCCTCACTGCTCGAAGCCGTGTAAGCGGTAATGGTATCTTCACCTTCCAGCCTGAAACCGAGGATAGGGCCTGTGCTGATATCGCCCGGATCTTCGGTAGCATGTACCTGTCCCAGGTAGCACCATTCCACAGGTGAAAGGTTTAATGGTGTTCCCGGAGCTATTTTCATGGCATACGAGATCCAGACATCTTCGTTAAAGGGCAAATCTGCATTTTTCATGTAGAATTCGCATCTTTCTTTCTCCTTCGGGTTATCCGCATCTCCGTCCCACAAGTCACCTGCATTCACCTGAACACGGAACACCGGCGAGCTTTTGTTCACGGCGTATTGGATCGACCACGGCTTGTTGGGAGTCTGGATCTGATATTCCGTACCCATAATCGAAAGGCGCATGCCCGAGTTACCAAGATACTTATATTCCTGTGCAAAAAGGGATTGTACAAGCGAATCTTTGGTGGAAACTGATTCACCGGAATTGTAGAAATTTACAACCTGAACCGGGCTTTCACCCAGCGGAATATCATAGTTCCCGTCTACATTGTTGATCCATGTACCGCCGGTAGCGCGCTGCACGAATATGTCGAGTTTGCTGCTTTCTTCGGGCTTGTTGATCTTGACATTATCCGCACTGCGGGTAGATTGGTTTGAAGTGGTCCTGATGTAGCTGGACATCGATGGCGACCTTTCAAACTGTACGCCCCAAACCAGTACGCCGCTGTTACCGCTTCCATTGTAGGTCGGGTTTCCATTGGCGGGTTCCGGACCGATTTTTGCGGATGTAAATGGTAGCAGGGCCAGGAAAGTAGCCGAACATCTGTACCAACCGTTTCCGGCACTTTCTATGGATGGAGAAAAAATATCATTTCTGTTTCCTACCTCGCCATGTTGTAAGTCAAAGTGCACCGTCACCCCATTGATATTGAAGAACGCCCACTTGTGTTCGGCTGCTTTCAGAAATGCGCTGAACGTGTACTTGTTGCCGATGGCAGTAGGCAATGTAGGGTATGGCATGATGTAATGCTGTACACCCCTGGTCGAGTCTTCCTTGATCTTGTATGCGGTGGACGAGCCATCCGGAGCTTTGCCGGAAGAAACTACCGTAGCGTACTGCTTGCGCCACGAGGAATGCGTAAGGATCTGTGAGTACGGCGTATAGTTGGTGCCCAGCGGCTCAATCAGGGCGCCGATTAACTTAGGTGTTTTACCGGACAGGTCATGGTTAAACCGTAGACCGTTGAAGGCAGTATAGTCGGACAGGGTTGCGCCTTGCTCTATCTGCGCTCCCCAGGCATAGATGTATTTTTCAGCGCTTCCGTCATAGCTCATAGACGTACTGTCATTGAGAATATAAAGGTGCACACCGGATTCTGAGCCCCGGTCTGGCAGGCCTGTCACTTTAAGTCTCCACCAGCCATTTCCGGCGTCAATCGCTTCGTAGCTGATCACGTTTGAGCTTCGGGAGAGGAGCTTGCCGCTGGCAAGGTTAAACCGGATACCCGGATTACCTCCGGTAAAGGAAGCTGCTTTCAGGAAGCTGAACTGCACGCTCGACCGGTTACCGGCTTTTGCATAGATACTGATTGTAACAGGAGTGCCTTTGGTAATGGTTAGTCCGCGTGATATCCGGTGTTCTCCCCTTGATACTGACTCTGTAATCTTATTGCCCGAACTTGAACCATCCGGAACAGCAATATCACCTGGTACGGATGCAGTCACGCCCACACGATTCCATGAATTACCTGTAAAGCTCTGACTGTTTACTATCAGCTCTCTGCCTTTATTAGAAAAATGCAGGTAGCCGTCTGATCCGTAATAGGATGCTTCGCTGTCTCTTGTAACAGATATACTGTCCTCATCTACCGAAGGTTCCTGTCTGAAATCAAAAGATCTAAGTAGGGTAGCCATTTTAAATTAAATTATTGGGGTTATGTGAATATTAGTTACCAGACAAGCATTCGGGCGGAACAAGCGATATACGCTGCTTATTTCGCCACTATTAAAACTCATTGTCCGAACCTGCAATGGGCAAAGCCCTTGCTTTTTTGCGCAGGTCAGGACCAGATTTTAATCCGCAGTTTTCCAGGCTAATAGTTCATTTTACATCGGAGGGCCTGACAATGTCAATTCGACAATTCTAAACTGTTAATTTACGAAAGAAATCGTCAGTGTTGCCAGCGAACTTTCACCTTCATCACTCACAGATACGTTATTTGTCTTTCTTAGGGGCGTTATTCATGGATTTGAAAGTGGCCTTTTCACTACCAATGCCAGCATCGGAGTAAAAAAGTGTCCTGCTTTCAGCAGTGGGGTGATCCGCAGACTCGTACCTCCCCGGCACTTTGTGCATTCTTTCTTAAAGAAGGGCCGCATGGATAATGTAATAATCACGGCCCGTATAGTCAACAACCTTCTCATTATGCCTTCAATACACCTTGATCCATTTTTACAATTTCAAGTGAAATGGATACGGTATAAATTTCAGATTTACACTGAAACCGGGAATTCGTGCTACTGCACAACAACCTGGTAGCCCGGGTCACCCAGGTATGCGATGGTCAAAAAGATACTAAAACGATACCAGCACCAGAGGCGGCGTACTGATCTCTGGCAATCCCGGCTTAGCCCGCTCACCAGCAGGTCAGGGAGCAACCGGAAGCTGCAAAGTGCTGCAACTGGCCGCCGGCTTTTTTCATATTACACTTTATTCCGCAACTGCCGCCGCAGAACTTTTCCTTGTTAACAACTTACTGTGGATATCACCCGCCAATACATTCCGATAGGTAATCTGCTGGCAGGTAGCTGATTATGGAGCCAAAAGTGCAGTAAAAAAGAAACACCCGGTCAGGGTAATTCTTTATATACGTTTTATTTTCATAAAGAGGATGAGTGACCGGCGCGGGTTGCGCCAGTCCCATGCTTATTTAAGCAGCCTCTTATAAAAATCAATCAGCTTTTTACTTTCAAATTCCCACGAGAGCTCCGTAACCACCCGGTTATAGCCATAATTTCCCATCTGCTCACGAACCGCTGCGTTGCTCAGAAGAAAATCCATTTTATCTGCAAAGTCCGGTACCGAAGTAGCGTACAGCGATGCCTCCCGGGCCGAAAACTTTCCTTCTTTGAGATCAAATTGTACAATCGGCTTTTTGAGTGCCATGTACTCCATGATCTTGTTCATGGTAGAAAGATTGTTCATCTTCAATGGCTTATCCGGATTAACGCATATGTCCGTGGTATTCAGAATATCTACCATCAGCTCATCGGATACCCTGCCGTAAAAGTCAACGTAGTCGCCCAATCCTTTTTCAATGGAAAGTGCTTTCAGACTTTCTACGCTCGTGCCTCCGCCTACGATGGCCAGCTGCACATCCTTGCGCCGGTCCACCAGCAGGCGAAATGCTTCAAGAAGCAGATCGATCCCTTCCTGCTCGCCGATCACCCCGAGATAGCCTACCAGGTAGTTCCGGCCCTTTTTATAGGTCTGGTTACCGGCAGTAATGCGCAGCCTGTCGAGCTTGGGGCCGCTTCTGATCACGGTTACTTTATCCGGCGACATGCCGCCTCTTTCCACTGCTATACTTTTGTAAGACTCGTTGGTGGCGATACTCGCATTGGCCGTTCTGAAAGTAAGTTTTTCAAACAATACCATCAGCTTGTAAAATGCATCCTGCTTTTCAAACTTCGCTTCATAGAGCTCCGGATTGATGTCGTGATGGTCGAACACATACTTGACACCAAACAATTTGAATGGGAGCGCAACAAGGAAGATCAGATCGGGCGGATTACAACCCTGTATAACGTGGAAGCGCTTTTTGAAGAAGATCCTGAGTGCCAGCGTAAACTCCCAGAACAAAGCCGCGCTGTATTCGAGCAGGTAGCCCAGGGCACCGCTCGCCTCGACGGGGAGCGGGTGCCTGTAAATTTCTATACCATCAATGGTTTCCCGGCTCTTGGTATAGCCCTTCATTTTTGGACAAATTATAGAAACTTTTGCCCCATTCTCCTTCAATGTATTCGCCTCCTGCCATACTCGCCTGTCGAACGGAACCGGCAGGTTTTCAACGACGATGAGTATATGCTTGCCAAGAAGGTTATTCTCCATTACATTATACGTTGAGTACAATTCCTTACTACCAGTTGATACCAAAATATTGATTATTTTCTTTTACACCCTCCGGCAGACGCACAAGATCCACGATGGTTTTGCCTGAAACGGTGTCGCATTTTTCTACGAATTGTTGCTCTTTGTTACAAACCACGAGCACATCACTCTTCTCTACCACGTAGTCAAGATTGTCTACCAGCAGCTTGGAAAGGTGAGGAATCCGGCTCTCGATGTAGTCTTTGTTTTTACCGGTCAGCTTCGCAATCTGGATGTTTGAATCGTAAATAGAGATATCAAAACCTTTTCCGACAAGTGTTTCAACCAGCTCTACCGACGGACTGTTACGAAGGTCGTCTGTTCCTGCCTTGAAGCTCAATCCAAGGATACCGATGCGCTTGCCGAAGAAGCGGCTCAGAAGGCTTACTGCGCGCTGGATCTGGATCGTGTTTGTTTCGTCAATGCTGTCAATCAGCGGGACTTTCACATACAGGTCATGAGCCAGGGTCTGCAAGCCTTTCAGGTCTTTCGGGAGGCATGAGCCGCCATATGCAAAGCCGGGTTTGAAGTAATACGGAGAAATGTTAAGCTGCTTATCCTTGCAGAAAATCTCCATTACTTTATGCGAATCAATACCCAGCGCGCTTGAAATGTTACCTACTTCATTGGCGAAAGAAATTTTCAGCGCATGGAAAGTATTATTTACATACTTCATGATTTCCGCTGTTTTGGTATCGGTAATGATCACCTCTGCGGGGAGCTGCTGGTAGAGGCTGGCCATCAGGGATGTTGCCTGCTCATTTTCGCCACCGATCAGCGTCAGCGGGGGGTTGTAGTAATCCTGAACCGCAGTACCTTCTCGGAGAAATTCAGGGTTATCAACGACTGCAAAGTCAACATTGGCTTTTTTACCCGAAGCATCTTCAATAATGTGCGCAAACTTTTCGCAAGTTCCCGGCAGTACGGTAGAGCGCAGCGCAACCACATGGAATGCATCTTTTTCTTTCAGAACTTCACCGATATTTCTGGCGACATTGAAAATGTAGTCCAGGTTCAGGTGTCCTTTTGAGCTGGAAGGTGTTCCTACTGCTACAATAGACAATTCAGTCTGAACAACCGCTGCCTTGAAGTCGGTAGTGGCACTGATGCGGCCGGCTTCGTGCTGGTCTGCAATAATTTGATCTATATCCTTTTCAACGATGGTTGCCTGTCCATTGTTAATCTGGTTTACTTTATCCTGGCTCACGTCAACTCCTACGACGGTGTGGCCGTTCTTTGCCAAACATCCAAGGCTCACACAGCCTACATAGCCTAAACCAAAAATACTTATGTTCATAAACGGGTGTATTTAATTTTCTGAATAAATTAAGTTGAGTTACTGTATTAAGCCAGATAATGATTCTTCATAAATCTGGTAGAATTGATTTTCTGCAATTTTCATATCAAACTCTTCGGCAAAGCGCTTCCACCGCAGCTTGTTTTCTTCACCGAGTAGTCCGGGATTTTTATAATATTTTTCAAATGCCTGCGCAAGTCCGGGAATATCGTCTACTACATTCTCGGGATCTATTTTGTTAATCAATTCCGTAATGCCGCCACCGTCCCGGAATACCAGCACGGGTTTTCCCTGATGGAGGCATTCAATGGCAACAAGCCCGAATGATTCTGTTGTGGATGGGAAAACACAAACATTCATCACAGACTGGTAGTAGGTAACATTGGTGGTAAAACCCGTGAAAGTTACTTTGTCTTCAATCCCGAGACTTTTCACCAGTTCTACCAGATTAGCCATTTCATTACCATCTCCCACCAGCAGCAGGTGCGCATTGTCTTTTCCTTTCTGGAAAATGTGAAATGCTTTTACCAGCAGATCAATGCGTTTCCAGTTGATAAAGCGGGAGCTGGTACCGATAATGAATTTACTCCGGTCAATTTCAATGACAGGCTCGCTGGTAGCCGTAACCGAATCCTGATTTTCAAAAGTCACTCCGTTGTATACTACCTTACTTCTTGTATTAAGAATTCCGCGTTCGTTCCAGAATTTCTTGGTATAGTTGGAATTAAAGGTGACGAAATCAGCGTCTTTATTCAGGAAGTTTCTAAGCATTAAATGCCTGAAATAATCCGTCTTCTTTTTGGCTCTTCCAAATCCGTCAACGCTGTGCTGTGTGAAAACAATTTTTGATTTCAGCCTCGAAGCAAATAATTCGCGGGTAGGAATATAGGTATGGAAATGAAGTATATCGAAGCGCGATGCAATTTTGGCAAACCGCATATACTTCCTGATATCCGGATCAAATGCTTTGATATTAAAGAAATAACACTGTATGCCCATGGACAAAAACTTCTCCTTAAAATTACCCTCGGGGCGTGAGAAGAGAAGTGCTATTTCCAGATTCGGGTTGCTTTGCTGTACCCTTGCCAGATAATAAACGAAAGACTCAATTCCACCGATAGATGGGCTGTTGAGGACATGTAGTACGCGTATCTTCATAGATTTTGTTAGTACCTCGACTATCGATCGTAATTAAAATGGCATCGGTGCCGGTACCCGTGCGGCAACATTTGATTTGGGCTTGTTATTGGCTTTGTACCGGAGCAGGTTGTATTGCGTCAGACACAGGATTGTGATCGCGCTGATTACGGTTGTATTTACAGCCAGCGAGTTGTTGGACGACGCTGCGAGTAAAAAGCACCCGACAACAACAAGCCGGTCGTATTTTTTCAGCGGGAATGCCAGCCGGGCAATCTGGAATGTAAAAAGAATAAAGGAAATTCCAAGGTAAGCGGCAAAAATGACTCCGTACTTGAAAATCCAGATAATCCAGAAGTTTTCGATAATCTCGATTCCCCTGATGTACATCAGGTAATCAATCAGTTCCTGCTTGGTACCCCAAATAATGTCTTCCAGTGATATGGACAGGAACATGCTGTACACATTGAATCTTACACCGGAACTGTTGTCATTGAAGCTACCTGCCGATACAATCCTGGCGCCCAGCGGGGTGTAAAGTACGATGTAAAATACACTCACAAACAGGATCACCAGCATGGCGATATTCTGGAACGAGAAGTTGATCTTGCCGCGTTCCATGAATTTAAGGCTGAGCAGTGTAATACCCATGCAATATGCCAACAGTCCCGAGCGTACTCCAAAGCTCGCCAATGCACCTACGGTAAGCCCGATAATCACCATTCTTTTCAGAAAGGAATTCTCATAGGAATAGAAAAACCACGAGAAAAATATCAGGAACAGGGAGTTGTTCAGCGGGTGGCCCTGGAAAGCATTGGACCGGAAAAGTATTGCAGTTTCATTAATCGGAAACAGCTTAAAGTGTACAACGTGCTCTGCAATGGCAAGGAGACATTCAGCATAAAAGAAGAAGCGGAACATGGACATGATTTTGGTCCATACTTCTACATTGATATGCTGTTTGTAATTAATAAACTGGAAATTATAAATGATCAGAACAGGACATACCAGTACATTGAACAAAAAGAGGTTTCCTTTGGAAGCTCCGAATGTGAGTGAATAGATCAGCACGACAAAAACTGCAATGCTGAAATTCTGGAACTTCTTTAATTCACCCAGCTTGTAGCTATATTTCAGGGCATTGTAACCTGTAAGGATGATAAGGAAATAGGAAACCGGATGGAACCGGAACAAGGCGCCGGCACCCGCTTCCCCGATCGGGTAATGCAGCTTCAACAATACACCCGGCCCCACAAACAGGGAGAGGAATGTAACGATTGAAGGAAACCATCTTTTTTCGAGAAAAAACATGCGTGTGTATTTTTATATGATTTCGAGAAGTTGTTCGGCCCGGCGGTCGCTTGAATTTTCATACGCAAGCTCCTTTGCCCGTGCAGAAAAATCAGTTCCGTCTTTTAATTTCCGGATCACGTATTCCAGTCTTTCAATGAATTCTGCTGAACCTGTTACACCAAATGATGCTTCCCCAAGCGGTTCGTAATCATTGTGGTTTTTCTGGTAAACAACCGGCTTGCCAAGTGCCAGGTACTGGTACATTTTATTATGATGATGGTAAGAAGCATGTTCGCTGATGGCATCAATCATAATGCATATATCCCATTTTTTAACTTCGTCGGGCAACTGATTGTAATCAATATAGCCGTGGTATTCCACATTTGGCGCCTTGATTATCTTTTCCAGCATGGCCGACTCCTCCGAATTTTGAGGATATCTGTTTTTACCTGCAAGAACAAACCTGACGTCTGTCATGGTTGTGACCACATCGTACAACAAATGAATGTCCGTGGCTTCCATGAAATTACCTGCAAAACCAACAACTATTTCATTTGTTTTGCGTGGCTCCGGCTTACTTGTTGCCGCAGGTCCCCACACATCCAGGTCGACACAGTTGGGCCAGTAAACAATATTTTTATCCGTAATGGAAAAGTATTTCTGTACGTAAACATCGCGGAGCGCCATGCTGGTTGCCATGATCACATCCCCCATTTCAATCACCTTCCGGGTTTCTTCCAGTGTATTGCCCATGGTGTGATAAGCATCACTCAAAATGACAACTTTCTTTTTATCCTTGATAAATGGACCCACAATATAGTTGTGTGGTCTTGACAGGATTACGGTATCAAATTTGTTGAAATCAAATCCTGTCCGGAGTGTATTCAGCTTGAAATTAATGTAATTCAGGAAACCGATTTTCTTGATAACCGGGTAGGGCAGATAATAATAGAATGGTATGATTTCAAGGTGCTCACTCCTGAGGTCCAGCTTCGGGCCATTCCAGAATGATACCATAGAAATACACTTCGTACCCGGCGCCAGTTTTGCAATGGATTCAAGCGTAGCTCTCCTAGTATAAGTCCGGAAATCAGACACATTGCAAAAGATCAGAATATTACGCGCTTGTTTCATTTTAATGGATCCAGTGTCAAAGTACAGCCAAGTTCTTTTATTATTCAGCTGAGTAACCTTATTCTCTTCTTTTTTCCTGTTGTCCCCAGGAGATTTTCAATTTCTCGACGCTGCAAACGAGCGCAAGATAATATTTGATCGAGTATACGCTAACCTTCTGACTGAGTGAAAGCTCTTTCCCGTATTTTTCAAATTGTTTGGCAGCAATGCGCATCGGGGGTTTCATGCTGATAAGCAGGTCAATAAATGCCGATTTTTTGGTTACGACATCACCTCCTACCACACGCTTTGTTTTTTTAACCAGGTCGGACATGCGATGACGGGCCGGGTGGCGGATCGCTACATTTTCGCCAAAAATAATTTTAAATCCGGCCTGCTCGGCACGTTTGGACCATTCATAATCGCCCCCGGACAGGAGCGTATTATTGAAATTGCCGACCGCATCAAAGACCGACTTGTAGGCAAACATATTTCCGGTAACACTCAGTCCCGATTTTGCGATATCTTCCTGCTTGAAGGCATATACCTTTTCATAAAGCTCGGCAGGAGTAGGATGATTGGATTTGTAAAAAATATCAATCTTCCCTGCAATTCTGCTGATGTTTTTATTTGATTCAAGAAGCGTAACTGCATTTTTGATCCAGTCAGCGGACGGAATGCAATCCGAATCGGTAAAGGCGAGAATCGTACCCTGTGCCCTGCCGATCCCTTTATTCCTGGCAGCATAGGAACCCGGTTCTTCTTCGTCCAACAAAATGCAATTTTGCGGTACAACAAAGTTTGCCGGCTTCTTATCGGCTGGATTATTATTGATAACTATTATTTCAAACCGGTCGGCCGGAAAGCTCTGTTCCTTCAATGCATCCAGGCAAAGCGCCAGGCGCTTCCAGTCATTGTATGTTGGGATGATAACAGATACCAGCACGTTGTTCATAATCAATTTAGCTGTTAGGGATGGATCAGCCTGATCCTGGTTATTATTTATTTGAGCGGCGGGATGGCTTGTCAGCTTCCGATTACCGATTTAATTCCGCGGACAATTGACTTCCGGCTGGTTTTTACAAAATGATCCAGTTTCCATTGCATTGGAAAATCCAGCGAAGCGCCATCAAGACGGGTTTTCCGGTACTCTGCAATGTCAATTTTATTACCTGTCAATTCCAGGAAAATATACCTGTAAATCAGGTTTTTCCGCGCCTCGGTTAATTGACTGATTTGTTTAAGATGCTGCTCAATCTGCAACCTCAGCTTAACACGGTTATCAATGATGCCGAGCATCTTGTTTTTATCCGGGTTTTTTGAAATACCACTGTCCGTTTTGTGGATCAAAGTATTTTCAGCCGGATCAAAAATCACTTTTGCCCCGTTTTTCAACAAGCGGAACATCATATCATATTCCTGCGAGGAGGTAAGGTTTTCATCCCATCCCTGAATATGATCCAGCCGGCTTTTCCGCCAGAGTATCGCGGTAGTAATGCCAAGATGCGACGTGATCAGCCCGGACCATACATCCTCCGTATTCAGGGGTCTCCGGGTTTGTGCCAGTACGCCGTTTTTCAGTTCAATCAGGTTTGCATTCCCGATCACACAATCTGCCTGCTGCGTTTCTCCGAGCTCCACCTGCACTTTCAGCTTGTCGGGCAGGAGTTCGTCATCGGCATCCAGGTACTGCACCCACTCGCCTTTGGCAGCCCGAAGACCTTTGTTGCGGGCAGCAGGAGCGCCTTTTTTGAATTCCTGGTATACCTGTACCTTGTCGGGGTAGGTACTTGCAATTTTTTCAAGGACCAACTGGGTTCCGTCTGTTGAATTATTGTTAACCAGTATCAATTCCCAGTCAGTGTAGGTTTGGCCCAGCACGCTATTTACGGCCCTTTCTACAAAATGCTCGCAATTGTAACACGGTACAATAATCGAAACCATAGTTGTTGTCTGTTTGATAAAATGCTTCCGCTACCGGAATACTGTACTTAGTTTTTCTTCTATAACCTGCTTGTTGGCAGCCTGGATTTTCTTGAACTCACCCATTACCGCCTCACGCTTTTCAAAGTTCCGTACAATCTGCCGGCCATTTTCTTCAGCGCTTGATTTAATATCGAGAATCAGGTCACTCAGGTTGTTATCATTGAAAATGCTGGTGATCTTTTTGTTATCCACTACATCCACCAGCGGGAACGAGAGCGCTCCGCATTTAAGTGCGAGCAGCAATACGTGCAGCCGGTTACTGATGATAAACTTGGCATTTCCATATATTTCATTGGCCTGGCTCAGCGTCAGCATAGTATCAATCAGCTCAGCATTAAACTCGCTTTTCAGGCTTTCGTAAATTTCAGCACTTGCTTCGCGGTCGTATTTCACCTGGTGCACGAGCACGATCTTGGTATTTTGCTGTCCCGAAAGAACGAGTATCTCGCGGATGCGGGTTAGCAGCGGTCTCAGGTACGTCGAATCGTGGATGCGGCCGTATGCATTGGACCGCATGCTGATGACGATATAATCTCCATTCGCTTTTTGCTGACGCTCCGGCGAGTAAGCCCAGGCGAGGTCAGGAAAATACAGGGGATTTTTGAAGTTATATTTTTTGGCAATTTTCAGCGACTCATTGTCCCGTACGGCATAGTAGTGGTACGCCTTGGATCCGAAAGACTCCGCCCAGCCATTGTAATCATCAAAAGGGCCGATCGAAAAACCAATGCGTACGATACGGCAGCCCATCATTTTGAGCAGGTACATTTTTGCATTGATCTTGAAATTCGAAACAGCCACGTCAAAACCTTTACGGGAAGTATGTCCCGGCTGGATGGCCAGGTAGTACTGGTTTTTCTTCGACGAAAATAGTTGCTTTACCAGCAGTGACGACAGTGTTTTCAGCAGCGGCTTGCCCGAGAATTTGGACAAGCGCAGATCGGATTTCGACCGGCTGATTTCGTCCACAAACCAGCCCGGAGCCGAAAGGTCGTCCACGACGATCTGACCATAAGGTCTCAGCAAATCCACTTCAACAAGGTTGATCAGGAGGTCACCGATGTTTTCCGTTTGTCGTGCCGGTTTGAAAAAAATGATATTGTTCACTTCTTTTTAGTTTTTTTAAGGATTGTACTGAGTATCATTTTCCGTTCGGACTGGGTGAGCAGCAGGAATGAAACCCCTGCAAAAATGCAGAACAGAATGCCACTGTGAATGATCAGCTGCGGCCAGTTGGAGATCGTAAAATAATCGAAATAATAGAAGGCCCCGAAGACAGACATTGCCAGTAAAACCAGGGTGCTCAATGACGCTCTGAAAAAGGTTGTCCTTTTGATTCCCATATTGCCGGCCACATATATCGGCATGAAAATGAAGTTTTTAAACGTGAGTACAATGCCGCTCGCTACGGCCACCCCGTACAATTTCAGATCTGTTTCTTTCACCAGGAATATGGCCAGACCCAGGTTGCAGGCGCCCATAAACAGGGTGTAAATTCCGGGCGTACGCAGCTTGTTATAAGCACGGTTCAGTGAAAACAGCGGAAGAACGCCCAGGTTGATCGGTAGCGGAAGGAGTGCAATCATAAACAACCATTTAAGGTTGCTGAAATCTTTTCCCATCCATATTGAAAAGAGGGCAGGGGAGATAATGCAAAGTACACCTACGATACAGCCGATAAAAAGGGACAATGCTTTGTTGGAAAGCTTTGTCAGGCGGATCATCTGATCAAATTCCTTTTTAGCGTACAGGTTCAGGATCAATGGTCCGAGTGCACCGGAAAGTGCAATGGCAAGGGTACGGATAATGTGGCTCCATTGCAGGATCAGGCCATATTGCCCGGCTGCTACGTTACCCAGTGTTTTGTTGATGACCAGCAGGTCGATCTGAAGAAAAAGGATACTTCCCAGCTGGATCACGATCAGCCACCAGCCCATCGACAGCATTTCGCTGAGAACCGATCTATCAAAAAGCTTGAAATTAATCTTGATGTCAGGAGTGAATTTCCTGAAAAGATAAAAGCTGTAAGAACTGGATATTACGCTGGCAATCAGGATAGAAGTACCGTAACCGCCCAGTGATACGCGGATCAGAAGAAAAATCACGAAGATCAGGATCACACGCATGTAGGTGTTGATCACCGATACCCTGTTGACCAGGTCAAGCCGGTTGGCAACATAAGCCGACGAGTTGAACACCGAAGTAAATGCAGACATGATAAAGCCGACGCTCACACAGGTGAAAAGGATCGAAACATCATGTTCAAGCCCGGCCGGTACAGAGATAAATGAGCTTACATTCCACGCAAAAATAAAGAGGAAAGGAGCCAGCAGCGAGAGCAGGACGGCCAGGGAAGTGAAGGCTGTATTCCAGGTCTTGTTTGCGGCTTCAAAATTTTGATTGTTGATGTCAAGGGCAAGAAAGCGGGAAAGGGAACTGTTGATCGCCACGGTTACGATGGCTGCATAACCTACCATCGAGGTAGATAGCGGGATCAAACCATAGGCACCAATGCCCAGGCTTTTCACCAGGAAAGGTGGCAGCCAGAAACTGATGATCCCATTCAGAACAAACAGGACCACATTGGAAATGAGGTTTTTCTTTAAAGCTACGGCGGTATTCATTGGAATTTTAGTTGGAGGATGCGTCAGTGCGCTGAGCTTATTTTCAAGATTTGTAAAAAAAGCTCAACCGCAATCATTCAGGATTGAGCCTTTTTGTCATTGAACCAACTCGGGTCTTTCTTTTTCCAGCCGCTCATAGATTTTCTTTACATCCTGAGAGCTGCCTTTATCAAGTACAAGGATCGCGTCGCTGGTTTCTACCAGCACAACATTGTCAACACCCAGGAACTCCACATGTTTGGTTGAGCCTACCACGCAGTTGTTGCTGATAAACCGGTGGTTTTCTCCCTGTGTTTCCCAATGTTCCCAGATCGACTCAAATGAACCAAGGTCTGACCAGCCGAAGTCGGCTTTCACTACCTTGATCTTTTCGGAGCGCTCCATCACGGCATAGTCAATGCTTTTGGAAGGAATCTGCATCGTCAGGCCATCGGGTAACAATGAGTCTCTCCGGTTGCAGTATGCTTCGTAGGAGGTCTGGAAAATGTCGGGTTCAAAGGCATTCAGTTCTTCCAGATAAGTACCTGCCTGAAAGCAGAACATGCCGCTGTTCCATAAAAAATTACCAGATTCCATGAAGAACCTGGCAGTAAGTGCATCCGGCTTTTCGCGGAAAGAGCGCACTGAATTTTCTTCAAATTCAATGTACCCATATCCGGTTTCGGGCTTCGTCGGATTGATTCCGAAGGTCACCAGGTAACCTTCGGAAGCAAATCTGACAGCCTCGGAAATAGACCGGGCATATGCAATTTCATTGGTAATAATATGGTCCGATGGTGTAACCAGCAGTACGTCATCCGGAGCCACTGCGAATGCTGCAAATGCAATTGCAGCCGCGGTGTTCCTGGGCGCAGCCTCGATGATTTCCTCATAGTGGCCGATATCTGCTCTGAACATATCTGCCTGTGACAGCAAATAGTTATCCTTGTTGCCCACCACCAAGGTCTGACTGACAAAGTTCTTGTTCCTTTCTGCGGTCATCTGGAACAGAGACTTGTCACCAAACATCGGAATGTATTGCTTGGGCATGGACTTACGGGATACGGGCCACAATCGGCTGCCTACGCCCCCGGATAGAATGACATGTACGATTGTTGACATAGGAATGCCGGTAGCAGTTACAGATCCATCAGTTTTTGCCAATCAGGCAAGTTCTTTTACATTCGTTGCCTCACGGCCGATGCTGTAATAAGTGAAGCCAAGATCACGCATCTGATCCAGTTCGTACAGGTTTCTTCCGTCGAAAATTACTTTTTCTTTCAGAAGCTTGCCCATTTTCGCAAAGTCAGGTGTACGGAATTGCGGCCACTCAGTAAAGATCATCAGTGCATCTGCATCGTCAAGCGCTGCATAGGCAGTGTGGCAGTAAGTAATTTCCGGGATCAGTTTTTTCACGTTCTCCATCGCTTCCGGATCATAAACCGTCACCTTCGCGCCAGCAGCAACCAGGGCCTGAATGTTTTCCAGAGCCGGAGCTTCACGGATATCATCAGTATATGGTTTGAATGCCAATCCCCAAACAGCGATTGTTTTGCCAGCCAGGTTACCATCAAAATAATCCTTTACTACCGGGATCAATCGTTGTTTCTGATCGTAGTTAACGTCCATCACAGCTTTCAGGGTACGGAAGTCGTATCCGTAATCGTCTGATGTTTTAGCCAGTGCCTGCACGTCCTTAGGAAAGCAGCTTCCGCCGTAACCGATACCTGCAAACAGGAAGCGTTTTCCGATACGGGTATCGGTACCAATCCCTTTTCTGATATCGTCTACGTTAGCACCTACTTTTTCACAAAGGTTTGCGATTTCGTTCATGAAGGTGATCTTCATGGCCAGGAATGAGTTGGCAGCGTACTTTGTCATTTCAGCTGAACGCTCGTCCATGAAAATGATAGGGTTACCCTGACGTACCAGTGGAGCATACAATTTCTCCATCAATTTCTTCGCTTTGTCAGAAGTAGTACCGATAACCACACGGTCAGGCTTCATGAAATCTTCCACGGCAACACCTTCGCGAAGGAACTCAGGGTTTGAAATCACGTCAAACTCAACCGTAGCAGCTTTTGCAATTGCATTTTTCACCTTTTCGGCAGTACCTACCGGAACGGTGCTTTTGTCGATGATAACGGTATAAGATTCAAGGATCGGACCCAGATCGTGAGCTACTTTCAGGATGTATTTCAAATCAGCCGAACCATCTTCTCCCGGAGGGGTTGGAAGCGCAAGGAAGATCACTTCTGCATCCTTGATACCTTCTTTCAGGTCGGTGGTAAATGTAAGGCGTCCTTCCGCTACGTTACGGTCGAAAAGTACATCAAGACCTGGTTCGTATATTGGAATTTCACCTTTTTTAAGGCGCTCTACTTTGTTTACGTCAATATCAACACAGGTAACCTGATTTCCGGTTTCAGCGAAGCATGTGCCTGTTACAAGGCCTACGTATCCTGTACCAACTACTGCTAGTTTCATAGTTTTATTATTAGTAAAATGATTGTATGAGGTAAGAATCTGCTTAGAACGAGTGGGTTAGCCGAAGAGTCGGCTGGTCGTGAAGGTGCCGCAAACGCGGAGCAGCGTAAGAGAGTAAGGTATTTTTCATAATTAACGATGAGTAAAGTTGTTTGCCTGATCAAAGCATCTCGCTAAGGAGCTTTTTACTGTCAAGCATTTCAGTATATGAAAATAGTACAATTTCCGGTCGGCTGCAACAATAATATATTATTTTTCCAAGTTTGCCGGAAATATCTTTTTTTTATCTGGTAACTTCTCTAAAAAAAACAATAAGAAGTTACCAGATAACGGTGACTTATATAGAGCGCTGTATCAGCTCCTGGTGAGCATCTTCCTGAGCTTCGATTCAAGGTTCTGAAGCTTGCTCTCCGACTCCTCGCTGTAATACCCGTATCCGTAGCCACCATAGCCATAGCTGCCGTAACCGTACCCTGCACCATATTTAACACCGTTGAATACGATAGACAGGTTTGCAAAACGATGCGTACGCTGCAGTTCGCCAATACGTTTGAGGTGGTCGATCAGGGTGTAATTGAAACGTACCAGGTAAAGGGTAGCATCCGCATACTTGGCGATCAGCGCCGAGTCGGTTACGAGGCCGAATGGAGGCGAGTCAATCAGGATATAATCGTAACGCTCACGGAGTTCTTCAAGCAGGATCGGCAGACGACCATTACCAAGCAATTCCGAAGGGTTAGGTGGAATCGGACCACTTACCAGTACGTCAAACTTAGGGTGGATACCGGTTGACTGAATGTACTCATCCAGTGATCCCTGGCCGATCAGACAGTTTGAAACGCCATATTTATTGGAAACCAGCAGCCGGTCGTGCAGTGTAGGCTTACGCAAATCGAGGCCAATCAGGATCACACGCTTATCCGAATACGCAAGGCTCGCCGCAAGGTTAATGCTGACAAAACTTTTTCCTTCTCCGCCAATCGACGAGGTGAACATAATGGTTCGGCACGAACCGTCACCCAGGTACTGCAGGTTGGTACGCAATGCCCTGAATTGTTCAGCCACCGCTGTACGGCTTGTCATTTTGATAATGCCTTCTTCGCCGGGTTGATCTTTGGCACCCTTCATGTGGCCGATCTCACCAATCACGGCAGAGTGGGTCAGCGAGGTAATTTCTTCACGTGCCTGAACCGTGTTGCTCAGCATCATCAGCAGGTTAATGAGCAGTGCCGGCAGTAGCAGACCTGCCAATCCCGCGCCGCCCCAAACCAGCGCTTTCTGCGGTTTGATCGCCAGGGTTGAGCCGATCGGAGCGTCAATAAGACGGCTGTCGGTTACGGTTGCTGCATAACCCAATGCTGTCTCTTCCCGTTTTTGGAGCAGGTAAAGGTATAGTCCTTCCTTAATGCTTTGCTGACGCTTGATGCCGACATACTCGCGTTCCTTTTGCGGAATACCCCGCAGACCTGCTGAAAATCGGCTGTTTACAGCTTCAAGACTTTGTTTGGTAACTTCCAGACCGCGGCGCAGGTTCTGCACGTTTTCCCGAACAGCTTCCTTGGTATTGGACAGCTGCGTATTGATGGTTCCGAGCAAAGGGTTGCTTGCCTGCGTAGTTTGTGCATACTTTTCACGCTGCAACTGAAGATCATTGTAGCGGGTCAGCAATTGTACCAGAACGGGATCATCAATCATGTAAGTAGCCGGCGCAGGAGTTCCGTCGCCTGCATTCTTGATGTACTTGTCAACACTTTCCAGTACCGAAATCTTGATATTTACATCATTCAGCTGCGCATCATTTTCCTTGATGTTCTGCAGGTAAAGGTTGGACTCAGCGCTGATATCAGTCAGTCCCTGGTTACGCTTGTAAGATTCAACGTCGCGTTCCACATCGCCGAGCTCGCCGGTAATCAGGCCGAGGCGGGATTCGATAAACTTAAGTGTGTTGCTGGCTTCGTTGTTTTTATCGTTCAAAGAAGATTGTACATATACGTCCAGCAGCTTGTTCAGTACATCTTTGCCGCGCTGAAGAGAAGTATCTTCATACGTAAGTTCCAGAACTGTGCTTTTTGGGTTGGTATTTACAATTTCAAGGTTGCCGAGCATGCTGCCGGTAAGACTGGAAATGTTCCGGAATACTACGTTTACATCAGTATATAAAGATTCAACATCCTTGTTAACCGTGAATATACCCCAGGCATTACGCAGCTTCTGACCAAATTTGTGTACCGTTTCTTCATCATTCAATGTGAAGGTCTGGTTGTCTTTCACATGCACTACCAGCGGATTCTGGTAAGCAAACTCAGAGATCAGTTCAGCTTTAACCGAGATCGGGCTGATTTTGTAAAGATCAATGGTTTTAAGACCATCGGTTGTTTCATAATTCACGTCGAGCTGAAGTTCCCGGGCTGTCTGCTCCATGAGCGTCTGCGATTTGAGTACTTCTACTTCGTTTTCAACGAGCTTGTTTCCGCCAAACTGCGTCATCTGCTCGATGATATCCCCGCCGCTCGAAATTCCTTTTTTCTCATCCTTGATCAGCAGGGTAGCCTGCGCCAGGTACACCGGCTGTTTGATCTGCAGAAAGAAGAATGCAGCCATCAATGAGATGACCAGAAATATCGGAAACAGGAACCAGTACCGGATAAATGCCCTCAGATAACTCTGGAAGTCAAACTTTTTATCCTGCTCTTCAAAGGAGTCTTGAGTAAATTCTGCGTTCTGATTCATAGCCTACAATCCTGCTTTTATTATTCAATTCAATATCAAATGTCCGGTTGGTCCTAGTTACCGAGGCGGTAATATGCGAGAACAACGGCGGTAAGAATACTCACGAACAGCGGGGCAAGCTGTATCGTACGGTCGGTCATATTCATGCGCGCCTTCACAGGCTCAACATAGATGACGTCGTTTTTATGCATGTAGTAAAATGGTGATTCAAATACGTCGCGGGAGGTAAGGTCAAGACGTGCGTAAATGCGTTCTCCTTTTTCTTCCCTGATCACCATTACGTTATTCCTGCGGCCATAAATGGTAAGATCTCCTGCAAGACTCAGTACTTCCGGGAGGGTAAGGCGCTCGTCCGGAATCACGTATACAGACGGTTTTGCCACTTCCCCGAGTACCGAAACCTTGAAGTTGATGTTCTTGATATTCACAGACGGTTCTTTCAGGTAAAGCTGCAACCGCTGACGGATGGTGTCACCTGCTGCTCTGGTAGTGAGGCTGCCCACCTTTATTTTTCCAACCAGAGGCAACTCAATGTTACCCTGCTGATCAACCAGGTAACCAAATGGCTGGCGCATGGCATTGCTTCCTCCGCCGTAGGTGGTGAGTGCTGTGGAATATTCGTTGGCTGAGTTGAAAATCGCATTGGCTTCCTGGTTAAGGCTACCGACGATAATGGATAGCATATCATTGCTCTCGATCAACGGAACATACGACTGCTTGATTTTAGAAGAGTACAACCTGGCAGTATCCCCCTGAAAGTATACGATAGTCTTGGGAGAAACGCAGGAGCTTGTACCTCCGAGGATACCAATGCAAGCTAGTAATAGTACAATGGAGATGCTAAAAATAGGTGAGCGGTGTATTTTCATGTGGGCAACGATGAGTAAATAAATTACAACTGGTTTTAGTGGAATAACTTAAAAATTTACAAATATTAGAAAGATTTAGATTTCAGTACGCAAAAGTATTCCTCTCATCAGAGAATTCTGAATGTGATTGCAAATTTTTGCATTCTTTATATTATCCAAATGTTATAAAAAAAGAGTTATTTTACAAATGTAGAAAAACTTCTATGTCAAGCGTGTATCAGGTTGAAGTTCTGAAACGGATATCTGGAGAAGTACTTGTTGCGGATGCTTCTGTGGATAAGCTCCAAATGCTGTATCTTATGGGCGTCTGTACCTATATAGGAGATCAATTCATTTTTAAGCAGCCACTCGGCCATTTTATGCACGTTTTCGCCGTAGTGCGTTGTAAGCGACAGGATATTTACCTGTAACTCACATCCCTGGTCAGCCAGCTTTTTGTACACAGACGGATCTGCATGAAAGTAGGTATAGCGTTCCGGGTGAGCCAGCACGGGCTGGTATCCCTGGGCAATAATGGAAAACAATGTTTCCGAGGTATTCATTAATGGTGTCGAATAGGGCAGTTCAACAAGCAAGCGGTTACCCGGTAAGGTCAGAAATTGCTGCTGGGTGTTGAGAAGCTCCATAAAGTGCTCGTCAATAAAGTATTCTGCGGCCGCATCAATCTGAATAGTAAGTCCGGCTGCCAGCGCTGCCTCCCGCACATCCTGCAACCCTGACAGAATGATCTCGGGCGTATTCTTATAGCAATCCCACATCACGTGAGGAGTCGTAACAATGCGCTGATAACCCAGGGCCTGCATTTTCTGCACCATAGCTACGGCTTCTTCGATTGTCTCGACGCCATCATCAATGCCCGGTATGATATGGGAGTGAATATCGATCCCGAGCTGGGAAAGATCCGCTTCCTTTTCCTTTTTACTATCAAATAACCAGCTTAGCATAATCCTCTCCGTGCCGGTGCCGAAGTCCCTGACGGGCTGCGGTGAAGACCGGATTTTTGATTTTTTAAAAGTTGGACAAATTTAAGATAAAAAACATAAGACTCATCAGGATTTTACTATTAAAATTTTTTCTACAAATTAAATAGAATAAAATCTATATTTGTGTTTATGTTTATCGTAAATGCGTGTGAATCAATTGGCAGTTATCATTTGTATTAAACTGCTTGCCCGATTTTTTAAGGAATTCACACCCATTCTGCTGCCTTTTACCTCAATCCAACGTTCAAGTTGGAAGTGTTCCTTCATGGTCTGTTGTATTAAACCGTGATTTTCTTCTGTTGCGCGGTTATGATGCCCGCAAGTTTGTAATGCAACTCGTCAACAGTCAGTAGGATTGCAGGCTTTTATGATTTTGTTATCATTTGCGAAACGATGTTTTTCAAAACATAACCATCAAAATCGTCCCAGAACATGAAGACACAGTGCATTTTCCGTTTGTTTTTAACATTATCAATCCTGATCTCCGGTTTTACCTCATTTGCCCAGGATGGCTGGGTGAGGCTTTTTAACGGAACCGACCTGACCGGCTGGAAAGTGGGTGCCAATGCTTCCTCGTTTTCCGTAGTCGATGGTGCCATTCAGGTAGCCGGGCCGAGAGCTCATTTGTTCTATGACGGACCTGTGAAAAATCACATGTTCAAGAACTTCGAGTTTAAAGCCACGGTGATGACCAAGCCCGGCGCAAATTCCGGTATCTACATCCATACAGCTTATCAGGAAGATGGCTGGCCCTCCAAAGGTTACGAAGTGCAGGTAAACAATTCACATACCGACTGGAAGCGCACAGGTAGTCTCTATAACGTTGTCGACATCAAGGAAACTTACGCCAAGGACAATGAATGGTACACGGAGTACATCAAGGTAGAGGGTAAGCACATTACGATCAAGATCAATGACAAGGTTGTGGTCGACTATGAAGAGAACGACGCTGATTCCCGGCAGGGCGACATGAAGGGACGTATCCTGAGCAGCGGCACCTTTGCACTGCAGGCACATGATCCTAAGAGTGTCGTATTATACAAGGATATCCAGGTAAAGCCTCTTACTGAATGATTTTGGCGGAGGGGGCAATGCTCCCTCCTTTTAATTTTCTGTTAGGTTGAGTAAAATCAGACATCCACTGTAAACAAGCTGGGCCGCATACAATGGATGAGCGGAGGGTAACGATGGTTCATAGGCATTTTTTTAGACTGATAGGGTTGTTTAAGAACTAAGAAGAACTTGCAAAGGGCATCAAACTTATTGGTAACTACTATGTATATACGTTAAAATTTATTCTACTAAAACCAAAACTATTTTTTTCGCTTAAATCGGGTAAAACCAGGCTCTTTTTTCCAGGCCGAACGATAATAATTCAAATGGAAAGTTATCCTTTATTCCAGCCTGGCTGATTTGGTTTTAACAATATCAAAGCTATGTTTTTCAGTGCGCTATACTGCTGTACAGCTGTTGGAATGCATTAACTTACGATTCTTAGTGCAGGAATGCTGAACATAACAATTATATAATCGATAGCGAATTTGGTGATCAGTAATCCGGAACCTAAACTGTTTCCAATATTATTTTTCCGGCAGATTCCAGCTATTTGCGCTTTTATTTTAATCAGGGTAAATGCATTTTTCTTCTTTTTAACTTCTCCGCAGATCGTATTAAATCTGCTTTAAACACGCTCAATTTCCAGATTGTGCATCGAAGTTGTCAAAATATTTATACAAGCCAAAGTTCGCGCATTTAAGCCGGGCATATTAATTAACAAGCCGGGCATTTTCAAGCAGCATAGGCAGTGGTGCCTGGTAATGCATTCCCTCTACCCATTTCAGGAAATCAGTTGCATTGGCTTTGCTGATAATCACAGGCTCTGGGGTAGGAGATGCAATTCCGATTAGCAGCTTACGTCCGAAATACTGCTGGATGCTGGTGACCGCTTTTCTGTGAATGATAAACTGCCGGTTGGCCCTGAAGAAATCTTTTGGGTTGAGCGTGGTGATAATGTTGTTCAGCGTATCGCGGGTCTCGTAACGCGCATTTTGTGCGTATACACTTACCTGGTAGTTGTTATAGTAGATGAAATCAAGCTTGTCGAGGCTAATGGGGATAATTTTGTCCTGATAATAAACCAGTAGGGAGGTCTTGTAATTGTTGCGGTAAGTGACCGGGGAACTTGCCGGGCGCTTGGTCAAAGCATTCTCCTCGCCGAAAAGCTCTTTCAGCTGAGCGAATTTCAGAAGACTCCTCCGCAGCTTTTCAGGACTGAGCGGTTTCAAAAGGTAGTCGATCCCGTAATTTTCAAAGGCTTTAAAAGCGTAGTCCCCGTCGTGCGTGCAGAATATTACCGGCGCTACAACAGGCATGTTGCTGAAAATATCAAAGCCCAGCCCGTCGGCCAGCTGCACGTCGCAGAAGATCAGCTGCGGTGCTTTGTTGGTCATCAGCCAAACCCTGGCATCAACCACAGAGTGAATAACATCACAGACGGTAAAACCCAGTCCGGCCTGCTCAATCATCATCTTCAATTCCTGTGCAACGATTGAGTCGTTTTCAATTATTAGAACGTTAGTCATATGGAAGGCATTTGATTTATAAATGTCCTTTGTTTAAAAGCTTCTTTAATTGTAAGTAACCGCTCCTTCATTTATCCGGCAAATACCAGATAATTCCTTATTCCGGCAGGATTTAGTTTGATGAAGTTAGTCAGCGGTACTTCCTCGAACATGCAGGATCATGTCCGGCCTACCGGAACAATTGCCTGCTTTCTTTCCTGTTTTTTCCAGTACTCAGCAACAACCTGGATAGTTGCCGGCCTGTTTAAGTGGGTTCTGGTAAATTTTGCCTCTGGCAAATCAATACTTCTTGTAGAAATTATTCAATCAACTGTAAACTATATCTGTTGATACAGCTTTGTTAATTCAAGTATTGTCTAATAGGGAGGTGGTGTAAGTATTGCTTACATGACCAAATATACAAATAAAAGTTACAGCGCAAATTTTGGTAGATATTGAAGTTGCAGGCAGGTGATATCACATCAAAGTATTTCGCTTGTAGCGACTCATACAGGCATTTTTATGCACAAAAAACTTTTTTCAAAATCATTATTTAAAAGCAGCAGCAGCACTATTTGACGGAAAAAGCGGCTAACGTTTATTTATAAAACTAGTTCTATTGATAATGCCGAATTTTATTGGCAGTTCGGTATGGATATATTAAAAATCGAATTTGCTGATTTTTAGAAAACAGGATTTCAGTTGACTTGCCAGGCTTGGAAAGGAAGGAGAATCGGATCGTTTAAACCGATCGAACTATTTTTAGCAAATGCCCTGGTAGTCGGTACTGATGGGCAGGCAGGAATCTTGCATGATCTTCCGGTCGGCTTGTGTTATTTTCAGGTTGTGCAGGTATTTGACTTCCGGAAAAGCCGCGTGAATTCAGAAGGAACTTTGATTTAGATAGGAGAGTGCATTGCCCTACATGCTTTGTTGCACGCTATTTGGCATCACTTCCACCAATAAGAGCCCTGTACTGGGTAGGAGATATGCCCTCGGATTTCCGGAATTGTCTTCCAAAATAGTTAAGGTCTGTGAAGCCAAGCTCATAGCATACCTCAGAAACGCTCGCCTTCGATTCTGACAGCATTTGCTTGGCCCTTTTGATTCGCTCGCGAAGAATAAAATCAAGGGGACTAAGGCTGAATTCACGTTTGAAAGCACGATAGAACGAAGCGCGGCTCATGCATGCTTTTTCACTAAGCTCATCAACCTGGATCTTCTCACCAATATTGGCCCGTATATAGCTCACTACATAAGCCAGCGGGTTGTCGGCTCTTTCAAAAGAAGAATGGTCCGCTGCGTACAGGTTCTGAGTCTGTATGATATGCACGATCAGTTCCCGCAGCGTGAGATCAGCCAGGATATCCTTCCCGACACTATTGCCGGAGCAAATACCAATAAGCTTGTTCAGGGTTTGGGCTAGTTCAAGATTGTTCAGGAAGTGGTACTCATTATGTTGCAGCTGCCAGGTTTGTCCCTGCGCAGCTTTCGGGTAATCCTGGTTCAGCCGGTCAACAATATGCTGGATTTTGGCCTGGTCGAGTGCCAGCGCAATGCATTGGGTCGGATTGGTAGTACCCGCATCCGGAAAATCAATGCGCATAGTTACATTGGCAGGCACAAGCACCGTTTCGCCCGGCAGGTAGTCGAACCCCGGTTCATCAAACAAATGCATGATCTTTTTTCCCCTCAGCATACTCGTAATCACGAAGTCGGAAAAAGTAAGCGGCACCAGCAGTGATGGCTGTAACGTTTCAAACAAGTTCAGCTCACAGTGATCAAGCGTGAATGCACGGCGGTTTTCCACCAGTGTTTTTAATGATTTTTCAGAAGATAGGGCGATGTCCGCCAATTTGTACCCGCTCGCCATTTCAGTATCAGTTTTTCTAAAAAATAAGGTACAGTCCTGGAACCCCGGGCAGTACCTCTTCCTGAATATAATTATTTTTTAAATAAATGAGATAATTATGCTACAATCTGGAACGATCGTACCAATGCATAACGCAGGTCCAACTTAGTTTTGTTTCAATCATTCATTAAACCTTAACATACTGATATGGACACGTTCATAGAAACCCCGGTTCCGGGAGAAAAAACATACGCCAGTGAGAACCTGGCAAAAAGGCCGCAGTTCAAAGAAAAGTACGGCAATTACATTGGCGGAAAGTTTGTAGAGCCTGCAAAAGGAGAGTACTTCGAAAACGTATCGCCCATTGATGGTCAGGTTTTTACGCATGCAGCCAGGTCGTCGAAAGAGGATATTGAACGTGCATTGGATGCCGCCCATGCTGCATTTCCTGCATGGAGCAAGTCCTCCGCCACAAGCCGCAGCAATCTGATGCTCAAAATTGCCCAGGTGATTGAGGATAACCTGGAATACCTCGCCATCGTCGAAACCATTGATAACGGAAAGGCAATCCGCGAAACACGCGCTGCTGACCTGCCTCTGTGCGTCGACCACTTCCGGTACTTTGCAGGAGTGATCCGGGCGGAAGAGGGCAGCGTTTCAGAGCATGATGAAAATACCGTTTGCATTAATCTGCACGAGCCGCTCGGTGTTGTAGCCCAGATCATCCCCTGGAACTTCCCGCTGCTGATGGCTACCTGGAAAATCGCTCCCGCTCTGGCCGCGGGCTGCTGCGTGGTAGTGAAGCCGGCAGAACAGACGCCTACTTCCATTATGGTACTCATGGAGCTGATCGGAGATATTTTACCGGCTGGTGTACTAAACGTGGTGACCGGCTTCGGGGTGGAAGCAGGCAAGCCGCTGGCATCTTCACCCCGCGTAGCCAAAGTGGCATTTACAGGCGAAACAACCACCGGTCGCCTCATTATGCAGTATGCATCCGACAACCTGATTCCCGTCACCATGGAACTGGGCGGCAAATCACCCAATATATTCTTCCCGTCTGTGGCTGATGAAGACGATGCATTTTTCGATAAGGCCATCGAAGGCGCGGTGCTGTTTGCACTAAACCAGGGGGAAGTCTGTACCTGTCCGTCAAGAATGCTGATCCACGAAAGCATTTACGAAAAATTCATTGCCCGTGTCATCGAAAGGACCAATGCAATCAAGATGGGCCACCCGCTCGACAGTACGACCATGATGGGGGCGCAGGCATCCAATGATCAGTATGAAAAAATACTTTCATACCTGAAGATCGGCAGAGAGGAAGGTGCGGAAGTACTGGCGGGTGGTGAAGCCCGGAAGTTTGAAAATGGTATCTCAGGAGGTTACTATATCCAGCCTACCATTTTCAAGGGACATAACAAAATGCGCATTTTCCAGGAAGAGATTTTCGGACCGGTTGTATGCGTCACTACATTCAAAACAACTGAAGAAGCCATTGCGATTGCCAATGATACCCTTTATGGTCTGGGAGCAGGTGTATGGACCCGTGATGCACATGAAATCTACCAGGTTCCGAGGGCTATCCAGGCAGGCCGCGTTTGGGTCAACAATTACCACGCCTATCCGGCGCATGCTCCCTTCGGCGGGTATAAGAAGTCTGGTTTCGGCAGAGAAAATCACAAGATGATGCTTGGGTACTATCGCCAGACCAAGAACATGCTCATTTCTTACGATAAAAATAAGCTCGGCTTTTTTTGATAAACCCCAACTGCGTATGACTCCCAGAGTGCTGATCACGCCGGAAGCTGAGAAGATTGTGGCGCAACTGAAAGATCGTTACGGACCATTGATGTTTCACCAGAGCGGTGGCTGCTGCGACGGATCACAGCCGATGTGTTTTGAAAAAGGCGAGTTCCGGGTGTCGGAAAGTGATGTAATGCTGGGCGAAATTGCGGATTGTGCATTTTATATGAGCCGCGACCAGTTTGAATACTGGAAACATACCCAGCTGATCATTGACGTCACCCCCGGAAGAGGTGCCAGCTTTTCACTCGAAATCCCACTGGGGGTGCGATTTATTACCAGGTCAAGGCTTTATACGCCCGATGAAGCTGAAAATCTCACTCAAATCGAGACTTGTTAGCTGCATGATTTTTGTACGAAGGTCCCCGGAAGGATGGTTCAGATTGAACTTCCTGCCCGGGGACCTTTTCGTTTGAGAGAGGATATTATTATATTTGTTCAAATCAAGCGGTTTGCTGACTGGGAAATTAAAGTCAGCTCTTACAACAAAACATGCCGGTGCATACCTCCGGCTTTACAAGCTGAATTTTGAATTTCAACGAATTTGAACTCCACGAGGACGTGCTGAACGCCGTGGACTCCATGAACTACCAACAAGCCACACCTATTCAGGAGCAGGCTATTCCACAGATTTTAAGCGGACAGGATCTACTCGCATGTGCGCAGACGGGTACCGGCAAAACCGCGGCTTACCTGATCCCGATTTTAGATAAAGTGGCCCACGAAGCCAATGAACATACAGGTGCATTGATATTAGTCCCTACACGCGAGCTCGCCGTGCAGATTGACCAGCAGATCCAGGGACTCGGATATTTTGTGGGTGCTACCAGCATTGCGGTATATGGCGGCAACAAGGGTCCTGAGTGGGACCAGCAGAAAAAGGCATTGACGCAGGGTGCAGATATTATCATTGCGACCCCGGGCAGGCTCATCGCGCATTTACAGCTGGGTTATGTAAACTTTCGCAACCTTCGCCATCTCGTGCTCGACGAGGCCGACCGGATGCTCGACATGGGTTTCCTGGGCGATATACTAAAAATTATGAGCTTCCTGCCTGCCGAAAAGCAGACACTTATGTTCTCAGCCACGATGCCGCCCAAAATCGGGGAGCTGGCCAAGCGCATTTTGCACAAGCCGCATGAAATCAGGCTTGCAGTGTCGCGCCCTGCGGACCGCATTGATCAGCAGTTTTATCTTGCTAAGGACGAACAAAAGCTGCCTTTGCTGCTGCACTTACTGGCGCAGGTACAAAGTGCCAGCATGGTACTTTTCACCTCACGCAAGTCGACGGTAGAGCCCATTGTCAGATCTTTGAAAAAACTCGGGCTGAATGCAAGGGGTATCTCTTCCGATTCGGAGCAAACGGAGCGTGAGGTCGTCCTTCGTGATTTTAAAAACAGGACATTTCCGGTACTCGTAGCTACTGACGTACTATCCCGCGGCATAGATATTGACAATCTGAGTCATGTGATCAATTATGATGTACCCAGAGATCCGGAAGACTATGTGCACCGTATCGGCCGCACTGCCCGGGCTGAGTCAAAGGGTACCGCCATTACTTTTATCAATGAGCACGATCAGAAATATGTATTGAAGATCGAGAGGCTTTTTGAGAAAGAGGTAGAAAAAATTGCTATTACCCAGGACCTAGGCCTTGGCGAAGCACCTGCCTTCGATCCCCGCCGGCAACGTGCGGCCGGCAGCCGGCGTAAAGAAGCAGGTAAACCGGAAGGTAAGCCGGCCAACCGTAACAAGAGACGTAAACCAAGAAAAGAACAGCAGAATTCAAGCCAGGCAGGAGCCTGATCAGCGTTTGTCACATTTTCGCAACAATACTTTGGAAAATGTACCTTTCACTTAAAATATATACTATTGGACCGTCTGATAGATTGGATAAGAAACTATAAGTTCAGCGTCTCCGATCCGCCCATTCTGACCATGGAGGGACTGTTTTCGCTGCTGCTGCTGCTGATACTCAGTTTAGTCGCTGTCTTCTTTCACCTGATACGGATCCTTTTCAATGCGCCGGTCGATTTTTCGATGGACTGGAATTTGTTCCTGAGCTGGATCCCGCTGATTATTGCTTTTTTTGCCGATAATCTTACCAAACGATTCGGCCGTATTCCGGTGGGAGTGATCCTGCTGAGCATTATATGGGTGTTGTTTTTTCCAAATGCACCCTACATGATCACCGACCTGGCCCACCTGACGGTAGACTACGACCGTGACCTTACATGGCACGATGTAATCATGCTTTTCTTTTATGCAGAAGTCAGTCTTTTCAACGGACTTGTGTCTTTGTACTGGATACACCGCGCCTGGCGGCGGGTTTTCAACCGGAGCTTTACCTGGTTATTGCTGGTAGCCAGTTTGCCGCTTGCGGGCTTCGGAGTGTACTTGGGCCGGGTACGGCGGATGAACAGCTGGGACATTCTCCACGACCCCGGAGCTATCCTCCAAAACCTGCTTGAAAGTGCCATGGATCGCACTGCATTGGTGTTCAGCATGGAAATAGGTGTGTTACTCGGCATCCTGTACCTGGTGCTCTGGTCCATTATCAGGTTCAGGATCAGGTATACAAAAAAGGCCTGATCTGGCTTGTCTCCCATGAAACTTTTGGAAATCATCTTCCAGGATGACCACCTGGTGGCAGTCAATAAGCCACATGGATTACTGGTGCACCGCTCACCCATTGCGATGGATGCAGATGAGTTTGCGGTTCAGCTGCTGCGCGACCAGCTTGGCAGGAAGGTATATCCGGTGCACCGGCTTGACCGCAAAACGGCCGGTGTGCTGCTGTTTGCATTAAGTGAATACATGAACAGTACCATGCAGGTAAAGTTTGCAACCGGCGAAATTTCCAAGACATACCATGCCATCGTACGGGGCAGTACCGATGATTCGGGCGACATTGATTACCCGCTGAAAAAAGAAGACGGAACAATCCAGGAAGCATTTACCAGTTACCTGACCCTGCAACGTACTGAAGTGTCGATACCTTTCGGAAAACACAGTACTTCCCGGTACTCTCTGGTGCAGCTCAAACCCCAAACCGGCCGCATGCACCAGCTGCGGAAGCATATGGCGCATATCTTTCACCCGATCATTGGTGACAGGCCTTATGGCTGCAATAAACAAAACCGCCTGTTTAAAGAGCAATTTCAGATGGAATCGATGATGCTGCATGCGACCGCACTCGATTTCCTGCATCCGCTTACCCAGGCTCCGGTTCATATCCAGGCCGGCTACCAGCCCGAATTCCGTCGTACGCTTTCTGCGCTCAATTTATCCAACGGCTAATAGACTGATTAAACGGTTACAACCATTCGCGTAGCGAGCTTGTCCGAAAGGAAACCATCACCAAAGCCACGCTATGAAACACCTTGTCTTTTTTGCCTGCCTTGTACTGGCCTTTTCTGCCTGCTTTCCTCCCGATCGTGAACCTTCCTTTGGTGGATTTGAATTTGATGGTACCGGCTATCGTCCTGTTTATGCATCAGCAGCAGAGGTTGCCGACGTGAAAGTTGGCGCACCGCAGCCCTTGTTGAAGCCAGGCAAAATGTATGTCAGCGATCCTTACCTCTTTGTGAATGACACCGGAAAAGGGATACATATTATCAACAATGCAGATCCGGCACATCCTGAGTTCGAATCGTTCATTTCCATACCGGGCAATTATGATATGGCTGTAAAAGGACAGTTCCTGTACGCTGATAATTATTCGAATTTGATTGTCTTCAACATAAGGGATCCTGAGGCGCCTACGCTCGCCAAAACTTTGCCTAACGCTATCCCGGTCCAGGATTATCCGCCATTTTCAAACATTTATTTTGAATGTGTCGACAAAACCAAAGGGTACGTGATCGCCTGGGAGAAAGTTTCTATGGACAAACCTAAATGCTACCGCTGATCTTAAAACTGATTTGTCATGAAAAAATTAATACCCATATTCTTTCTTTCACTTGCCCTGGCTGGTCTGCTGATCATGCTGCTTGGCTGCGATAAGTCTGCTGAAAACAGCCCGAGCCCCGAAACGGGTAAGGGTGGTTCAATGGCCCGCTTTGCTGTAACAGGCAACACACTTTACATTGTCTCCAAAACTTCACTCGAAGTGTACGACATTCAAAATGGGGCAGAACCGGTTAAAAAAACGAATAAACAGCTCGGTATAGGGGTCGAAACCATTTTCCCGTATCAGAAAAATCTGTTCATCGGAACCACGACGGGCATGTTCATTTTTGATAATTCTGCTCCTGAAAATCCTTCGCTCGTGTCTCAATACTGGCACATTCAGTCCTGCGATCCCGTGGTGGTGCAGGGCAGCTATGCATTCGTCACGCTTCGCAACGGTGTCAGCTGCCGGCCGGGCAATACGCTCAGCTCGCTCGACGTGATTGATATTTCCAACCTGACGACGCCCAATATGATCAGCTCCACGGCTATGGAATCACCCTATGGACTGGGCGTGACCGACAGTTTGCTATTTGTTTGTGAAGGGGATAAAGGGTTGAAGGTCATGGACATCAAAGATCCGCGCAAGCCTGTTTTAAAATACAACTACCCGGATGTTACCTCTTATGATGTAATTCCGATAGAAAACCGGCTTATCGTAACAGGTGATAAGGGACTGTACCAATATACATTCAACAGTACCGACAGCCTGAAACTGCTCAGCAAAATACCGGTACTATAAAAAAGCAAATGCGGCCGATCAGGCCGCATTTGCTTTTTTACGCTCAAAATTGAAACTACCTAGCTGCCTGTTTCGGGCTTGTGCTTGGCCTTGTACGTTTTTTCAGCAGTTTTTGCCTTTTCAAAATCCAATACCACTCCATTAATGCAGTACCGCAATCCGGTCGGGGGCGGGCCGTCTTCAAAAACGTGTCCCAGGTGTGACTTGCACCTTCCACACATTACTTCTGTGCGCCTCATGCCCAGCGAATTGTCCGACGCCTCTACGATTGACTTTTTTGAAATCGGCTCAAAAAAGCTCGGCCAGCCGCAGCCACTTTCATATTTGGCATCACTCTTAAAAAGCGGGTTGCCGCACACGGCGCAGTAAAACGTGCCCACTTCCTTCGAATGTTCATAAGGGCTGGTAAATGGCCGCTCAGTCCCTTTCAAACGGGCCACCTCGTACACGTCCGATGGCAGGACTTTCTGCCATTCACTATTGCTTTTATTGATTTTCTGCGAATCGGTGCGGCTGTATTCCGACGCCTTTTTCTGGTCTTTGGGCTGCTGGGCAGTTTGTCCATAGCAGCTTTGTAGCCAGCAGGTAAAGATGCCCATCGCCAGAGCGACTGTGAAACTTTTCATGCGTTTTAGTTTGATGTTTACTGATATACGATTTTGACGAACAAAAAGGATACGTTTCCCTCTTTTATTTTAAACAAAATCGTAAACAAAAAGATCAAATAATGGCTGAAAGATCCCGGATACCCAGTGCGCGTGCGGTAGTAAAGCCTTCACCGAATGTTGCCCCGATCGCATGACCAAACTCCCTGGCCCGGGCTATAACAAATTCGAGGAACTCCGGCGTTGAAATGTAGCTCTGCGGCTCATTGCTGTCACTATTGTAAGCAGGAACGTGAAACTGGCTCTGAAATGCCAGCATGGCTTGTACCTTTTTTTCGTGCACGTCGGTAATGTCCACAATGAAGTCCGGTTTGATGTACCGGTCCTGTATGGCATGAAATACCTGCCTCGGGCGCCACGCTTCCTGCTCCACGCCATTTTCATCCAGCGTTTTTACCATTCTTAATCCTGAATAAAAACAGCTTTCGGCGACCAGCTGGCCCGCACGTCCATGGTCGGGGTGGCGGTCGGAGGCAGCATTGGTGATCACAATATCCGGCTGATACTTTCGGATAAAAGGAATGATCGCTTTTTGATGTGCTTCATTGTTCTGGAAAAAACCGTCGGCTAAACCTACATTTTCGCGGACATCAATGTTCATGATCTCGGCAGCGCGGAGTGCTTCTGCAATGCGTCCCTCAGGCGTACCGCGCGTACCCAGTTCTCCACGGGTCAGGTCTACGATCCCCACCTTTTTGCCCAATGCCATTTGAGAAAGGAGTGTTCCTGCACAGCACAGTTCCACGTCGTCGGGGTGTGCGGTAATGGCGAGTATATCGAGTTTCATAACTTCCTGTTATTTGATTCTAAGCTTTTGCCCAATGCGCAGGGTAGAGCGGGCAGAGATGCGGTTACGCTTCGCGATGGTTGAAATACTTACACCATAGCGCGACGCAATAGACGAAAGGGTTTCGCCGGACCGTACGCGGTGAAGCACTGAGCGGGTATAGGCAGGCGCATCGCCCGATTCGAATTCGCTCCGGTTGGATTTGCCGCGCAGGTGATTCCAGACATTGCTGGTGAGCATAAAGTGCTCCGCACGGATTGCCTTGTTATCCCAGTCAAAGATATTTCGGGGATCAAAGGGATTGCCCTCGTACCGGTTTTCATAATGTAAATGTGAACCTGTACTGCGGCCTGTATTTCCGCCCAGCCCGATGACTTCACCTGCTTTTACAAGTTGTCCAGACTCTACCAGTTGCTTGGAAAGGTGCCCGTACAATGTTTCAAGCCCATTATAGTGTCTTACGACGATAAACCGACCGTAGCCGCTGCCATCCCAGGCCACAATCCGCACCATACCGTCGTAAGTGCTGCGGACCGAATCGCCCGTTTCCAGGTCGAGGTCAGATCCGTTGTGCCAGCGGCCCCAGCGATAGCCGAATTGGGAAGTAGGTTTGGTATCGGTAAGAGGCGTGCTCCACATGCGGTTCACAGCCGGATCGTACAGGGTAAGGTCTACCGGCTCATCAAATTCCAGGGGACTAAGTCCATAGGGGTTGATGGTACGCGCATCCCAGATCACATAATATTCTGCCGCTTTAACCCATTCGTCAGCCACAAGCACGGAGTCCACCACTTCCACCACCTCGGTTTCACCCTCGTCTATGGTTGTGGTATCTTCATGTACAACAGGGTTGAGCGGCTTAACCGGCTCAAACTGACTCTGGAATTTTAGATTGGAAGTTTCAACCTGGTATTCGTCTTCAGGCTGAGGGGTGCTTATGGAAGTAGGTCCTTCGTTGGCGTTGTTCCCGGATTGGTTAATCTTGGGGTTCTTCTTGAATTTTCCTCGCTCTTGCGCTTGCGTGTTCCCGGAGATTAAACACACGATCATTAGCAAACAAACAATAAGCTTTACTCTCATATTTTATAAATAATATGTCAGACTACACGCAACTGCATGTAGCCTGACCAATAGGTAGGTTATTATAAAAATCAGGCGGTTTCTTCGATGATGATTTCGACCTCACGCTCCATCAGGTAGCGTTCTGCATCAAGTGCGGCCATACATCCGGTACCCGCAGCGGTGATAGCCTGCCTGTAAACATTATCCTGCGCATCACCGCAGGCAAACACGCCTTTGATGTTAGTGCAGGCACTTCCTTTGACAGTCTGGATATAACCTGTCTCGTCCATGTTCAGGTAACCCTTGAAAATGTCGGTATTGGGCTTGTGGCCGATCGCTACAAAAAAACCTGTGACATCCAGAACTTGTTCTTCGCCCGTTTTATTGTTCTTCACCACCACCGATTCAAGCCCTTCTTCTCCGTTCAGTTTGACTGCCTCGGTATTCCAGAGTATCTCGATGTTCGGGAGCGTTTCAATGCGTTTTTGCATGATCTTGGATGCACGCATTTCCTCCCGGCGCACCAGGAGGTACACTTTGCGGCAAAGTTTTGCGAGGTAGCTCGCTTCCTCGGCAGCCGTATCGCCGGCACCTACTACCACCACATCCTGGTTGCGGAAAAAGAATCCATCACAAACGGCACAGGCCGACACGCCCCGGCCGTTCAGCCTTTCTTCTCCTTCCAGGCCAAGCCATTTCGCTGAGGCGCCCGTTGAGACGATCACCGAATCCGCCTGGATTTCGTGCTTGTTATCAATGATAACCTTATGGGGAAGACAGGTAAAATCGACCTCTGTTGCCAATCCGTAACGTATATCCGCTCCGAAGCGCTTGGCTTGTTTTTCAAAATTGATCATCATTTCGGGACCTGTGATCCCATCCGGATAGCCCGGGTAATTGTCAACCTCGGTAGTAATGGTAAGTTGCCCTCCGGGTTGCGCGCCCTGGTACAATACCGGGTTAAGCCCGGCCCTTGAAGCATATATGGCGGCTGTGTAACCGGCAGGGCCGGAGCCTATAATCAGACACGATACCTTCTCTGTTGTCATGTTTTTATCAGTAAAAATTATTGCAAACGCTGACCGGAATATGCGTCGCGTTGCATGTTCGTAGAACATTGGCAGACCGACAAAAGTGCGAAATTATGCGGCCTTATGCAACTGCTCAAAGTATGCGCCACTCTATCCGCCTGTTTTTTTGACGGTTAAGGTCAGAGTCGTTCGGAGCTACGGGCTTTGTTTTTCCGTATCCTTTTGCCGTGAGGCGGGCAGTGGCCACCCCTGACTTTTCAAGGTATTCCAGCACGGATTGTGCCCGTTTTTGCGACAGGTCAAGATTGACCTTATCTGAACCTACATCGTCCGTATGTCCCGAGACTTCTATCCGGATACCGGGATTTTTTTTCAGGAAATCAATCATCTTGTCCAGCTCTACCCTGGACTTTTCATCGAGCCGGTAAGCTCCTGTTTCAAAGAAAATGTTATTGAGAATCTCTGCCCGGTCTTTCTCGATCGCTTCCAGCGGGATGTCCAGGTTCACAGACGAAGCAGAATCATTGACCGAAAAAGAAAGACTTTTGAACAAATACCCCTCCTTAGAAACGTAAAAGGCGTACTCGCTCCCATGATTGAGCACGGCAAGAAAAGAACCATTGGTGCCATCAGATGTGAATTCTGCTACTTTACTCCCGGTTTTCAGATCAAAAAGATCTATATCCGATTGCAGCGGCTTACCCGTAATTTTATCAAAAACCCGGCCCTTGGCATAATGCGTAGGTACGAACAACTCCTTTACAGCCTGGGGCAGGTCGAATGCATAAAGCAGTGACCGGCCTTTGCTATCGTCGGTATAGTAAGCCCGGGAACCATCCGACGCAATGAACATCCCAACCTGGTCTGCAACCGTATTAATGGGGTAACCCAGGTTTTTGGGTGCGGCCCACGTGGTATCTGTCCGCTGGCTGATAAAGATGTCAAACCCGCCCATGCCCGGAAAGCCGGTGGACGCATAGAAAAGTGTACGACCGTTGGCATGAATAAAAGGAGCATTTTCCTCATCCGGTGTGTTGATCGACGGACCGAGGTTTTTTGGGGAGCTCCATTGCTTTTTGCTGTCGAGGTTCGATACCCAGATATCCCTTTTTCCCTGCCCGCCTTTCCGGTCCGAAGCAAAGTAGAGCATACGCCCGTCGGCTGAAAGTGAAGGCTGCGATTCCCAATCGCGCGAGTTCACAGGTTCACCCAGGTTGACCGGCGCACTCCAAGTTTTGCCTTCTTTATGCGTAATATAAAGGTCGCAGCTCCCGTAGCCATCCTGCCGGTTGCAGGCCGTGAATACCAGGGTACGGCCGTCGGCAGATACTGAGCAGGTACCTTCATTATTGGAGGTGTTGATGCTGGCCGAAATTTCTTCCGGCACGTCCCAACGGTCAGCCGCGCTGTGGTCCGTCCCGCGCTCATTTTTCTGTCGGTGTGTGATGTAAATGTTCTCGTCCCGTGCTGGGGTAAGACCCGTGAAGATCAGGGTTTCATTGTCGGCGGTGAGTACGGGGAAGTATTGGGTTTCCAAAAAGTTGACGGTATCGCCCATTGACTTCTTGGAAATGCTTACTGGATTTTTCAATGCCTCCATGGCAAACTTTGACGAAGCGACCGCTTTTTCAGCATGTCGGAAAAGACTGGATTTGGGAGGGAGCAGTCCCAGTGATTTCTGATAATAAATCAATGCCGAATCATAGCGTGCAGCCTCGAAGTGGTATCGGCCCAGCCACTGGTACGCCGGCGCAGACTGCGGAGCATCCGGTTTAATGACGGTCACTTTTGTGAAATGCTTTCGGGCAAGATCAATGTTCTTTTGCAGCTCGTAAATCTGGGCCAGCCGGAGATTGGTTTCGTAGTGGCCGGGATCGGAATCCAGTACCTTTTCAAAGTAAGTAATTGCTTCGCCTACCTGTCTGGCCTGCCAGGCCTTTTGTGCTTTTTCAAAATTATCCTTTGCTTTTTTGGACAATGGAGCGTCCTGGGCAAATCCGCAAACAAGGGTTATCAGGGAAAAGATCAGGGTCAGCAGGCCTGCACGCATTATGGAATGTTCATGTATTTGTGAGTCTGTAACGACATTTTCCATTTAGGATTGTCCTTGATATATTCAATGATCAAAGGCAGCATGGCTTCATGCTTACTCCATTCAGGTTGCAGTAGCAGGGTACAGCCGGGAGCTACTTTAGCTGCATGCTCTTCTGCAAAGTCAAAGTCACTCTTGTTGAAAATGATCACTTTCAGCTCATTGGCCCGCTCGTAAATGTCGGGATGGGGCGTCTTGAATTTTTTGGGAGAAAAGCACACCCAATCCCAGTGACCTGTGAATGGATACACGCCGGAGGTTTCGATGTTGGTCTGGAAACCCGCCTCCTGCAAGCTGCCCGTTAATGCATCCAGATTGTACATGAGCGGCTCGCCACCCGTGATGACCGCCAGCCGGCCGGGGAACTGCAATGCACCATTGATAATGGATGTAATATCAAATTTGGGGTGAATAGATGCATCCCACGACTCTTTGACGTCGCACCAGTGGCAGCCTACGTCGCAGCCGCCGAGGCGGATAAAGTAAGCAGCCCGGCCACTATGCTGACCTTCGCCCTGCAAAGTGTAGAAAGCCTCCATTACCGGAAGCTGCGTTGTAACGATGGGTAATGTTTCAGTTAACAAAATCGGATCGAGAGGTGTTATAAATGTTGTAACAACCAAATGCGGTGAAAAATGCCGCAAGTTACGAAATTAGGATTTGCCGCGACGTCGGCGTTTTAGTAGCATATTTGCAACATGAATAATATTCCGATTCAACAGCAGGAGCCTATTTGTGCGCTGGCGACACCTCAGGGAGTGGGTGCAATTGCCATTATCCGGGTGTCCGGTATAGGTTCTATTGGTATTGTAAATGAAATTTTCAAGGGTAAAAATCTCGAAGAAGCGGAGAGTCATACCGTGCATTTTGGAACGATACAGGCTTACGGTGAAGTATTTGACGAAGTGCTCGCGACCGTTTTCAAGTCTCCCAGATCTTTTACCAAAGAAGATTCCATTGAAATATCGTGTCACGGATCCGACTATATTGTGCGGCAGATCCTCAAACTGCTCGTACTCAAAGGTGCCCGCATCGCGAAGCCGGGCGAGTTTACCCAGCGCGCATTTCTGAACGGACAATTCGACTTAGTGCAAGCCGAAGCTGTCGCCGACCTGATCGCGGCAGACAATCAGGCGAGCCATAAAACCGCATTGAACCAGCTGCGGGGCGGCTTTTCTAAAAAATTGACAGCCCTGCGCGCAGAACTCATCCATTTTGCATCATTGATCGAGCTGGAACTGGACTTTGGCGAAGAAGATGTGGAGTTTGCCCAGCGTGATGATCTGCGTAAACTGATTGAGGCACTGCTGGAAACGATAGGATCGCTGATCGAATCGTTTGATTTTGGGAATGTGGTAAAAGAAGGTGTGCCTGTCGCCATCATCGGCTCGCCGAATGTGGGCAAATCGACGCTTTTGAACGCATTATTGAATGAAGAAAAAGCAATCGTCACGAGCATTGCCGGCACCACGCGCGACGTGATCGAGGATACGATGGTGATGGAGGGATTGAAATTCCGCTTCATCGATACCGCCGGCATCCGTGAAACGACCGATGTGGTGGAATCAATTGGCATTGAGCGCTCGAAAGCGGCGATGGAAAAGGCGGATATTGTGATCCTGCTCTGCGACAGTGAAGCCACTTTGCACGAAAACCAGGAACTGGCCCGCTCCATTTCCGGCGATAAGGAAGTCATTTTTGTGATGAATAAAATGGACCTGCCCGGCCAACATGCATTACTGGACCAATATCCTGAGCTGCTCCCTATTTCAGCCCAGTCGCACCACGGTCTTCCTCAATTGGCCAAAAAACTCGCCTCCCTCGTGCACCGGCAGTCGGCAGGCGACACGGTGGTGACCAATGCCCGGCATTACGAACATCTGCTGAAAGCACACAATTCTTTAACCGATGTAATCAACGGACTTTCTATCGGCATCACCGGCGATTTCCTTGCGCAGGACATCCGCCTGGCGCTGCATCATTTGGGAGAGATTACGGGCACGATCGTGACGGATGATTTGCTGGATAATATTTTTTCGAAGTTTTGTATCGGAAAGTAATAAGGCATAAATACTGATAAGAACTCATAAGTAAAATGAATAAAAACCGCATTTAGAGAAATCTGATGCGGTTTTTTGTTTTTCGTTGATTTTTCTTGCTACCGATTTGTTTTGTACCTTTTTGTACCTTTTCTGGTATATTTAGTCCGAGGTACAAAAAAGGTACAAATTTTTGGCTTTTAGGGGGGAAATTATGAAACATACTGAAACATTAAGAAACATGCTAAAACAATTCAAAAAACTGCTGAAATGAGCTCAACAATTGAAACTGTCCGAATTTGTAAAGAATGCAATAAGCGGTTCACAGCAAGAACCACGCAGACCAAAGTTTGTACAAAATGAAATTGTAGGAATTATAAGAAGTGTTTCTACTGGGAGAACGAGCCAATTTAAAAGAAAGATTACAAGAAGTAAATGGTAGGCAAAGATTTCATTTAGCAGTCATACGTACATGTATTACAGCATATGATATCAATTACAAGTAAAATTTTGTAACAAAAGCCTTTTATTCATAGGGTTTATTGATACTATTAACATAACATACAGCAAGCATGACGTTGTTTGACATTATCAATCGAGGCTTTTTTCCAAAAGAGTTACCTCCACCTTTTACTACCGATATTCTTGCTAAGCATGTTACAACAATTTTATCAAAATGGAGCTTAGAGTTCAAGAATAATACAACAATTTCAAGTTTAGGGGCAGTAGTTCCTCCATTTCCTGGCGAATCGAAGAAGAAATTAGAGCAGCGAAAAAAGCTTTATAGAGATACCTTTATTTCTAAGTACTCTTCCTCAAAAGGATGTACTTTTTCAATATCAAAAGGTAAACTATCTCGGCGATTCTTGCAAATTCCTAATCCTAAACATTTTATCTTATTATCGGACAAGATAGTTTCAAGATGGGGAGACTTCGAAAAAGTCTTTGCGCTTTCTCATTATTCAGAAAGCTATCCTATTGCTGAGACATCTTCCAAAAAACGCTCTGTCTCGACTTATAGTAAGAGTGTGTCTGATTTTCACAATAGGTTGCTAAGCACTTCAATTGAGAAAAAAATTGAAGTGAAGGTTGATATTTCAAAATTCTACCCAACAATCTATACTCATACGATTGCTTGGGCCTTGTTGGGAAAAGAAAAGGCAAAAAGCTATTTCAATCAGAAATCCGATCTTGACTCGCTTATCGCAGCAGGCGATCTAGACGCTGCCCTTTACAAAAATGCTGAGGACATAGATAATGCATTAAGAAGTTGTCAGGAGAGGCAATCAATCGGAATTCCTATTGGGCCCGACACATCGCATGTTATAGCTGAGGCAGTTGCGTGTCGCATAGACAGTATGCTTCAAGCTAAGTTCGGTGGCTTAGGTTTAAAAGCTTGCCGATATTATGATGACTACTATCTCTATGTTTCCACAAAAGATGAGGCGGATACCGTTTTGAAGGGGCTACAACTAATCTTATCAGATTTTCAACTTGAAATAAATGAAAGCAAAATAAAGATAAGAGAATTTCCATTTTCCTTCGAAGACGAGTTTACAACAACGCTTTTTTTATTTGATTTTAAAAAGACTAATCAGGCTAATAGTTTAAAGCACTATTTCAGTGTGATTTGGGGTTTTGCTGAAAAAAACCCGAAAAGGACGGATTGGATATTCAAATATTCACTGCGAATATTTGAGTTTGGAACGGTTAAGATATCGAAGGAAACGTGGAGATTATTCGAAAATCTGCTTTTGAAGACTGTGCAAATTGATCCGTCAATATTAGACATTGTGACACGAATATTGCTTACATATACGTCATATGTTGATTATAAGTCGAAAGATAAATGGAGATCGCTGATAAATATTATTATTAAGGAACATAGTCAAGTAAATCATAACTTCGAGGTTTCATGGGCACTCTGGCTTGCTAAGTCCTTTAACCTGGAAATAGAAGAAAGTTGCGCTAATTTAGTCATCAATACGAAAGATTGTATTGCAAATCTTATATTACTTGACCTACTAAATACAACATCACTTGTCCAAGGAAATGCTAACATCAATCAGTTAGAAATTGAGCTTAAAGATGATGTATTATTTTCCAGTAATTGGTTGCTTGCATATGAGGCTGTAAAAAAGGGCTGGCTTGTTCCTGCCGATTCTAATCTATTGAATAGTAATTTGTTTTTCAAAATTATTCAAGATTTAGATGTCGAATTCTATGATAGTAAAAAACAACTAATACCTTATAATTTTGTTGAAAAGGTGGATGAAATTACCTCTCTCCCTACTTCTTACGATGGTAACGTTAATGTTAGCGACGCTACTAGCAAGCCAAGTGAAGTAAAGAAAAAAGCAATTTTCAAATTCATTGAAACTATTCCTTCTGGGCTTGATTTTTAGTTAATACAGATTTAAAATCTATAAGGATTGCGGCGGATTAAATAAAAGATGCTAACATCGAACAATCATTTTCCATAGGGATAACTTGTTAATTCCCTTGAATAAGATCTTGTAAAGAGTATCTGCTTTACAAGTGTAGACCAAGGAATATCTATTTGGTCATCAAGCATTTGATTCTCTAAATAATTTACGTTTCATTATTCTCAATATTTCAGGTAGGTTGATGGAGAATCCTTGGCCCTCATATTTTGTCACACTTAAAACACCTTTGATTACTTCTTCTTCTCCTCCCTCTTTCACATTCTCTATCGCCGGCCTTGCCTTAATCATGTTCTCATATTGATAATTTGATAGTTTAAGCTGCTCAATGGTTGCGTCTTTTAATTGCAAAAGAGAGTTTGTTATTAAAAGGTGTGATTGGAGGTGGAGGATGTTTGCTTGCCACTGCATAACGGAGATATCGTAATTCGTCTCTTTCTGAATTAAAACTAAGTTATCTGCCGTAGGTGCGTTTAAATAGATTGACAAAGCATCCCTTATTTGCTCCAATGATGCATCTTTGTCCTTCGGTATTATTTTGAAGAGCGTTCCGTGAGCGTCTTCTTTAATCTCAGTGCTAGCATCAACACCTAGATCCGCTAAAAATTGAGCAAAATAAACTAGATATTGCTTACACGAGGTTTTAATAGGTTCAGGGAATATAAAAGATGTCAGCAAAACGTCGGGGTAGAGTCTGTTGCTAATGGAGGATATTGCTCTATCAATTAGGTTTTCTATATATTCTTGAATCTCAGTTTCTAATTCAAATATGGTGCTATCTTCGTTTATATAGCCTAGCACGAATCCAAATCCATTCGTAATTATTTCATCGTCATATTCAAAATATTTATACATAGGATTGTTATCACTTGTAATTATAAGTGATATTTCCTCTGCCATTTCTGCGATGCTGTACGGCTTATTCCAGTTTACGAAGTCTGTTTGGAATATTACACTTGCAGTGAGAGAGGGTTCATTTTCTTTGGCTCGGCAAAGAATCGAAATATCAGCATAAAACACCTGCTCAGTACTTAAATCAATTGAGAACGTTATCTCATCAAGGAATAGTCTAATTTGTTTTGGTGTATATTTAAAAAGCTCTTCTATAACATTTTCATCAGACAGTCGTCCCGATCTGTGTTTCCTATGTTCTGAATAATAGGAATATACATCTTCGATTGAATTTACAACTAAGATTTTTGTTAATGAGCTTGGTTCATCTATATTCCTTTGATGCTCTTTGATTTCAATTTTCAACATAGATAATGAGCCGAAGATTTTTTAATCGTTGACAAAATGATTGGTGATGGTTGAGAATACTGGGCTGTGTCGATTTTGGGCTATTTATCCATTTGATATCAAACGTTCCAACCGCACCATCATATCCTCTTTTTCCCTCAACATCCTCTCATACAATGCAATCTTCTCCTCATGAAGTTGCATTAGTTTGTCAATCGGATTGTTGTTGTAAGTTTCGAATGAACTTCCGAAGAAAGCCTGATCTTGGAATGTGTTTGAAATGACATTTATCGCTTGTTCCTCGTCAAAATTCCGAATCGCCTCAGCCGGGATTTTCAAAATCACCGCCACCTGCTCTAAAATATCGTTTTCAATCTTTTCCTTCTGTTCGAGCAGGGAAATTTTTTGCTGGTTCCAATCTTCGCCAAGCTCGAACGCGAGGGCATCTTGTTTGATGGAAAGCATTTCGCGGAAGCGTTTCAAATTGCGGCCTTCGTGGATCTTCGGGTTGGAGGTAGTATGTGCCATGTAAAATGGGTGTTTAGTTAAAAAAGGCAATTTATGTAAATCTGCCGGGAAGTGCGCGGATATCTTACAGGGTTAATTCATGTAAGTTACAGAATAAGATTTTTTGCGACGTTTATAGGTGTGCGTGAGAAAAAGTATTGTAAACGCAGGCGGCTTTTATACAGCCTTTATCAAGATTATTTCGACCAGGGATTATCATCACACTTCATCGCAAACCTGGTGAACGATGACTTGCAAAGCCCAGATTTGGTGTCGGCAGAAGACATTAAATTGTCTGTTCTATTTCAAGGGTAGAGCCAAAGTCACCAAACGGCTCCCGCCTGCACGGGCGTCGCCCATCGAGTCCTGCGAAAAAACAAGCTGCTCCCAATTCGCCCATCCAATGGTCAGATCCGGATGATTTGGACGCTATTCAAAATCAAATTGTCAAATCTAAATTTTCTAAAGCATGAGTCGCATTATCGAATTTACCCTGCAATCGAAGGGCGGGGTAGGGAAGAGTCTTCATACCTATTGCCGTTCATTATCTGTTCCAGAAGAGCATTCACTTTTTGTCGATGTGGATAGCTCGACGCAGACTTCAACAAGGCAGCTAAAATTTCTGGGCCCGGAAAGACTGGAGACCAATTCACTTTTAGATGCCCGTGATGTTCTCGTGCGTGATAAGTTCCTGGGTTATATGGAAAGCCTTTCGGAAAGTAACTTTGAGCGGATCTACATGGATTTCGGCGCACCTGAGTCAGAACAAATTCCTGCGCTCATCCAGCGTGACATACCATTTAAAGAATTTTGCGACGAATTGGGCTTTACTGTGGCGTTCAACATCATCATTGGCGGTGGGGGAGCGTACAAAGCATCGGTGGATTACCTCCAAAAGCTTGTATCTGTCGTCGATAGTAAGTTCGAGACAATTGTTTGGGAAAACATTACCAGCTTCAATCAATTCCCTGCACTTTCCAAGGAGCTTGCCGGGAACTGCAAACGGATGGGATTGCGATACCGCCGGTTCGGCGATTTCGAGCCTTCGACCTTGCTAGGTGGCCAGGTGCTGGACGGCATCAGGAAAGGCTTTGCGCTTTCTGACTACACACCTGGCGCGCGCATTAGATTAAAGAAAGAACTTAACGAAAATTTCGGGCATGAGTAGCAATATCAAGGAGTTCGTAACGAAAATTAAAGGACAATTTTCGGCGAAGTATGGAATTGAGATGGATGATTGGTCCGCGATGGTAATGGCCGAAATAAGTGAGCGTTTTATGGTGCTCAACCACTCGGTGAAGAAGTCAGCGGATAAAATTGAGGAAGCGGCACGCAGCGTCAAGGGCAAAACTTACCCAGTCAGCTTCAACTCGTCGCAAGAGGCTTTTAAGCTAGGCCTAGGTTTGATGGCTCCTTTTGCCGGAATGTGTAGCCTGGTTGCAGTGTTATTTTTCTGGTACAAGACAAGTACTCAGGAGTATCAATCGATCAAGGATATTGCTCAATCATACGAGAATTTGAGAGTGTACCGAATCCTAATGCAGGAGGGCGAGGTTGTGCAACGTGAGGGGCAGTATTATCTAACTCTGTCATTAGCGAACAAGAAAGCTGGCGACATCCTGATCGGTAAGGAATATGTATTTGAAGGTAAAAAGAAACGCATACTTGTACCCTTGGGCAGATAATCATGGATATGGAGAAGAAGAAATTTAGAAAAAAAGGAGGCCGTCCGCGGTTGCCCGAGTATGAAAAGCGCGTGAATGTGACTGTGATGCTTACTCCTACGGAAATAAAGCGGTTACGAAGCGAATGCCAGGATTATGTGCCTGTTTTCGGCGTGTTTTTGCGGCAGAAGTTGCTTACCACGAAAACAGTGCTCTTATCGAGAGCAGTCGATCCAGAAGTAAGATTGTAAATAGCCAACCTATTAAAAGTAAGCGGAGCGCTGATCATGATTGCGAAGCGGCTCGAATATAATGCGCTGGTTAGCAAAGATTTTCTTGATATGACTGTCGGGCTGAAGAATATGGTGCGGGAGGTACGTTTTAGAATCAACGAGGTAGTGACAAGTCAAGCGATCTTACCAAAAGTTGCACGTTCGCTATCCTGTTTGAAGGATGCGATTTCAGCTCATCAAACAGCGACGGTAACATTGAAGGACGTTTCTGGATGGAATCTGTATCTTACCGAGATTGTGGCCGAACTGGAAGCGTTTTGCACAAGTAATGGCTTGGACATCGACTAGCTGAGCGCAATGGACAGATTGGGAGCAAGATACTCTTCCCACTTTGTTTTGTAATAGAAATGTTATTTGTAAGTTACAGAAATGTGTTATTTTTGTAACTCACAAATAGCAATTTGGAAGCACTGTTCACAAAATATCTACCGAAACTACAACGCACGTCAACCAAGTTCGTGCGTGACTTTATCCATCAAATCGACTGGGAACGAAATCGATTGATCGGCATTAAAGGCGCTCGTGGTGCTGGAAAGACAACCCTCGTACTGCAATATTTAAAGCAAATAGCGCTACCAACCGGCCAATCGTTATACGTCAGCCTGGATGATCTTTATTTTAGCGCGCATCGACTTTATGATCTAGGTGAAGCTTTTGTCAGGACTGGCGGGCGGCTACTGGTACTGGATGAAGTTCACCGATATATCAATTGGTCGCAGGAAATCAAAAACCTTTACGACGACTTTCCTGATTTACGAATCGTATTTACGGGTTCATCCATCATGCACTTGGAGCGCAGCAAAGGTGATTTGAGTCGCCGTGCTGTCATGTATCATTTACATGGACTCTCGTTCCGTGAGTTTCTTCAAATCCAGCAGATTGCTTCCTGGTCTGCGGTAACTCTGCCAGATCTTTTGAACAATCACACGCAAATAGCGCTGGATATCACGGAGACAATCAAACCATTAGCTCACTGGAATGACTATCTGCAATATGGATACTATCCCTACTTTTTGGAGAATAAAGATGTCTACGCACAGAAGTTGACCGAGACAATTCAGCTCAGTTTGGAGCTGGATTTGCCAGCCGTTTACGGGATAAGTTATGCTTCTGTTGACAAGCTGAAACAACTGCTCGTTGTGCTGGCCGAAAGCGTTCCCATGAAACCGAACATCAGCAAGCTTAGTGAAACGCTGAATACGAGTAGGGCACTTGTGGTTGAGTACATGCATTATCTGGAAGAGTTGGGTGTACTCATGTTGTTACACAGGGACAGCTTTGGCATCACCAGATTGCAGAAACCTGAGAAGGTGTATCTAAGTCATCCAAACCTTCAATATGCATTGCACGAGAGTCGTCCGGATATTGGAACATTGCGTGAAAGCTTTTTCCTGAGCCAGGTTCAGCCGCTACATAAAGTTGAGTACACGGAGAAGGGAGACTTCAAACTGGATAGGAAGGTGACGGTTGAAGTAGGAGGGGCGAACAAAACCAGGCAACAGCTCGCAGGTGTTGAGAATGCGTATGTAGGTGCTGATGGGCTTGAAGTGGGGTATGGAGATAAGATTCCGCTTTGGATGTTTGGGATGTTGTACTGATTTTCCCGTTTGCTATTAGGATCGAATCACCGAGTTAAAATCGGTAGTTCGATCCTAATGCGCCTTGTTGATGGATATGTCCCGGAAAATTCAAGCCAATTCTATCCAAATCGACCAAATTCTAACTTTTTCAACCAAATTCAACCGTTTTCTACCTGTTTCGAATTTGTGGTGTTTTTTCTTAGTAGCAAGCTATGTTTTTCCATGGTCGAAATGCTGCTTCGCATCTTCGACCATGGAAAAACGGCTTGCCCTTCGGGAGTCAATTCGCCGGAGGGCTTATTGTAAAGAATGATGACAAGGGGAGTTTCGTTCTAAGGTGGTCTGCCCAGCATAGCTAGCTATAAAAGAGAATTTTTAACAACGAGGCAATATAGTAACTGCTGGCGATCGAGGGCTATTCTGTGGATTTCGGAATGTTTCTATGAGATAGCTAATGAACAGCAAGGCAATAGTTTTGTTTTATTTAATGGATCTTGAAGTTAGCGAGGTTATCAGCGACTTGTTGAAAACGTGCGATAGTATGATACTACTTCTTCCTAAGGTGTGGACTTAGTTGATCAACCTATTCGCAGTGTCATTTTAAGTCTTTCTTATATGTATTTTGAAATTAGCCAAGTTTTGGCACTTGTCACTATATTTGCCAAAACTTGGTAGACCGTTATGCAGCGAGAAAGGATAATAGAGCAAGTACGACCCAACGAAACGATTAGTAGGCTTAAATTGCTCTCTCTGCTAAGAGAGGAATATCCTCATGCCAAGTTGAATACGCTCGATTGGCATATTCACACTCTTCTTGTGCAAGGAAAACTAGTAAGGAAAGGTCGTGGCTCCTATGCTGTTGCCAGTAATGAGTCCATTTTATCCAGTTTTACCCCAACGCTGCCAGAGGAATTAAGCGAAATCGGACAGCGTCTGGGTCGTAAGTTCCCATTGATAACTACCTGTGTCTGGACGACGTCTGTCTTGCATTCGTTTGTTATGCAACAACCCACGATTACTTATTGGTTGGTTGAAGTTGAGCGAGACGAGGTTGACGCTATCTTCAATTTTATTCTCAATGACTTGTTCATTAACGGGTTGTCAATTCCTATCATTCGATCTGATGACTTGGCCCTGATGGAGCGCTATACGCACGGCCGGTCGATCATGCTTCTAGTGAAGCCACTAATTAGCGAAGCGCCCCTGAGGAAAAATGATGATGAATTGAATGTACCTACTGCCGAAAAAATTATAGTTGACTTGGTCGCAGATGCCAATGTTTTCGGTTTCCTCGTGGAGGAGTTACCATCTCTTTTTGCTGATCTCAGCCACCGGTTCTTATTGAATCAAGATCGACTCCGACGGTACGCCAGACGTCGACATAAATTATCACTCTTTGATAGTTATTTACCTCAACTACCATAAAGATACATCAGAGCTGACTAGCTTAACGTTAGTTAGCCTCAAAATAGTAGGCAGTTTGTTAGTGGCATTAATCGTGATATAACGAAATACGATGAGATTTATAGAAAACCTTTTACACACCAGATTGGCCATTCTTACATTAAGCCAGGCAGCTGGTTGGGTAACCCCAATCGGTGCCGGTGAGACCGAAATGCTGGCTTTCGTGCTGCCTCGCACCGCCCCCGCAGCCGCTGTCCGATTGGGCTGTGCCATCGCCTGCCACAAACATGATGAGGCAGTAGGAGCTGGAAATTACCATTTGTTCCGGCTAACGACGCCTGTTGAGGAGCGACTGAGCCGCGCCATAGCAGCAGCGACAAAACCCCTGCCTCTTGCTGGGTTGGAAGCAGCAGTGGCGTACTTGACGCATATCACCGAAGGCATGGCCATCGACGCGCAGCCGGGCCCTGTTCGGACGGGCTTATACACCGACCTGACGGACAATCCAATGGATGCACTTATTTGCGTGGCCAAACATTACCTGCTGGCCTACCAACAGGGGTATCAAACCTATCCTTACTTCTCATGACGTCGGCATATACTACAGACTTACTGAAAGCTACGGGTTTGGTTCAGGAGACATTAGTCCTGCTCGAAGCCTATCAACCCGGTCAGCCTAAAGAAGCGTTTAGTCGCTTCGTAAAAGAAACGGACCTGTTGGGTAAGGCTACCCAAAACCGAGTAGACGACATTCTTCGCTCCAACTTTTTCCGGCGTTACGTGGCCGCTGGTTCCGATACGGTGGCGGCTCTGAAAAGCTTGCAGGTGAATCAAATAGGTTTTGAGGTGCTAAACCAACTATTTCTGGTGTTCACCTGCCGGGTTAATACCATTTTGAGCGATTTTATCCGGCAGGTTTATTGGCCGAAGGTGGCCGCTGGAGAGAGTCGGGTTCAAACCACTGATCCTGCTGAGTTTATACAGGAGGCTATTGCAGAAAGGCGTACGACAACGGCCTGGTCGGCCTCAACCAGTCAGAAAGTCGCAGAGCACCTGATTGCCTGTTTAATTGATTTTCGATTGATTGAAAAAAACAAAGCTATTCGATACTTTTCACCCGCAGATGCCACCGTCAACTTTCTGTTGCATGAAGGCCATTTCAAGGGCTTGTCAGATATGCAGCTCCTCCAGTTACCAGACTGGGCGGTGTTGGGGCTATCGACCAATGATCTGATCCGTCGCATTAAACAACTGGCGCAGCGTGGCCACTTTATTGCCCAATATTCGGGTGAGTTAGTGACTATTTCCTGGTTTTACCAATCCCTAGAAGCTACAGCCGATGGAATCAGTAGAGCATAAATTCAACACCATGCTGGACGAGTTAAGCAGACCGTCCACCAACCACTATGCGGGAGATAAACAGATTTACTACCTGACGTTTCCTCCCGATCAAGCACTGTCCGTTAAACGAAAAACGGAGACGTTGACCAAACTCGCTGAGTTCAAAGGCTGGACGGTTCACCTAGTGTCAATTGCCAACGTGATCAACGACTTCTTTGGCAATAGCCCTGATCGGGAAATCTGGCTGGACCAGGAGCAGTATTATGACGCACTGACCATCGCGAGCCTTTTTGATGACCTTGGTGCGTCGGTTCGCAGCCAGCGGATCATTGAGCAGGCCATTTTAGCCAAACAGGCTGAAGTAAGTCACCTGAAAAAGGCGTTACTGCTTATTACCGATCTGGAATGCCTGCACCCTTACTCACGCTTTGGACCGATTGAACAGCAGCTGTACAGTGATATTCTAATGCCGATGGTTGTCCTATATCCAGGTCAGCTAACCGGATCGAGTCTTGACTTTTTATCGATTTATCCGCCCGACGGCTCATACCGGTCCAAACACCTTTAACCATACCAGGAAATGCCCTCTATAAAAACATTATTCGACGAGACGAAAGATATTTACCGGACCATTGAAAAAGTTGTTACGTTTGGTAATCTCAGCGAGGAAGCTTTAGCCAAAGAGATTGGCGAGTATGTGGTCACAGATAGGCTGCGGGATAATTTTGAAACCTTACTAGAGGCCCTTGATGCCGGCCTGAGGGACAGCAGCCACGAGATCGGCGTCTGGGTATCGGGCTTTTACGGTTCGGGCAAAAGCTCATTCTCCAAATATATTGGTCTGGCCCTGGACCACAAGCGAACTATCGAGGGGAAACCCCTGCGCGACCGGCTGGCCAACCGCATCAACTCACCCACCATCGAGCCGCTGCTTAATTCACTGGTGAAGAAGTATGATCCGGTCGTATTTCTAATCGACTTGTCGGCCCAGCAGATTGGCAGCTACAACCTGGCTCCCGTGGGTACAATCATCTACAACGAAGTGATGAAATGGGCCGGTTACCCCTCGGAAGAGAAGATGGCCCTATTTGAGCGCATGCTGGAAATGGATGGCAAGCTCGATACCTTCAAGCAGACGCTCCGAAATGAGAAAGACACCGATTGGGATGAAGTAAAGCATAACAATCCGCTGAAAGCAAAGGCCATGGCCCAAAACATGGCACCGGTTCTGTATCCGCAGATCTGGGCCGATGCCCGCTCGTTTCAGATCATGCAGATCGACAGTATTGAGAGCGAACAGGAACGTATGACCAAGATGCTGGCCTTAATCCGTAAGCGAACAGGTCACGACAACGTGATCTTTATTGTCGATGAGGTAGGGCAGTACATTTCCGCCAAAGAAGATCTGATTCTGGCCTTGCAAGGTACGCTGCATAACCTGAAAGATATTGGACAGGGTAAGGCGTGGCTACTGGCCACCGCCCAGCAAACGCTGACGGAAGACAACGCCAATGCACGCTATAATTCGGATAAGCTCTACAAACTCAATGACCGTTTTCCGATCAAGATTGACATTGAGGCCTCGGACATTAAGGAGATTGCAACCAAACGATTGCTGGGGAAATCGGCGGCCGGTAACAGCACTCTGAAAGCCATGTATGGCCAGCATGGCGAGTCATTGCGCATTCGGACAAAACTCGAAAATGCGGAGAAAACCATTTTCAAAGCCGACCTGACGGAGAAAGACTTTATTGACTTATATCCCTTTCTACCCAATCACTTTACCCTCCTGCTAACACTGTTGGGCAAACTGGCATCACGACGGGGCGGTATTGGCCTGCGTTCCGTAATCCGGGTAGTGCAGGATGTACTCGTAGACCGGTCGCACCAATCCCTGGCCGAAATGGAAGTGGGTACGCTGGCCACTACCGTCAGCATTTTCAATATTTTGCGTGCCGACATTCAAAAGTCGTACGGGTACGTAGTAGAAGCTGTCGATAAAGTGGGCATGATTTACAACGAAGATAGTCTGGAACACCAGATTGCTAAATCGGTGGCGGTGTTGCAGATCGTGGATGATTTTCCACTGACGGTGAACAACTTGGCGGTGATGATGCACCCATCGGTAAGCAGCCCATCGCTAAAAGATCAGGTTCGACAAAAGGTTGATGAATTAAAAAGTAATCGCAGTCTGACCCTAAAAGAAGTGGACGGGCAGCTTCGGTTTATGACCGATGCTATTCTGCGCATCGACGACAATAAGGTCCAGCACATTCCAACCAGTTCTGAGGTGCGTCAGTTGCTGGACACGCAGGTACAGGAATTGTTTCCACGCGTGCCTTCAGCAAAAGTACTCGAGAAAACGGTTAACACCGGCGTACAGCTTGCCTTTGAGGAGCGCACGAAATCGGTGCTGGAAATCAACGAAACCATTCAGGCTCAACTGCATTTTGAAGCACCCGACTCGTATAATCGGACGGTGACGGAACTGGAACGCCTGAGCACCGAAAAAACGGCCGAGAATACTTACTACGCCGTAGGGCAACTTGATGACTCGTGGGTGGCTGATCTGGAAGAGATTGTGCGATGTGAGCATATCTACAAGCAACGCAACCAGCATGAAGGCAAGGAAATAGCCGATTACATGGAAGGGCAGCGGCAGGATGCCGAACGACTGAAACAGCGGCTGCGGCAACGCATGGTCCGCGCTCTGGAAAACGGTCAACTCATTTTCCGGGGAGCCGCCAAAACGACGAAGACCTACAGCGCGACCTCGTACAAGGATGCAATGGCCAACTGCCTGAAAGCGGTGGCTAGGACCGTGTACCACAAGTATGACCAGGCACCCAAGAACATTGAAAGTGACGCAGCCAAGAAACTGCTTCAGTACGACGACCTGAAAAACCTGCCCGAATCCCTGAACCCCTTTGGCCTTATCAAAGCAGACGGGAGCATCGACACGAAAGCATCGGCCCTGAAGTCGATTGAGGAGTTCCTGAGCCGCGACGGACAGGCCGAAGGCAAGAAAGTGCTCGACCGCTTCAATGAGCCGGAGTTTGGTTGGTCGAAAGATACCACTCGCTATCTGGTGGCCGTGATGTTTCTCTCCTCCATGGTAAAGCTCCGTATTGGGGGCGAATACGTGACGGTGAAAGGGCCTACGTCAATCGAAAAATTGGCCAATGCTACTGGTTTTGGACAGATCGGCATTACCCTGCAAACGGGCGATCAACCCAGCAACGAACAGAAAAAAGTAGCCGCTCAGAACCTGACTGCCCTGACGGGCGTATCGGTATTGCCCCTGCCGCAGAAAATAGCTGAAACGGTAATCAAACATTTCCCCGACCTGAAAGATAAATACGCAGGCCTGGATATTCGACTGCAAACGCTGGGTTTGCCGGGGGCCGACCGTATAAAGAGTTTGCAGGACGGTATCACCGAGATCCTGAAAGGTGATGGCTCCGATGCTACCTTCCGACTAGGAAAAGCCGATGCCACACTGTACGTAGATCTGCAATGGGCCAAAAAAGTGCGGGAGTGCCTGGACAACAAGGCGACTGAAAAAACAGTAAGGGCGCTGCGTGAGGTTCAGAAAAGCGTACAAACCCTACCGAACGTACCTATTATTGAGCTACTTCGGACGGAGGTGGTCGGACAACTGGGCGTTGCCGATCAGATGTTGAGCATCGATGAATTTTACGACCGGATTCCCGACTTGAAAGATACGTTGGGCAAGGTGCAGCAAAGCATCGAGCTGGCCTGCCAGCAGTTTGAACAAACTGAGAACGCCCGGCTCGATAAGGCCATTGCCGACGTGAGAAACCGGTCGGCATATTCCCAATTGACCGACGAACAGCGCGATGAGATTGAACAGCGCCTGAGCAAAGCCCAAATTACTAACAAGAGCGGCATTCAGGGTATTCAGGATATTGTGAACGAAGGCTTTCAGTTGCAGACGCAGTTGAGCAACCTGCACACGGAGATAGACCAGATGGCGGCCGATAATAACATCGCGCCCCCGACCCCCGATCCCTTGCCCTACCGCAATCTGGATACTACTCGTCCGGTGGTGGCCGACCCTGGAACGCCCCTGCCGAAAACGCGCACCGTTCGGTTAGTACATTTACCCCGAAAAATCACAAAAAAGACAGACCTCGACCACATTATCAAGGAGTTACAGTCTCTGAAAAATGGTCTGACTGATGGCGAGGTCATCGAACTGATCTGGTAAACTGATTCACTCTTTAATCACACCGGCTTACCGGTTTCTGACATATCAATGGCCCTAACCAAAGACGCCCGAAATAAACTATACGCGTTTGTACAGGCCGTGAAACGGCTGCTGATTGCCGATGTAGAAAGTCAGCTTCAGCAGTTCTACGGCATCCGGCCTGACGGCTCTATTCTTCCGCTGGAACAACTCACCACCCGCGATACCGACCGGCTTTATCGGGCGCGGTTACTGCGTGACCGCCTAACATACCTCTACGGCAATATCGTTACGGCCAAGGACAAAGAGAAAAACGCCGTGCAGCAACTGGTGCGAGAACAGGCCTTCACGGTCCTGAACCGATTTGCCGCATTGCGTATGGCCGAGGAACGGACCATCATTACTGAAACGGTTCGACAGGGCTACAATTCGGCAGGCTTTCAGGTGTTTGACTCGGTAACTGGCCAGGGTATGTCGGCCGACCAGTTTACGCGCTACAGCTGGTACCTCGATGCTGTGTTCGACGAGCTGGCCCTAGACCTACCTGCCGTCTTTGACAGGTATTCGCCCTACGCGCTGCTATTCCCCACCGAACCGACACTGTTAAAACTGTTTGAACTGCTTAATGCCGAAGACATCAAAGCGTTTAGGCAGATAGGGCGGCCTGTGCTGAACCTTTGGCAGGAAGACGAAACTATTGGCTGGATGTACCAGTATTACAATGCTGACGACGAGCGTAAGCAAATGCGCGAAGCGCAGGCTCCCCGTAACAGCCGCGAACTGGCCGTGCGGAACCAGTTCTTTACACCTCGTTATGTAGTGCAGTTTCTGATCGATAACACTTTGGGCCGCATCTGGTACGATATGACGGGTGGCCAGACCGAACTGGCCGACCGTTGCCTGTTTATGGTGAAGGAATCGACCGTGGACGCACCGGAAATCCCAAACCCCAAAGACCCCCGCCACATTCGGATGCTCGACCCGGCCTGCGGTTCTATGCACTTTGGGCTGTACGCCTTTGATCTGTTGGAGATTATCTACCGCGAGGCATGGGATAAATACCCCCATCTTCTGGGTGATCTGCGTGATGTGATGACGCGCGCCGAGTTTTTGCAGAAGGTACCGTCGCTGATTCTGGCGCACAATATTCACGGGGTAGACATTGACCCTCGGGCGCTGCAAATGGCCGGACTGAGCCTGTGGCTGCGGGCTCAACGCAGCTTTGCCGAGATGAATCTGGCCCCCGCCAACCGGCCGGCCATTACGCGTGGCAACCTGGTATTGGCCGAGGCTATGCCCGGAAATCCGCAGTTGTTGAGCGAGGCCGTAAAGGGCCTGAGCAAACCCATGCGTCGACTGGTGCTGCACCTCTGGCAGCAGATGCAGCTAGCGGGCGAAACCGGCGTGGTGCTGCGTATTGAGCACGAGATCCGGCAGGAAATTGGCCGGATTGAACGCGACTGGAATACACTGGTTAAAACCAATCAGGGCGATCTGTTCGACGCCGAAGCGCAGGCCGAGGCCGAGCAAATCGGCAATCTCAACGACCGGCAACAACGCGAAGAGTTCTTCGAGAAGGCGGAGCATGAGGTACTGGACCACTTGCGCCGTTTGGCGGAGTCGTCGACCACGGAAGATGCCTACCAGAAGCTACTCTTTGCTGATGACACCGCACGGGGCTTTGCCTTCATTGAGCTCTGCCGACAGCGTTACGATGTAGTGGTAATGAACCCGCCCTTTGGCGCAACCTCCGTGGCTACCAAAGCCTACGTGGATAGGACATACCCCGACGGAAAGGGCGATTTAGCCGCTGTATTTGTGGAGCGTATGCACGAGATGCTGACAGACGTGGGTTTGCTGGGAGCTATCTCTACACGTACCATTTTTTTCCTAGGCTCTTATCTGAATTGGCGAAAGAAGTACATCATTCACCATACATACCTAAAATACATGGCCGATCTCGGCATGGGCGTATTGGACGCGATGGTGGAGACAGCGGCTTACGTTATGGGGCGAAAGGATAATCCTACTTCCGTATTTCTGAGAGCCACCAAAGCAAATGCTGACCAGAAGGAAGCAATGCTCTTCAATGCTCTTACAACTGGAGAAAACCGTTTTAACCAAAAAACGAGTCGATTTCGGTTGATCCCTAATGAACCGCTTTGTTACTGGATTGATAATAAAACATTCGCATTACATGAAGATTACAGTTCTTTTGAAACAGGTCTGTCAAGAACATGTAAACAGGGTGCGGGTACATCTGATAATTTTCGGTTCGTCTATAATTGCTGGGAAGTACCTCGTGACAAAAAGTCAGGTAGAGACTGGCCACTTTTTCTGATGACAGATGGTAGTATACGGTACGTCTTTCCTGGTACAGCCGTTATTAATTGGCAAAATAACGGCTTGGTCGTTAAAACTTATTCGGAGCAACTATATGGATCTGTTACGAAACAGATTTCCAGTCAAGAATACTACTTTCGAGTAGGTTTGAGTTGGTCTGTCCGTACAGCTAAGTTTGAGCCACATATTATTCCAGCAAGTTGTATTCCAAGTGCAAGACGATTTTTGACAGTATTTCCAAACATGCTGGACGTCTTACCCGCGTGCTCCTTATGGAACTCTGATTACTTCGACTATGTGTTGAAACTAAGTATGGAGCGAGCAAACCATCCTCAGTTCATAAATGGAGTAATAAACAAATCACCTTATCCAACCCTCCCCGAAAGCTTAGAGACGTTTCTTGCCAAACAAACGCTACTCAATCATGGACTGATTCAGGAGGTTTTTGAGCGAGAAGAAACGAGTTTATATTTCACTGGCCCAGCGTTAAAATCAGGTTTGTCGATAAGCCAGAGTATTGAAACCGTTTTGAGCCAATTTGCACAAAGTAAAACCGCACATTTGACTTCGCTGGTCCAGATTAACGAGCAGGTATACGCCAATTTCGGTATTACTACCGAAGATCAGGCCCACATTCGGGAAATAACTAACAGTGAAGAAGCTCGTCCGGAGGGTACGGTCTTCAATGTATCGGAGCTCGAACTGGCCGAGGGTGTACTTTCTTGGCTCGTAGGCGTCGCCTTTGGCCGCTGGAATGTTATGTTGGCCCATCACCCGGAGCGCATTCCCATTCGTGAGGATATTTTTGCCCCCCTACCAGCCCAAAGTCCAGCCAGTTTAAACATGGATGGGCTGCTGGAGTACCCCGTTCCCTTTCGTATGGATGGCTTAGCAGTAGTGGAAGACGGCGACCCCGCCGATCTGATGCGCTGCATTCGGGCCACGCTGCGTTACCTGTACCATGAGCAGGCCGATGCCATCGAACGGGAATTGGCCGCTTTGTTAGGCGCTAATGATCTTGCCGACTACCTGAGTCAACCCAATCGTTTCTTTGCGGCCCATCTGGCCCAATACACCCAGAACAAACGCACAGCGCCAATTTACTGGCCCCTGTCAGTACCATCTGGCAGATACACCATTTGGATGTATTACCCACGGCTCAACGACCAAACCCTTTACCGCATCGTTGGCGAGTACTTAAAGCCCAAACAAGCCGCCCTCACCGATGATATTCGTCGGTTGGAAGCATCGGGCACCCCCACCGACAAAGACCGCCGTTTGCTGGCCGATTGGCAGTCGCTCCGGGCTGAACTAGCTCAAATGGAAGCCGACCTGCTCCGCATTGCCGACCTGCCGTATCGCCCCAACCACGACGATGGCGTGTTGCTCACGGCCGCTCCGCTGCACGGCTTTTTCCGTAACCGCAAGTGGCAGCAGGCCACCGAAGCTGCCTGGCAAGAACTACAGCGGGGCGACTACGACTGGGCACACTTAACGCTGCCCATCTGGCCGGATCGGGTAAAAGACAAGTGCAAAACCGACCTGAGTATGGCCATCGCTCACGGTCTGGAAGATACTTGTAGTGTAAAACCCAGGGAGAAGAAGGAACGTACCCCCAAAGTCTCCGGTAGCGGACCAAAAGGGAAAAAGAAATCGACCACTGATCAAACGACCATACTGCCATGACCATCAACCAGTACATAGCGGATTATCTGCGGCAGAAGCTCGTAGATTCACCAACCCTGCTGGTCTATGACCCTAATGGCCGCTACCATGACCTAGTGCCAACGTTGGCCTCCGACCTGGTGCACGTAGTCGATGCCAGCAAATCGTTCATCAAAGCCCGCGAAGAGGCCCAGCGAATTTATACTGTCGAACTGCCCGCCAATGAGCAGGCCCGGCTGGTGCTGTACCTGGCGCTCAAGTCGCCAACCGACAATCAGGCCCGCATTAAGGACCCCTACTTTATGTTTGGCCTTGGAGGAGCCATCTTTCCCCTCACTCCCGCCGACCGGTATATTGAACTGTGCAAGTCTTGCTACCCTGGTCAGGAATCGAAGATTGATACCCTTTTTGTCGATAGCGAGCCGTCCTTCGAGACGGTCGATGCGCTGGGAGCCGGTAACACCTACGCGCTCTTGCAAACCCTCACCGGGGGGAAATCGGGCGGAACTCGTTCCGACGCAGAAATGGTGCTGGCCATCATGACGGGATCGCCTGATATGGCGACCGCCTGGAAAAAACAAAGAGGGATCACTGCCGAATGGAAGACTTTCGCTAAACAGCAGTTGGGGCTTAAAGCAAGCAGCGGCAGTGCGCTGCCAGACGTGCAGGAAGAAATCTGGCGGTATGTGCTCTTCAGCGAATTTGTTTATGACCTGCCTGTACCACTGCCGGTTCAATTTGCGAACGTACCTCGGGGCGGAGAAAATCAGCGCAAGCTTATACTGGAACTGGGTCAAACGCTGCGGCAACGAAAAGGATGGGAGGAACTGTACGTTGAAAACGCTGGTAAAGTAGACGAAGACTTGGGCCTGTCAGAAGTTTTTGCTCAGGAAACGGATCTCGGCGAGATCATCACCTTCGCCTTTGAAGACAACACCTATTTTCACCGCTACATCAACGATATTCTGGCAGGCAAACTAGCAGAAGCTGCCGAGGAGTGGTCACTAGTACAGGGCAACATCTGGGAGGGGCACGACCCGCAGCGGGCGGCCAACTGGCAGGTAGCCCGCTGCGGAGCGGAACTACTTCATTTCGCTGGTACCCTGACCGACGAGGCCATCCAAAGTCACGAGACCCTAGCTCAATTGGTTGAGCAGTACGCCAACCACTGGTACCGGTTCGACCAGTTTCAACGGTCATTCGAACAATACACCGACATTCTGCCTGACCGCAGCGAATTGATTGAAACGTATATCAAACGCGTGCGACAAACCTACCGCAACCGCAGTGAGTTGCTGCAAAAGCGGTATCAATCGCTATTTGTAGGAGAGGGCTGGCCTGGTACGATACCGTTTCAGAACACCTCGGTCTGGAACAAGTACATTGAACCTAATCTTAAGGCACATGTGCCTACTGCCTACATCTGGGCCGATGCACTACGCTTCGAGCTAGGCAAGGAAGTGGGTACGGCTTTGACCAAAAACGGGCATATCGTCGATTTGATCCCATCCGCTGCATTCATTCCGACGGTAACTAAATTGGCTATGGCAGCCCTATTGCCTGATGCGGATCAAAAGCTTTACCTAAGACATGTTGGCGAGTCCATGGAAGCCGAACTTGATGGGGTGGTACTCAAGAACCTACAGGACCGAGTGGGCGTGCTACGTACCCGGCTTGGCGACAGAATGCAGCATCATTCGCTGGACAACTTCCTTAATAGCCCTAAGCAGAAGCCCTTCGACTTGCTGTGTTTATCGCTCACGGAGATTGATACCTCTGGCGAATCATTGGGCAGCAATGCCCTGTTACCCATTCAGGAAGCAGCCAAAAAGCTGGTTCGGGCGGTCAATAAACTCAAGCAAGTGGGCTACAAACAGGTCATCATTGCCGCTGATCACGGCTTTGTGCTCCACCCTGACTACGAGCCGGGCGACAATATGCCCAAACCACCCGGCGACTGGTGGCTGGCCAAAAAACGCTGTCTGGCAGGCATCGGTACCCCCGGTGATGCCAGCCTTGGTTTTACGCCCGAGCGGCTCTCCCTTCGCAGTGATGCCACTCAGTTCATCTTCGCCCGGCAGTTTGGTGTCTACCAGGCCAACACCCGTTATTTCCACGAAGGCCTATCTCTCCAGGAAAATATTGTGCCGGTGCTGACGGTGCGGCTGGCAGTCGTCAAAACGGAATCGAAGGCTGATGTGACGCTTAGTCACAAAAAAGGCTTTATTACAGGCCTGCGTCCATCTATTCAGGTGGCGGCTTTTTCGGAGAGCCTTTTTGCCGAGCCACTCATCGTCCGCATCGAAGCCGTGGCCAGTGGAGAGGTCGTGGGCACACTGGCCGATCAAACCGGGGTGAATCTACTAGCGGGCACCGTCGAGTTAACCCCCGGAACCACCAGCAGCCTCACGTTGGAAATGGGGGAGGACTTCGAAGGCAATTTCGATGTCGTAGCCATCAATCCTGCCACGGGCAAACAATACGATACATTATCGCTCAGAACTGACTATTCGTTTTAACTTATGGACGCGCTCGATCACAAATTGAATGAACAGTTTCCGGGCAAAGTAGTCCGGAAGGATCTGGTCCACCAGATAAAGAAAGCGGCTAACGTACCCTCGTTCGTGCTGGAGTTTCTGCTTTCCAAGTACTGCGCAACCGACGATCCCGACGAAATTGAAGCAGGCAAGAAGGCCGTGTTGAACGTGATTGAGAGCAATTACGTACGGCCTAACGAGGCTAACCGGGCGCAGTCAATAGTTCACCAGAAAGGGCGACATAAATTTATCGACAAAGTACACGTTAAATTTTACGAACGCGAGCGACGGCACTGGGCCGCCATGGAGAACTTCAACTCGACGCACATTGCTATAAATGAGAAGTTCTACGCTGAGAATGAGAAATTGCTGGAAGGTGGTATCTGGGCTGAGGTGAAAGTAGCCCATAACGACGTAGAGGAAGACGATTACGCGTTTTATATCGAGGAGTTAAAGCCTATCCAACTAGCCCGGTTCAACGAGCAGCAGTTTTTAACAGGCCGTTCGGCATTCACGCGCGACGAGTGGATTGATGTCATTTTGCGGAGTGTAGGGCTGAATCCGGCCATCATGGACAACCCACCCCCCGAAATAAAGTCAAAATTCCCTTCTGGCCTGCGATTAAAACTGCACTTTCTAGCCCGGTTGATTCCGTTGGTGCAGAGCAACTACAATTTTTTAGAACTAGGTCCGCGTGGCACGGGGAAATCGTATTTCTATTCTGAGTTTTCGCCCTACTCCACGTTGCTTAGTGGTGGCCAGGCCAGTACGGCGACGTTGCTTTACAATAACGCCCGCAAGAAGGTTGGCGCGGTCGGTTTCTGGGACAATATCGGGTTTGATGAAGTCGGTAATATGAAGATCAAAGACAGCGATACGATCCAGATCATGAAGGACTACATGGCTAATGGACGGTTTTCGCGTGGTCAGGAAGTCATTGCTTCGGCCAGTTTTGCTTTCGTGGGTAACATCGATCACTCTGTCGAACAGTTGGTAAATTCCTATCAGCACGACCTATTCATAACGTTACCAAAAGCTTTTGACCTTGCCGTACAGGATCGGTTTTTCTTCTTCCTGCCCGGTTGGGAAATCCCTAAAACCGACCAGAAATTTTTGACCAACCAGTTCGGACTCATCACCGACTACATGGCCGAGGCTTTCCATTACCTCTTCAAGCATAATACGGAGTACTTTAATATTGTAAACCGGGTTCAGCTAGGCCCTAACGTACAGGGCCGCGACGAACTGGCTATTCGTAAAACAATTAGTGGTCTGCTCAAAATTATCCACCCTGATGGCAAACCCAGCCCGGTCGAACTAGACGAGTTAGTAGCCTATGCTATTGAGGGGCGCAGACGGGTTAAAGAGCAAATGAACAAGCGTAAACCCGATGACGAGTTTGCGTTGATTGACCTTTCCTTCGTGGATTCTGCTGGTATCGAGCAGATCATCTACTGCCCGGAAAGCCGATATGCAACGGCTACCCAAAATCCACGGCGCAGCGCAGAGCAGTTAGTTGAGGAGCCAGCAGCCATTAAGCGAGTCCTTATCGACGAGCCGGCTCAATCAGTTCGACCGTCAACAGCCGATGAGCTGACAAATGCAGAGATCGATGAAAATGCGATTATTGAGTTAACTCCACCAGCGCTCACTGAGAAGCATGTTAAAATTCATTACGGTGACCGAGGATTTAGCTATGAGACTGTGTTTGGTGCGTATCTGATTGGTGCTGTGGAGGTTGTAGTGGAAGACCCTTTTATCCGGACGTCCCACCAGATTGGTAACTTTCTCCGTTTTTGTGAGCTGTTGGTAAAACTGGGCGACTGCGAGAAAGTCACTTTAGTCACCGGGGCAGACTCTGTTGAACAACAGGAGAAAAACAAAGTATTGTTTGCGCAGCTAGGTGATAGCTTGGAAGAACAGGGAGTCTTTTTAACGCTGCGTTTCAGCGAGACGCTGCACGACCGGGAAGTGTGGCTCAGTAACGGCTGGCGTGTTCGCCTGGGTCGCGGCCTCGACTATTTCCAGTCTCCAGCCGGAAATTACCTCCAGATTGGCACCAATGATTATGGTCTGCGCCCCTGCCTGGAAACAAATATTGATTTTTTTAAAAGTTAGATTTACTTCTGGGATTACAAACCCATTATTTATACCTGGCAGACGCGACTATGACTTATCCCGAACTAGAGAGTGCCGTCTATGAGACGCTTTGGCATAAACACGAACAAGATCCTTCATTTACCTTCTCCGTTCGCAAAAAGGCATCAAAGGGAGCCGAAGCCGATTACTTCATCGGCACGAAAGCGTCAAATTATTTGGGATTTACCTGTTGGCACGTACCTATCTACTACCCGGGCGCTTCTATTGATTTTTGCAGCTTTATAGTGAAACCGTTAGATAATGGATTTGAGTACCAATTTCAAGTTTTCACGCCTAACGCAGCAGAAGCCCTTGAGGAAAATCCCGCCTTACAGATATGCCATTATTTGGCAAATCAAATTGCGTTTCAGTTAACTGAACATGGAATAGAGTTTAGACAATCTATTAAGTCTAATGCTATGCTTTGGTTTGGTATTTATCCTAAATCATCTAAGTCAAATTCTGGTGGTGAGGCTGCTCTTAGTGAACTAAAAAGCTTTATCGATGGGATTCTGCCTGCTGTTGATGCTGCTATTACAGATACAAAAAAAGAGTATCCTGACTTTTCTGGAAAACGGATTGAACTGGCTGCATTTCAACACATGCTTGCAAAAATGAAGATTCGTCAGGATCGGTATAAAACATCTACTGATAGTGCTTCTGAAGAGTCCGATCTTTCTTCTGAAGACCTTCCCATTCCGGTCACGATGCAAATCGATTCGTCTATCTTACCCAGTAAAAACCTCTTGCTTTATGGCCCACCGGGAACGGGTAAGACCTACTATCTACAAACAAAACTTTTCGATTACTTCCAGGAGGAGGGCAAACCCATACGCTATTCATTCGTCACCTTTCACCAGGCATTTACCTACGAAGACTTCATCGAGGGGCTTAAGCCAATTGTGGGCCAAACTGGGGGTGGACAAATTAGCTACACTATTGAACCTGGCATTTTCTACAAGGCTTGTGATGAAGCGGCTAAGCTAGCGGGATTTGACTCCTTGTCACAGGCTCTGGCAGTGACTCAGGAGGAACGCGAAACCCGGTTTGAACAAGCTCCCCCTTACGCACTTTTTATTGATGAGATCAACCGGGCGAATGTATCAGCTACGTTTGGTGAGTTGATAACGCTGCTGGAAACCAATAAGCGGTTGGGCGCGGATCAAGAAATAACAAGTCTGATCTTACCCTATTCCAAAAAACCTTTCGGTGTTCCCTTGAACCTATATGTAATCGGCACGATGAACACGGCTGATCGGAGTATTGAAGCCCTCGATACTGCATTACGGCGCAGGTTCATCTTCCGAGAGATCTCACCTGACCCCTCTTTATTAAACCGTTCTATTGCAGACATTCCGCTGCATCAACTGCTAACGACCATAAATCACCGGTTGGAACGATTGGGAAATAGAGAGCAGCGTGTTGGCCATGCTTTTCTTACTAGCGTGGAGACCGAACAGCAGCTGGTTGATGCCTTTAGCTACAGCATTGTTCCTTTATTACAGGAGTACTTCTATAACGACTACCGAAAAATCGGCTTGGTGCTTGGCAGAGGATTTGTTGAGGAGCGGATATCAATAGCCTCGTTTGCTGACTTTGACGCCGATTTAGCCAGCGAGTATGAGGAAGTTGTCCTATGGGATCTAAAACCGGTAACCCTTGACGCTATTAGGGGGGTTTTGTGAACTGTATGAACAGAGATACGATTATTCAGGTATTTGAGCACGATAAGTTACGAGTCATCGCCAACGAGTCATCGACTTTTACCCAACAGCATTTAACGGCTTTGACCCGATATTATGAGAAGCAGCCCCAACCTTACTTCAAACTGATCCACCAGGGTGTACAGTTTAGTCAATACGTGGGTATAATCCGGGTTGGATCACTAACGATCGAAATTTTACCGAAAGTGGGAAACGTGGGTGATGCTAATTTGTGGCAGCAAGTACTGGTCGGCATGTTGATTGAAAGCCGTTTGCTAGACGTTCGAAGCCCCACTCAAGCTTCCCTTCGTGTCAAGTCACATTCAATCCTTGAGTTGTATATCGCCCTTTTTCTGGATGAGGTTGAATTATTACAACATCAGGGTTTATTGAAGGCTTATCGGCGGGTGCAGGAAAATAGGGGAGCTTGTAAAGGCAGATTACTCGTACATCGGCAAATAACCCAAAATTACGCCCATCAGGAGCGCTTTTGTGTAGACTATCCCACCTATGATAACGATAATCTACTCAATCAACTTCTTTATAAAACGTTGAGACTTATTCCTTCGCTAACCTATCAAACGTTACTTGTCGGCCGCACCCACACGCTGCTACTCAATTTTCCTCGACAAGCAGACATATCGACTAGCTCACACCGATTCGATGAGCTGGTTTATAATAGAAAGACGAGCGTCTATCGGTCCGCTATTCAACTCTGTGAACTATTACTTCTAAACTACCATCCTGATTTAATGGCTGGGTGGAAGCCGGTGTTAGCGCTTCTATTCGACATGAATCGGGTTTGGGAGCAGTATGTCTGGCAGAGAATCAGAAAGTCTGATCTTTTTAATGCCTATACTATTAACTGTCAAAACACAAAGCCGTTTTGGGGAAATCATAGTATCAAGCCAGACATCTATTTGGAAAAGAAAGAAGTTAGGGACGAAGAGTGGCCTAATATTATTGTGGACACCAAGTGGAAAGTGAATACGCAGCTTGTTCCGTCTAGTGATGACTTGAAGCAAATGTTTACTTACAACCATCATTACCGAGCCTCCCGGAGTTTACTTATCTATCCGGCGGCTGACCAGAACCAAGATACGATTTCACGCCCATTCAAATTGGCTGGCGCCGGCGGCATTCATCATTGCCAGCTCTGTACCCTACCTGTATTAGGTGAGAGAGGGCTAAATAGAAATATTGCGACTAATATATGGCACCTAATCTGTAATTCGAAGGACTATGAACCGCATGTACATGTGTAGGCTTTCCCGAAATTGTAAACTTTCCTGAAAAGGAAAGTTTACAATGCCTCGGCCATTATAACTATGTGGTGAATAAATTGTTCTAAGTTTTTTCCTTCCTGCCAGATAGACGAAGCCACATTATACTTATATTCCCATTTCTCGAACTCTAAACCAATCGGCTGTTTTGTCGCGCTGAGTCTGTGTTCCTCGAGTTCCTTTGCACATACAACTGAATTTTTTAAAATTTCTGAAATATTAGTCACAAATAGTACTTTTTCCCGAAAATCACTGTCAGTTGGCAGAGTAGTAGATTTTGGGAAGACACACAACGCGTAGCTGTCAGATGAAACCGCCGTTTGTGCTTGTAAGGAGGTCATTTTTACTGAGCTATCAGTGCCAATAACAAAGGACTTTATTTCAACGAGACAAGAAAATTTGTTCTTTTTTAGAATGAAATCTGAGCCGTAGCCTGTTCGTTCTACCACAATTCCCTTACTTGCAATTTCCAGTTTAAAAATTTGTTCAGCAAGATCGCCTAAGTTTGTTTGAAAGTTGACTTTTTCTTGCTCCAGTTTTGCTTCTTTAACCAGAATTGTAATATTGGCAGCTCCCACCAACTTCAATGCATCGTTGAAATTCATTAACTGTTCTATCGCGATTCCACTTTTAGCTATTTTTGCCAGAATATCTAGCTTTTCACGATCTTGTAATATTGTAGAAACGTTATCTAAATCTCGCCCTTCACCCAATGTGCCCACAATGAGCATATCCTTGTTGTTTAAGAAGAAAGGGAAGTATTTCTTTTCTACATCTTTTTTTACGGAGCTGGATTGATTAAGTAAAAATACAAGTTCGGAAAAAGCTGTCTCTTGCTTATCGCCTTTAAAATCTCTCACACAGCCATCTATTTCATCTGCGATATGCTTTAAGCAATATGTATTTGTTTCATCAAATAAATTTTCACTAACACCTCTCAAATCCTTATGTAACAGCCATTCATCCCAATCTTGGCGAAGATATTTGGCGTTGGCGATATCTTTTAAATCGTCGGGAATGTTATCGTCCTTTTTTAGATTTTTTAGAGTACAAAAATTATTTCTTTGATTGGGAATGAATGCAAACTTATTTAATAAATTTCTGTGTTTTTCATCTTCAAAACTGGCAATAAAAAGTATCAGATCGTCAAGCCATTCAATAACCTGATTTTTGCTTTTGGATTTGAATATATCATTGAATTCCAGTAAGTTTTCTAATCCGTTTAATCTCTGCAATTTTTCCGCAATAAGTGTTAGAATATACTCATTGGAAAGAGTGAAATCAAAATCATCTAAATTAGAAAATATCTGCAATTCTTTTTCGACATTTTTATCAAATACTGAATAGGAAAAAGTCAATAATTTCTCTCGATGTCCATAGTGTTTTTTTTGCTGCTCTGAGCTTAATGAGACCAGTGTGAAGAAAATTTCTTCAAAAGCACCGTTTATATCGTCTTTTGTATTTATTAGATAGTTTTTTTCAATAGCTTTTATGAGCTCATTGATCTTTGCGGAAATATCTACTGTCGACTTGGATTGGTGATTTTCAAAGCCTCTTATACTTTGATCTAAAAGTATGTTTGTGAAAGACCAATACAATGGATTTTCTAATAGGTAAGTAAACCTATCTAAAATATCCTTCAAGGGTTTAATAATCCCGTTGTCAAAGAAGATTTCCTGCTTTTTCTTCAGTATTCCATTTTGATTTGGGAAGACACTTTTTTCACTGTAGTACGTTTCTTTCTTATTATAAAGGTAAAAATTAATGAAACGGTTTACCCAATTTAAAGTGTTTTCAATTGTTTCAGAATTTAATCTTGCTTTTAGGGTTTCAATGTCCTTTGTTGCTTGAACGTCATGCACCAATGTTGTAAGTAGCCAATTATCTGAGGAGTTCCAAAAGTTTGGAGTTAAGCCATCTATTATTTTTATTTCAGTAATACTATCATCTAAGTCTTTGGCAAGCTGCCAAAGCCCCAAACGCCAATTTACATATTCATCATCATTGTCTGAGGGCGGAGAAGCATATGAAATTATTTGATTAACAGCCTCTCTTACTGTATCTTGATCACTCCGTCTATCAGATATTATTTTATCGATGTCTTCGGAGATGTGTTTAATTCCGTATTTCGGTATTTCAGCAATTTCCGAAATTAGAATACTTGGGTGAAGCAAAAAATCTGCCCAATTTTTTGTACTAAGATTTTTATAAATATCAATAACTAAATCTGGTATTTTTGAGTCAACATCAGAATGTAACAAATTTTTCATATCTCCGACTTTCATAAATATACCCTTTTTGTTCGGTAGGCATGATATTGACTGCAATAGTTCGGGTTTCTCGGCTTCGTTAAAAATGTAGTTAAATACTTTATTCAACCAATTAATGGCTTCATCGTTGTTGGATGAAAATCTATTTTCTGCCAATTGTAATAAATTATTTTTAAATTCGATTTCTTTTAATAGCGATCTTAAATCATATCTTAAATCAAACCCCCATGTTGAGTAGTCATGTTTTATAATTTCATTCCACAAATGAATGTCTTCTTTTTGCGGTATTGAATGGCCAATTATATCTTTGCATATTTCCCAAAAATCAGTTGTTTTTTCGTTTCCCTTTTCACTGGGAAAAAATGCCTGTCCGAGCTGTATATAGTCGCCGTTCGAAGTTAGAACGAGTTTTTGTGAAGTTAAGTGTTGCCGAATAGTTTTAAGAACGCTTTTGTACCAATCCTCTGAAGTCCATTCAGTTGGGCAAATTTCATAGTCTGTTTTGGCAAGCCAAAATAGATCCATCCACTTTTCTTTAATTGCATATTCTAGTAGTTTTTTGAATGGAATAATTGCATTTTCCACACGCACTTGGTTTCCATTATCCTTGCCGGTTAAAAGCAGTATACCATTTCTTTCCGTTTTTGGATAGAACTTGCTGCAATTTAAAATTACTGGAAATCGCCATTGCTCACTTCCGATTAACGGAAAGGTGCAAAATAGAACGGGTAGTTCATTTTGAGGCGGTACAATTTTGAAGGATGTATCAGTTCGATTGAGCTGGATAGCGATGTCAATTTGTTCTGAAAGCGACGAACAAGTTGCAATTTCAATAGTGAAATTTTGTTGTAATCGTCTATCGAAATCATATACTTCTTTTGAAATTTGGTTTATTTTTACGTGATTTTCCCTATTACTTGAGTTGTTGTAGTGTGAGGATTTGGCAATATTATGAGAAATTATTTTATCACAAATTTCGATAGATCTGATTTCCTTACTAAACGATAAAACATAGGGGATGAGACTGTGTATTCCGTTTATGCCGTTTTTTACAATATCAAATCCTTTGGCCAGACCATCCTTATTCTCATTTAAGTAGTAGGTAAACCTTGTATTGAAGCCGTTTGGGTTAGGTTGATTGGTTGGTTTGAAATTACTGTCGTACTCATTTAGTGAGTTTTCTACTTTCTCAGCTAATTCAAATTTACTGTTATATTTTCTATCCAGAACAAAGGAAAAGGTATAATATCTTTCGTCACGATCTAAGTATACGCCCTCGACGAGTATTTTTAGAGACAGGATATGGGTTGAAAGGAATCCAGTTCCGAATTGTCCGGTAATGTCCTCCCTTACTATTTCATCTTCTTCAATCTTTCCCGAGTCAGCAAGAAGCAAGCATTTGGGGTCATCAAATTTAAATCTGTGGTTACTATATCGAAATGGCGTACCGTTATGCTCAAACCTAAGAAACGGCTCTTTATGCTGATCATAATCAATTATAACCCTTGCGTCAACCATGCCATTTGATGTTGCAACTGTATCTTTGGCGTTTTGTAGAAGTTCCCAAAACCATCGTTTGTCACCGTCCTTTTCTGCCAAAGCATTATTGACTTTTTCGTAAATTTTGCTTGTGGCGGAGGTTGCAAGTTCACGGTTTCTATTTTCCATATTTGCTTTATTTGAATTTTTATAACTTTGACGCTCGAAGTTTGTAGTCTCGTGATCAGACCAAATTGATAGGCTTCAGACTTATTTTTAATGTTTTTCTATTTTCTCTTCTGGCATGTTAGTACTTTATCGCTATCACTGGATATTCCCGTGATAGCGTAGATCTTCTGCTTCTTTTTGTGTAGATTATTCTCTGCTAGTGGACGTTGTAAATTAAGTCGAAGCTATTAATTTGTTCAGTAATCTCTCATTATATGTAGTTTAGGGGTCTATATTTTACAATGAATCGATCGTTCCGACTGGGTAATATGGTGATATGTCGTCTCTGATTTTATATGGCTAGATTTGCGCTAGAGCTTTGTTTTGTAAGTAATTTTGCAACTTTTCTTGGTTTCGTTTCAGCACTGTCACAATTAGCTTTTTTACCGTGTCCATCTCATCCGGCTGGCTAGCAGCTGCAAGATACATCAAGGGACAAGTGTTTCATTACAGATTAGCACACTTCCGTCGGTTGCTCTTAACAATCCATTCACGGATAGAAAAAGTAAAAAACAGGCGGCAGCAATGCGCTGATTGCCGTCCACATATGAATGGTTCTTGATTATCAGATAGAGTAGGGTGGCTGCCTTTTCTTCGATTGAGGGACAGAAGTCGACGTCACCGAATCTTTGCTGATCTGTGCTACTTAGCTTTTGAAACTATCATCCTTCTCTTTACCAAAAACAGAGGAATCGAATTCGCTTCTTATTGCTTCGATGACTGTTTGGTAGTCTGGCAACTCCCGGTATGCAGCTGGATGCATGTTTCGACCTTTCTGGTCAAGATTTTCGTGATCGTAGTCGTCTAGGAGCTCAGGACATTTTGCAAATTGGTCAAGCCATGCAATATCTAGGTCTCCGATCTTCGTTTCGATGGCTCTGCTTAGAATACGAATTCCGTCTTTCAGGATTTGAACTTGCTGTTGCTTCTGGGCTAGCCGCCTCTCGTTTATGGCGTAACCCTGTATCAGATAGTCCCTTAAACGCTGGGTAGCCCACTGGCGAAATTTTGCAGCTGTCTCAGATTTGATACGGTAGCCCACTGAGATAATTGCATCAAGATTGTAAACCTTCTGGTTCCGTTTTACCTCTCTTTTTCCCTCCATTCGAACTATCAAGATATTCTTAATAGTTGCTTCTTCGATCAGTACACCATCCGAAATACATTGCTTAGGTGCATATTGATATTGGGTACGGTCGTCTGAAACAGGTCTGGCATCATTATCTGCGTAAGCCAAACTGTCTCACTGATCAAATTTTAGCTCGGTCTGAGTCTTTGTCGTCCTTGCTTATGTAAGTTTCTATCAGATTCTCCATACCAAGATTCCTTGCTTCGAAGTTAAGTAACAGCTGATAAATGGAAGGTTAGGTTGAAATCAAGTATTTTCGGCTTGAAGTAAGGTACGAAGCACTTTTTTGAGGACGTTTGTAACCGGTTTGGGTAGATGTTCGATACAAATAAGTGATGGTAATTCTTAAATTGATTGTTCCTAATCAATCGGGTTTTGTACCCATTTTGTACCTCGATAGATGTAACTGACTGTTATTTAGCTAATAATAGATAATGTATCGGGAAGTAAGATTTGATTTTAGCACAAAACAGAACCTATGAGCGAGCAGGATATCCGCTGGGAGCAGCGCTTTGAAAATTATAAAAAGGCTCTTAAAAAGCTGGGTGCAGCATTGCAGCTTGATGCCGAACGTTCGTTGAGTGAACTCGAAAGACAGGGCGTTATCCAAGCATTCGAATACACGCACGAGCTGGCCTGGAAAGTAATGCAGGATTTTTTCATTTACCAGGGCAATACGGAAATCAGAGGTTTAAGAAATGCAACGCGGCAGGCTTTTAGTGTTAATTTGATCTCAGACGGGAACAACTGGATGGAAATGATCAAAAAAAGAAAGCTCACCAGCCACACCTATAACGAGGAAATTTCTGAAGAGATTTACACAAACATTGTCGGTCAGTTTTACCCGCTATTTGTAACGTTTCAGGAAACGATGGAGCATATCAGAGCAAGAAACGAATGGTGTACGGATTATCAGAAAAAACAATAAAGGGCATTCAGGGCGTATTTGCTGAGCATCCTCAAATAGAGCAGGCGATTTTATATGGATCGCGCGCAAAAGGGAATTACCGAAACGGCTCCGATATTGATCTGGTTTTGGTAGGGCCGGAGCTTGATCTGTCTCAAATATTCAAGATTGAAATAAAGCTGGACGACCTGATGCTGCCGTACAAGATCGACCTCTTTGCCCTCCACAAAATTGAGAATCAGGACTTGATTAACCATATTAACCGGGTAGGAATAGTGTTTTTTGAAAAAACGCATTGATCGTGCAAATCTCAGAATTGAAACATGAGCTACCTACTTTTCAATAACCATTCTGACAAGCTCCGTGAATGTCTCCGATTCAATTTTTAGCAGGTAAATGCCTGTATTAACAGGCAAATTGGCGATGTTCAATGCTGTACTTTCTCCCGGTCTGGCACTTTGAGGCGCCGTAAGCTTGTACCCATTTCCGAATACATTGATCAGCTCAAAAGAAATCGGTCCGGAATGGCCAGCCGAAAGCGAAACTGTCAGCTGGTCTTTAACCGGGTTGGGGTAAATAGCCGACGGCTCCTTTTCCGGTGTTTCAGATACAACTGCTTCCTGACTAACCCGCGCACCACTGCTCGAAGCCTGGATGAATAGCTGCGGAGCCCTGTTCATTTCCCTGCTGTTAAAAACCAGTTTGATATTGCGGCTGCTGGGATCATCCAAAAGCAGGCTCACCATGCCATCGCCGGATTGCTGCTGTGCCTTCACATAGCTGGTAACATCAATTTCATAATTCTGGTATTGACCATTGACTGCCACAGATCCCAGCGAAGGTGTCGAGGCAGCCGGCGCATTGGTTTTGTTAATGCCCGATTCTGTCCAGCTGTCATCATTTACGCCAAAAGCATGCAGATTGATACCATTGCTGTTTTCATGGTTATGCCCGTAAATGCGCAGCTTGGCCGAGGTGATCACGCCCGTAGCCGGCAACTGAAATTTCAGGTAAGCAGCGCGGCTTACGTCCGGATCATTTGTCAAGGATTTGATTTGCAGGTTTGCAGTTCCATAGTTGTTATAACTATAAATCCCGCCCTGCACATAGGAATCGGCAATCGGGTTCAGGGTCAGGCCGGCACTCATCACTTCAATGGCGCAAATCCTGGGCATGTCGGCAGCTCCGGTCAGAAAGTCGATGTTCAGTAAACCATCCGTAACCGTGACAGGAAAGGTTACCTGAACTGCGCGCATGGCTCCCCCGGCAGCAACGAAGATGTCATAGTTGGTCAGCTTGCGGCTGCCTTCCATGTTTACATGAAACTGCCTGCTGCCTGCTCCTCCCTTTTTACCGGGTGTACCAAAGTAGGTTTCGGCAAAATGCAGGGTTACATTCACTTCTCCGCTCATAATCGGGATATTGTAGCTGAAAGAAGGCGAGATCCGGCCCGAGCGGTAAAGCACATCATTGGTTGTATTGAGAATGTCGCCGGTAGCAACTGTACTTGGCCGTTCAATGCCGGCGTAATATTGATCCGCAGTAAACAATTTCCCGGTAGCAGTCGTGAAAGCCGGCCCGCCTGCATTGATCCGGATGGGCATTTTCGGGAGTGCTGCACTTTCAGGGGCAAGCTTGACGATCCAGTAGTCCTCCTGGCCGCGTGAAGTTTCGGTTTTATCTCCGCCAGTCAGGGAGCTTGAGGTCGCTGCAAGCAGGTAGCCGCCATCACGGGTTGCAATGATATCCGAAGCTCTATCGCCATATTCCCGGTTGTTGCTTCCGATCACGTCATTCCAGACAATGCTTCCGGTTGCTGAAAGTTTTACCAGCCAGATATTTGAATATCCGTTATTAGCTACCGTTTTATCCAGGCCCGTTTCGGACAAGGAACTGCCCGCAATCAGATAACCTCCGTCTTTCGTAAGCTGCATCCCTGCAAAATGATCATTGTCAGAACCCTGGATGGTATTTTCCCACTCCTTTATTCCATTGGAGGTGATTTTGATGATCCAATAGTCGAAACCAATGCTTTCTTCGGATTTGTCGAAACCTGCGGCGGCATTAGTGGTTCCGCCCAATACATATCCGCCATCCGGGGTAGCAATCACCGACTGTAAGACGCTGCTATTATAAGTGCCCTTAAACTCCCGGGTCCAGAGTACATTGCCTGCGGATGTCAATCTTACCAGGTAATAGGTGCCTCCTGAGTCCTGTAATGTTCCGGTACCTACGCCGAGCAAATATCCTCCGTCGGGTGTAAGTGTTACTGTATTAAGGCTGGGTGTTTTTCCATCGACAAATATGTCTTTGCTCCATTGTAACTCTGCCAGGGAATCCAGTTTCAAAAACCACCCTCTGTTGGTAGGAGTGCCGTACTGATCGGGTGGGGAAGTTGTACCGGCAATAGCCAATCCGCCATCGGGCGTAATTTCCATGGTGCTCATGGTCTCATTGGCTCTTGTGCCAATCGTTTTTTGCCAGTTGATCTGTCCTGAGGCACTCAGCTTAACGATCCAGATATCTCCCAGACCCTTGCTAGGTACCGTTTTATCTCTATTGACGGTGGAGAATGATTGTCCCGCCACAAAAAAGCTGCCGTCAGCCGCCTCTTTAACAGCATAGAGCGTTTCTTCATTGGTTCCACCCAGCGATCTGTCCCATTTTTTGGAGCCATCGGGTGCTACCTTTACAATCCAATAGTCAAAACGGCCCTTGTATGGAGCCGTTTTATTACCCGAAATGGAGCTTTCTGAACTTCCGCCGAGGATGTATCCTCCGTCCCGGGTCTGAATGACTGATCTCAGAATATCAGAGTAATCTCCTCCAATGGTTTTGTCCCATTGAACAGCAGGCTGTGCAATTACACCGAACGAGGCAATACAAAGCAGTAATAATGAAAAGGGCAGGGAGAATTCTCTCATAAACAGGTTAGGTTTTTGCATAAACAGGCATCTTTTAACTATTAGACCATTTTGGTTGGCAGATACTGCATTTTTAAATATTTATTAAAAAAAAACTTATTCCGCAGGTAAGCATCAGCAACTTACAGGTTACATCTGAATATTTTCTTGTAGAATTACATCAGTTAGGCGCGAAATTTATACTATATAGGATACCGAGGTAAAGAGTTATGTGGGAAAAGACAGCAAATGGTCCTGATAGGACCTTTTGTTGTTTTCAGGCGTTTGTTACCATTGTTTTAGTTTGCTAGGCTTACGGATTTGGTTAACTTACATGATCATCAAAAACGGCTGAATATGAATTCCTTAAAGAAACTTTCACTGGTAGCTGCGGTTCTGTTGCTGGGATCATTCACCGCTTTGCACCACGGTTGGGCCGATTACGATCAAACCAAGCCCATTGATTTCAAAACAAAAATTGACGAATCGGTTTATGAAAATCCGCATGTACTGGCCAAAGTGAAGTACAAAAAAGAGACAGTTACCGTCTTTCTTGCACCCACCAGCCGCATGTCTGACCGGGGCTTAACTGCTGATATGATCAAAAAAGGGACCTCTGTGCGCCTTGTTGCATATCCTCATAAAACCGACAAAAATGAAATGCGGGCCGAACGCATATTTGTCGACGGCAACAAATACGAACTCCGGTAGTGGAAGCCGAGCTGCTCACCTGGCTCGAAAAGTCGTCCTGGGCAGTGGGCATCAGGCAGTCACTCTGGCTGTACCCGGCATTGGAGATCGTCCATATACTCGGTATTGTCATGCTGGCTGGCGCCGCTTTCCTGTTTGACCTTCGCCTGCTGGGCTACTCCCGGAACATCCCGGTAACTGCACTTGCAAGGCATGTGCTGCCATGGTCGGCGCGCGGACTGATTTTGATCGTTCCTTCGGGCCTGCTGCTTTTTATTACCAATGCACAATCGCTCGGAAATGACCCGGTGTTCTGGACCAAGCTGCTGCTCATCGTACTAGCCGGGATCAATGCAGCCGTTTTTCACCAGGTTATTTCTAAAAAAGCGGAAGCCATGCATGCCGGGAATGTTCCCGCCGCTGCAAAGATTTTCGCTGTAATTTCCCTGACCGCCTGGATTGCTGTAATTGCCTGCGGAAGGCTGCTTGCGTATTGAAAAACCACAAATTACATGGTGTAGCTCGGCATCGAGCATTTTTTGAATTAACTTTGCACCATAATTCGATACTATGATTTACTTCTTTGCTGACGAACAGGATACTGTTTTTGCACTCCAAATAGAACGAACGCTAACTGCCACAGACACGTCGAAACTTACATGGCTTTTTGGCGGCGCTGAACTCCGGGATGAGACTGTCATCACGGAGTTTTTTGTTGGTCCCCGTGCTGCCATGGTCACGCCATGGAGCACCAATGCCGTAGAGATCACCCAGAATATGGACATTCAGGGTGTGATCCGGATAGAGCAGTTCAGGCGGGTGAACTTCACTTACGATGAGTTTGATCCGATGCTCTCGCAGAAGTACAGCGAGCTTAACCAGGAGATCTTTACCATCGATATCAAGCCGGAGCCGATCCAGAAAATCGCCGATATCGGCGCTTATAACAGGCTGGAAGGATTGTCCCTGAGCAAGGACGAGGTGGACTACCTCAACAACCTTTCACAAAAAATCGGCCGTAAGCTTACCGACTCGGAGGTTTTCGGCTTCTCCCAGGTTAACTCGGAACATTGCAGGCACAAGATATTCAACGGCACATTTGTAATTGACGGGGAAGAAAAGCCATTGTCGCTCTTTAAGCTGATCCGGAAAACTTCCGAGACCAATCCCAATTCCATTGTTTCTGCATATAAGGACAACGTGGCATTTGTGAAAGGTCCGGTTGTGGAGCAATTTGCGCCCAAACGCGCTGATGTTCCCGATTTTTATGCAAAAAAGGAATTTGAATCGGTATTGTCCCTGAAAGCGGAAACCCACAATTTCCCTACTACTGTAGAGCCTTTCAATGGTGCTGCCACAGGGTCCGGCGGTGAAATCCGCGACCGGCTGGCGGGAGGCCAGGGTTCTGTACCGCTGGCCGGAACAGCCGTATACATGACAGCCCTTTCGCGCCTCACTAATGACCGGCACTGGGAGCGGGGCATGGCGGAGCGTAAGTGGCTCTATCAAACACCGATGGACATCCTGATCAAGGCGTCCAATGGTGCGACAGACTTCGGTAACAAATTTGGTCAGCCGCTGATTGCCGGTTCCGTACTCACATTTGAACATGAAGAAAATGGCCGCAAGCTGGGTTACGATAAAGTAATTATGCAGGCAGGCGGCATTGGTTACGGCAAAGCCGATCAGGCCAAAAAACTTTCGCCTCAACCCGGAGACCAGATTGTAGTGATGGGAGGCGAGAATTACAGGATCGGGATGGGCGGCGCGGCCGTATCATCAGCCGATACCGGGGCATTGGGATCGGGTATCGAACTGAATGCGATCCAGCGCTCTAATCCTGAAATGCAGAAGCGCGTGGCCAATGCCGTACGTGCACTGGTTGAAAGCGATAATAATACAATTATATCCATCCACGATCACGGTGCAGGCGGGCACCTGAACTGCTTGTCGGAGCTGGTGGAGGAAACAGGCGGCAAGATCGACCTGGACAAGCTGCCGGTTGGTGATCCCACACTTTCTGCCAAAGAAATCATCGGCAATGAATCCCAGGAACGTATGGGACTGGTGATCAGTGCTGAAAACCTTGAAACACTCAAACGCATAGCTGATCGCGAGCGCGCTCCCCTGTATACCGTGGGAGAGGTTACGGGGGATCACCGTTTTACTTTTGAATCGGCAAGTACCGGCGTAAAGCCCATGGACCTGGATCTGAGCGACATGTTCGGGAGCTCGCCCAAGGTTATTATGCAGGATAAAACGGTAAAACAGGAATATGCAGCCATCATTTACCTGCCGACGCAGGTCAATGAATTTCTGGAAAACGTATTGCAGCTGGAAGCCGTCGCCTGTAAAGACTGGCTTACCAACAAGGTTGACCGTTGCGTTGGTGGCCACGTGGCCAAGCAGCAATGCGTGGGACCTCTTCAGTTACCGCTGAACAATGTAGGTGTGATGGCCCTTGACTTCCGGGGAAAGGATGGTATTGCCACATCTATCGGGCATGCGCCGCTTTCTGCATTGATCGACCCTGCGGCAGGTAGCCGCAACGCCATCGCAGAGGCACTCTCCAACATTATCTGGGCTCCTTTGAAAGATGGCCTGGAAAGTGTGTCATTGTCGGCCAACTGGATGTGGGCGTGTAAAAATGAAGGTGAAGACGCACGTTTATACCAGGCCGTTCAGGCCTGCTCCGATTTTGCGATTAGTCTGGGCATCAATATCCCGACAGGAAAGGATTCGCTTTCCATGAAGCAGAAGTACAAGGGCGACGAGGTGATTGCACCGGGAACCGTCATTATTTCGGCTGCCGGACATTGCGATAACATCAGGGCTGTGGTAGAGCCGGTTTTGCAAAAAGACGGAGGCGCGGTTTACTACATCAATCTATCCGGCGACAGCTATAAACTGGGCGGTTCGTCCCTGGGACAGATCGTCAATAAAATAGGATCGGAAACACCGGATGTGATCGATGCCGCGAAGTTTAAAATAACATTCAACGCCATTCAGGACCTGATCAAAAATGGTCAGATTCAGGCCGGACACGATATCGGCAGCGGCGGACTGGTTACTACCTTGCTCGAAATGTGCTTTGCAGACAGGGAACTTGGCCTTGAAGTGGATCTGACCACATTGGGCAGCGCAGATACGATCACGAAGCTTTTTGCGGAAAACATCGGCATCGTATTCCAGGCCGGAAGCGACATTGAAGCCCTGCTGACCGAAAAGGAAATTGAGTTTCATAAACTGGGAAATGTACTTACGACCGCGGAGTTTAAGCTTAAAGATGGCTCCGAAGAGTGGGCTTTCGACATAGAGAAGCTACGCGATATCTGGTTTAAGACATCGTACCTGCTGGATAAAAAACAGAGTGGCGATGTGCTGGCCAAGGAACGCTATGATAACTACAAAAATCACCTGCTGAAATATAACTTCCCGGCGCATTTCGACGGAGCAAGACCTCAGATCAGCGAAACCAATGCACGCCCGAAAGCTGCAATCCTTCGTGAAAAAGGCAGCAACTCCGAGCGGGAACTGGCCAATGCCATGTACCTGGCAGGTTTTGATGTGAAAGACGTGCACATGACTGACCTTATTTCCGGACGTGAGACGTTGGAAGATATCCAGTTTCTGGGTGCAGTAGGAGGGTTTTCCAACTCCGATGTACTCGGGTCAGCCAAGGGTTGGGCGGGCGCGTTTTTGTACAATGAAAAGGCAAGAGTAGCGCTGGAAAATTTCTTCAAGCGGGACGATACCCTTTCGGTAGGGATATGCAATGGTTGTCAGCTGTTTATAGAGCTTAACCTGATCAATCCCGAGCACGAATATCCGTCCAAAATGCTGCACAATGAGAGCGGGAAGCACGAGAGTATCTTTACCTCGCTGGTTGTTCAGGAAAATAATTCCGTCATGCTGTCGACCCTGGCGGGAAGTACGCTGGGCGTTTGGGTATCGCATGGAGAAGGACGTTTTTACCTGCCTCACGAAGAGGAGGATTACGGCATTGTAGCCAAATATGCATACCATACCTACCCGGCTGCTCCCAATGGATCAGACTTCCTGGCGGCTATGCTTTGTGACAAAACCGGCCGTCACCTCGTAACCATGCCGCACATCGAGCGTTCGCTCTTCCAGTGGCACTGGCCGCATTACCCGGCTGGCCGCAAGGACGAAGTAAGTCCGTGGATGGAGGCATTTGTGAATGCCAGGAAGTGGATTGAGGGGAGAAGGGAGTAGGAGGAAAAGGAGGAAGGGAGAGTGACGAGAATAGTGTCGATAGTGGCCCGCTGCGGATTTTTCTGGCAGCGGGCTTTTTTGTTGCGGGTTATTTTCTCACATATACCTCCCGGATCTCTCGGTTGATGCCGAGGCTGTCGATCTTCTCCTCGCCCGTCTGGATGATGGTATCTCCATGCATGCGAAGCTTGAATTGAAAGTCATGGTTTTCCCATTCCCGGTAGTTGCAGTACTGCAGCTTTTCGGTGTAATCTTCTCCTTTTAAGGTGTAAGTCCCCGCACCCGCAGAAAATACCGCTGAATCGCCTTTTCCCTGCCGGGTGTCGTGTTTCATGAAAGTGAAATGCGTGTCGGTGAACGTCTTGATCATTTCCTCGTCCTTCACCGGAAAAGTGTCAACGGTATCACCTTTTTCGATGATCTGGCTGGAATGCAGGAACCAGGTACCGGCGAGGGTTTGTGGTTGGGATGTGGTGCCGGTTTCAGGCTTGGAGTTGCAGCTGGCAGTTAAAGCCAGCAGAGCCGCAAAGGAGAGGTATCTGATGTGCATGGTTAGTTAAAATGAATTTTCTCACATAAAAGGATCTGAGTCATTTTGTCTACCGGAATACCTTTTACTCCTTCGTTTACTCCCGCAGTTACTCCCTCAATGCACCAGATTATCACCTGAGTTTGGTATGATCTGTAAATGAAATGCAAAACATGAGTTGTCCGATATTTTCGGGCAACTCATGTTTAAGCAGCCATCTTTATTGAATTTTTCAGATAGTCGTTACAGTCCTGAAAAATACCCCCATCCCCATTTGCATCGAAAAACATTTCTCCCGAATATGCGCATTCCCAAAAAATGCGCGTAAAATGAAAAAGCTCAGAAGTATTGCCCTGTTATGGTGTGGATCAGGCGAAAGCCCCAAGGCGCTTACGCGAGCGCGGGACACCTAAGACAGGGCATTTATTTTTTTATCCATCCCAAAAAACGCGTTTTATGTACAATCAAACAACCGAAGCCGACTCTGCCGACGCCCGGTCCGACGATGCGGAAATTCTCGCTTATGGCCGGCAGGTCAAGGAGTTGCTGAGTGCCAGCCCGGCCGATACCTGGTGTGAGCATCTCTGGGCCATGTACGGCGGCTACGTGCTTGCCCAGAAAGAACTCGGCTACAATGCCCAGACTGCCGATGTATTCTGGTCTTTTCGGGATTTGCTGTTTTTCTTTCAGGAGAAGAGGGGCAGGGATTAATGATTGAATGATTGAATGACTGAATGATTGATTGAGTGAGTGAGTGAATTGCTTGACGTTCCTTTTGAAATTGCTTTCATGTGGATTTACTGACGATGTTTTTTCTCTCTTCTATTTGGCTTTGCAGGATTGTCGCTTCATATTACCAGAGGGTTGATGTTTGATACCCTGTACCATCTCAAACTAATTAGCACAATATCCAATGTCCAACAACAATCCCCAGCTCATCACGACCATCCAAACCAGCCTCTTTCAGCAATTTGAAGCGGGGCTTATTACGCTGGGCAATGCCATAGAACGGTGTCCGCAGCAATTGTGGAATACGAAAAAGCGCTTTTTCTACATTGCCTATCATGCGCTGATCCTTGCTGAATACTATCTGACCATCCCTGCACCGGAAACATTTCATGCCATTTTACCATTTTCCTTTACTGAGCCTGACGAAATTCCGGACGGTGTTGTAGGGGATATGGTGCCCGATAAGCATTACACCCAGCCCGAAATGCTCGGGTATGTAGAGGAAGTCCGGGCGAAATGCCGGGAGACCATCTTCGGGCTATCTGAGGAAAACATCAGTGAGCGTTGGATTGAGCCGGGCGGCGAGATGGATTATGCCGCACTCGAAATCCTGATCTACAACCTGCGGCACGTACAGCACCATGCGGCGCAGCTTAACCTGCTTTTGCGCCAGGAGGCAGGGATGGGGAGTGAGTGGGTGTTTAGGGGAGGGGAATAGTTAATGATTGAATGAGTGAATGACTGAATGACTGAATTAGTGAGTGAGTGAGTGAGTGAGTGAGTGAGTGAGTGAGTGAGTGAGTGAGTGAGTGAGTGAGTGAGTGAGTGAGTGAGTGAGTGTTTTTTCAGGTTAGTATAGGTGCTGGCAGTGGATGCAGAAGTAGCTTCTTCGCTTTGTCTTGCCGAGGTATTCCTTGTGGAATGGAACCAGGCAGCGTGGACAGATTTTCTTTGTATGTGCCTCCCAATGCTGCTTTAAGGTCAATTCCTTTTTCCACTTCAGGAAATCGAAAGCGTACATGCGCTCACCCTCCACCAGTTCGTGCAGCTTTTCATCAGGTAGGTCGCCCAATCGCGAGAGTGGGTGTACGTGGGTGCGGAATAGTACCTCATTTTTAAAAATATTACCACTGCCTGAAAAGATGTTCTGATCCAGCAATGCATCGCACACCAGCATTTTCGGATTTTGTTTTAGCTTTTCGAAGGCTTTTTGTCCATCCCATTGCTCCGACATGATGTCGGCAGACCAGTCGTAAATCGATTCCGCAGGTGCGTCGAGGATCTTGACGGAGCACGAATAGAAGTTGAGCTCGGCATCGTCAAAGATCAGGCTCAGGCGTGGCGGTGACTTTTTCTGCTCATTGATCAGGTGGCTGCCAAAAAGCATAAAATGGATCCGCAGCGTGAAATCATCAAAGCACACCAGAAAATGCTTGCCCCATGACCTGAACTCCCGTACCGGGTGAGTGGTCAATTCGTTCGTATCAACTGTGGTATTACCCTCCACAAGCCGGATCAGCTGACCTTCCAGGTGCAGCTTCTCAACAGCTTCGCGAAGTATGACAATAGATGGACCTTCCGGCATAATGCTTCAAATTCCCTTTTCCGATCAACAATAATGCCAGTTTTCTTGCCGAATCCATTGGACTGTGGTTAGAATGAGCCTGCGGTGCCCTTTGCAGGATATAACCTGACAGCCCCATGCCGCACCGTTTCCGCAAGTTCATTCCATTATTATTGCTGCTCCTGACAGCCCTCGCACCGGCTCCGCGAAAAGTAACCTGGGTAGCGATCGGCGACTCCATAACCTATCTCAATGATCACCAGGACGAAACGGGCAACCGCGTGACCGAAGGTTATCTTACGCGCATCACCAGGCAGCACCCGAATGTGCAATACATCAATCAGGGGCATAATGGGTGGACATCGGTGAACATTGCCACACGCATTGATTCCATCGGTCTGGTTCAGGCGGATGTATATACGGTTTTTTTGGGTACCAATGACTGGTGGCAGGGAAAAACGCTGGGCACAATCCGCGATTTTGAGGAAAATACGGGTACAGGCACTGTACATGGCTCTTTCAGGATTATTCTGGATAAACTTAAAACACTCAATAAAAAAGCACAAGTAATCCTGATCACGCCCATGCAGCGGGGTGATTTTGTATATATAAATAACTTCAGAAATAATGCATTTGGCTCATACAAGCCTAAAAACGGCAGGACACTCGAAGAGTTCGTCAATGCTGTTGTGGAAATTGGCAGGCATGAAAAGCTCGGAATCGTGGATCTTTACCACGATAGCGGCATCACGCAGGATAATATGGTCAACTTTAAGAGGCTGCGGCAGCCGGGGACTGGCAGCTACGAAAACTACCGCTATCCCGGCTACATTGACGTACCATTTGATCCGGAAAAAGATGAGTACCCGTATCCTGCCGATGCCGTGAATATGACCTACGACGGCCTGCATCCTTCCGACAAGGGTTATGAAGTGATCGCACGTATGCTGGCCGAAAAATGGAAAGGACTTTAGTGCGTTTCGCCCTCGCTGACATATAGCTTGAGATCGGCAAGCAGCTTGTACATCGCATTGTTAACAGATTCGTTATCAGCTTTCAGCGCTTTTATTTCATCCTCGATATCCGACTTTTTTCTGCGGCCGGACTCAATCTTCAACGCCTGCTCACGGGCCGTAATCAGGTCATTGTCTTTCACGCCGAGCTTCTCGGGGCTGTGCGTGGTCGACACACCGTCGAGGTTGCTGATGCGGATGTTCAGCAGCTTATCGGCGCAATCGATGGTCATGTCATAGCGCACGTACTCAAATTTGGAAGTAAGTACCTGTGCATAGCTGGTCAGCACGATCCGCCCGGCATCAGCGGCTTCCAGCGTAACCACATTTTCATAGTTACCGAATGCTCTTACAACCCATTCCTGTGCTTTTTTAAAGATGGAATCTTTGGGCAGGTCGGGCTTTGCAACGTCGGAGTAGTACACGTTTTTGTCTTTGTCAAGGGGCAGGACACCATCCTGGGCATAACCGGCGGACCCTGTAAAGAAGAATATGAATGCAAGAATGTATTTCAAAATGCAGATTGGAATGTAGGGCGGTAAAAATAACGGATTTTGTTTGCGCGCCACTACATGTACATTGAGTAGGTACAATGTTTGCAGGCCTTTTTGATCAAAAACTGTACACTTATGGGAAAAGGTAAAGATCTTTTTGGACATTATAATGACCTTGCAAAAGAAAAAGGACCGGGTACGGCTGAGTGTACCTATGCAAGCGTACTCTTCCAGGCATTGCTGATGCTCGGCGAAAGAAAAGTGTTTGAAATGCTTGAAGAGGCTGAACAGACCGGCAAGCACCTCGCGCTGGACTACTCCGAAAACCGCGATGGAGTACCCAGGGGAGTAGTGCTGGTATGAACTAGCCGTGGCGGGGCGTCACATACGTTGCTTCAAGCAATATTCTGAAACAATCAGCAATTTCGTTCAGCCCTGCGCGAAAGGAAACTACCTCGTCGGCACCTGCCCGTAGGTAGGCATTCCTGGTTTCCTGCTCCTCAAATGGCAGGTACACAAGAAATTTCGAAAGCGGACGCAACGCCTTTACCTTGCTCAGCCAGGTAAAGCCATCCTGTTCGTCATCGTGGATGCCTATAAAAACAAGATCAAAATTTTCCTCTTCCAATGCATCGAAAGCTGCATCCTTGTTGGCAACCTGGTGTATTGCTGCGTCTGGAAAATGTGTTTCAATCAGGAATTTCAATCCAAACTGAATCAGGGCCTGATTATCAATAGTTAAAAACTTCATTGTGAAGGTGAGCAGAAAAAGATTAGCAAAATGAAGCGATCAGGCGGCATTTGTTGCGCACCTCACTTACAATGGAGGAAAAAAACAGAATCTGGTGGCATGACTCTGGCAGCACAGACACAGGCGGGAGCGGGAACAGACAGGCAGCTTCATAGGTTATTGTCATAGAGGGGTTCAAATTTACTAAGTATAGCACGTTGAGACAGAGTGGGGTAGCAATAGAACTTTTGCCAGTTTCCTAAAATTAAAAATTTTTAAAATCATCCTGAGTAGTTACGTAAAAAAAAATAGGCCAGAGAAACGGCAGTTGACGGTCCCGCACTGACCGGTGACGTTTATTGGTACGGAATTTTTGCGAAAATCGCTGTTCTCTTGCTAAAAGAGCACAAGTACCCGCTAAAATCCATACTATGCTATCCGACAGGGATCTTTTCAGTTACCGCTTATTTTTGCTTGTTAGAAAATTCAACCGCTCATTTACACAAATTTTCGGGCTGCTGTGCACATTGTGTATTTTCAATGTTGCGGCACTTGCCCAGGACTCTGCTGCCAGTTCGCCCAGGCAGCCCCTCGCCACAGTCATCCCCGATACCCTGCTGTTCAAAATTGAGCAGGCACAAGCCGCAGTCACGCAGATCAATGCGGCCAACAAAAAAGGTTATAACAGCCAGGGAATTATCAACGACCTGAAAACCGCCCGCTCAAATGTGCGTCAGATCGAGGAAGCGATCAGCGTGGCAAAGCCTGTTCCCGATAGTAAAAACCTGGCCAATTACCGGCTCATGCTGACGGATGTTCAGCAAAAAACGGCCACCTGGCGCCGGCAGCTTTCCAGGTACAATGCGGAGCTGCAAAAAATGTCAACCGATGTGATCGAGTTTGGCAGGGATTCGCTGCTGGCCGTAAAAAGCGGCGACTCCACACAGCGCAAGCTGTATTACAGGCAAATCCGCGATCTGAGGTTCAAGTTGCAGGAAGCTGGCAAAGTAACCACGGCCAATCTGGATACGGTGAGCAACCTGCTGGCCGATGTTTCGGAAGTGTATTTTGCCGCCAATGAACTGAGTAACAATATCAATGAATTTATCAAAGAGTCGGGGCGCAACCTGCTGGGTAAGGAAACCAGCTATCTTTGGAATGCACCTCAGCAGGACGAAACGGCCAAGGTGGACAAGCTGGTACGCGTATCCTATTCCGGTCAGAATAAAGTATTGAGGTACTTCATCCAGTCAACCTGGGACAACAGGATCTTTCTCCTGCTCATCTGTATCGGGTTTTTTGCATGGATTTACATCAATTACAGCTTTGCCGAAACTGCCCGGCTACGCAAGGATGTAGGTGAGCTCGACTTCAAGTTTATCAGCCATAAGCCCTTTCTGGCCACCCTTATTTTTCTGTTCAATATCACGCCGCTTTTTGAGCCGCGTGCTCCGTCCGTGTATATCGAGCTCAACCAGTTTCTGCTGCTGCTGACACTCACGGTATTCTTTCTCAAACAACTCCCGCGTACCCAGCTTGCATGGTGGTTTTCGGTCCTCTTGCTGTATGTACTTACTGCTGTCGCCAATGTTGCCGTCAACGAGTCCTTTTTTCTGCGCACCGCTTTGGTTGCCCTCAACGTAGGTTCTATTTTCTTTGGGTCAAAATTCTTCCGCCAGATACGGCACGTTACCCTGGAAGAGCGTTTTATCAGGCCGGTGGTGATCATTTACATTGCGCTGCATGTACTGTCCATTGTGCTGAACATCCTCGGTCGTCTTACGCTCGCCAAGGCATTCAGCATTACTGCCCTCAGTGGCCTGGTGCAGGTAGTGGGGCTGGCCGTATTTGTTCATACCATTACCGAAGCGCTTGAACTGCATATCCGCGTAAGCTCGGCTTCAAAGCGCCTTTTTTCCCGGATCAGCATTCAGAAAAGCCGCATGTACTCACAGCGTGCCTTGTCATTTGTGTCCGTAGTACTCTGGCTGCTCGTTTTTTGTATCAATCTGAACATTATCTCGTCTGTTTTTGACTTCCTGACCAGCATCCTGGAAAAACCCAGGACTTTCGGCAGTGTCACCTTTACACTTGAAAATGTGCTGTTTTTCAGCATCATCATCTGGATTTCAAATAGTTTGCAGAAAAACGTGGCCTTCCTGTTTTCAGGTTCGGATACCGGCTTTACGGGTGAAACCGTGCACCGCGGCTCCAAAATGGCGTTGCTGCGCCTGGTTATTCTGGTAGTAGGATTCCTCATTGCCGTCACCGTGTCAGGGGTGCCGCTCAGCAAAATCACCGTACTGATCGGTGCATTGGGTGTCGGTATCGGACTGGGTATGCAGAACATCGTCAACAACTTTGTATCCGGTATCATCCTGATTTTTGAAAAACCGTTTACCATTGGCGACTACATTGAGCTGGCCGACAAAAAAGGAAAGGTACTCGATATCGGGATCAGGTCCAGCAGGATGCTTACGCCACAGGGATCGCGGGTAATCATCCCCAATGGTGACCTGCTGTCGGGCAGGCTCGTGAACTACACCACCAGTGATGCGCGCCTGAAAACCGAAATAACTTTCAAAATCAGTTCGGAAGCGGATATTACACACGTAAAAAAGGTCATCGAGGATATCATAGACCAGGCCGAGGGCACTGTCACGAAAGCGCCGCGGCAGATACTCGTCAATGCCATCGCCGCCGATAACATCGAGTTGAAAATTCTGGTCTGGCTCGACAATGTGTATCAGGAGAGTGATTTCAAAAGCTTTGTACTGGAACAGGTTTATACCCGCTTCAAGGCAGAGGGGATCAAGGTTATGTAGCAGCTGGCTCCCGCCGGACGGTTGTGCCGCTGTGAATGGTTTTACTTAAATGCTTTAATAATGATGCTGCATTGGAGTGAAATAGCAATTCGCCTCGGTCTGGCGGCTGTTTTGGGCGCCGTCATCGGGTTGGAGCGGGAGCGTAAGGATTGGACCGCCGGCATGCGCACCCACATGATGGTTTGTGTCGGGTCGGCCTTGTCCATGATTGTTTCGGCCCATGGTTTTGGCGATGTACTGTCCCATCCGGGCGTCGAGCTCGATCCTTCCCGCGTAGCGTCACAGGTTGTGAGCGGCATCGGATTTATAGGTGCAGGTACTATTTTGTACCTCAAACAGGGTATCATCAAAGGACTTACGACTGCCTCGGGCTTGTGGACGGTGGCCGCCATCGGGCTGGCTACGGGTGGCGGTATGTACTTCGCTGCCGGTTTGACGACGGGCATTGCCATCATTATCCTCCTCATCATGCAGCCGCTGGAAAAAAGGTTATCCCAGCGCTTCCGGCATAAAACCGTTCGCATTACCACCACGCTCGAATCCAGTCCGTCGCACATTCTCAAACAGGTGCTGAACAATGAAAACGTTTCCGTAGCCAGCTTCACTTTCGACCGGAATGATGAAGAGTTTGTGATACAGATCCGGTTTGAGGATGTGAACGTTCCACAGATGACGACGATTGTAGATTCCCTCCAGTCTGAACCCCAGATTAAGGAGATCTTCTGGACGAAATAGTTTTGTTCCTGTCACGAAATACACCGCCACTGCGCTACAAAGGGTGTATATGTTTTTTTATTGATTAATTGTAAGAAAATAATGTTTGAATATTTTGTTGTTTAAACGTTTAAACTTACATTTGAATCATCAGCTGTTCTTTAAAAAAGATTAATTATAAAATTATAAAGGCTCTGGTTTCGCGATATCCGTACTTCCTCTTCGCTCTGGCAAAAAGTCATAAGTAAGTGTTCTTCATTCCGGCATGCATTTCCTGTTCAAGAAGATATTTATTCCTAAACTCTTAATCCTTTTTGCTTAAACGTTTAAATGAAAACTAACTTCCAGATACCGCAAGGATAAGGGCACTTTCTACCGGTGATCCTGCTTTTTACCGCCGCGCCCGGCAGTAAACCACGATTACTTTGTTTTCGTATATAGATATGCGTTCGTGTGTCGCGGACGGGCTGATACCTGTGTCTTAGAGAAAAATTCTGCCTGCATTAACGTACAGGCAGCCAGCCGGACTTTGTCTTTTTCGTAACCAGATTTCTCTTGTATGGAAAAAATCTTTACAGTAATCGCTTTGCTGCTGACCATTCTGTGCTTTGATGCAAACGCGCAGAATAACAGGGTCTCCGGCATAGTCAAAGGCCAGGACAATCAGCCGCTCCCCGGCGTCAATGTGCTGGTAAGCGGTACGTCGCAAGGTACCGTTACCGATGCCGATGGAAAGTACACGATTGATGTTCCTGCCAGTTCCAGTCTGGTATTTTCATTTATCGGCTACGTCAGCCAGACGGTCGCGGCCAATGCACAGTCTGTCATTGACATCACCCTCAACCAGGAAGCCAAAAACCTGAATGAAGTAGTAGTGACGGCCCTGGGTATCAAACGCGAGGCAAAAACGCTGGGATATGCCACGGCCACCGTGAATGCCGACCAGATTTCCACCAACCGTACGCCTAATGTAGTCAGCTCGTTACAGGGTAAAATGGCCGGTGTCAATATCTCGTCCTTATCTACCGGGCCGGGCGGCACCGCCAAGATCCGGATCCGGGGACAGTCCTCATTCAGCGGGCAGAATAATCCGCTGATCGTCGTCAACGGGGTCCCGATCGATAACTCCAACTATGCAGGAGGCGGCGACTTCGGGCCGCGGTCCGCCAACAGCTCTGACGGGGGCGACGGCCTGTCGAGCATCAATCCCGATGATATAGAGTCTATGACCGTGCTGAAAGGCGCAACTGCCGCCGCCCTCTACGGCTCCCGGGCAAAGGATGGGGTAGTTATGATCACTACGAAAAACCGGGGTACCGGCAAAGGTATCGGCCTCGATTACAACCTGAATTTCACTACCGACACGCCACTGGATTTCACTGATTTTCAGTATGAGTACGGGCAGGGTGAAGGCGGCAAGCGTCCTACTACGGCATTTCCTACTTCGGGCGTGTGGTCATTTGGTGAGAAGTTTGAGCCCGGCATGACCCAAACCCTGTTTGACAACGAAACCTGGCCCTACCAGCCGGTGCGGAACCGGGTTAAGCAATTTTACCGCGTTGGTACCAACATGACCAATACCGTTACCGTATCCAACAATGGTGCAAACGGCGGTTTCAGCCTTTCTCTTGCCAATACGGACAACCGCGGCATTGTCGAGAATAATAAGTTCAACCGCAAGGTGGTTAACCTTGGTTTTACCCAGAATATATCGCGAAAGCTGACGGCATCGGGCAATATCAACTATTCCAAAGAGAAGAACATCAATCCGCCGCAGCTGGATACGCAGGATTTTGCGACTTCCACGGTCATATTCACGCTGGCCAACTCCATGCCTTTTGATGCGCTCCGCCAGAACCAGACCTTGCCCAATGGGGATGAATTCGTTTTCTCGCGCTTTCTTGTCCGCAATAATCCCTACTACTCGCTGAGCCATCACTTTGAAAACATCAACCGTGACCGCATCTTCGGGAATGTAGCGCTGAAGTACCAGTTTACCGACTGGCTGTACCTGCAGGGACGTGTTGCACAGGATTTTTACGTCCGCAGCCAGGACTATAACATTCCCAATGGTTATGCACCCATCGCCAAGGCGCCCGTAGGCTATGTTAACGGATCATTTACCCAGGATGTGCGCCGCAGCACCGAACGTAACCTTGACTTCATTCTCGGTGCCAATCACACCTTCGGGAACATAGGCCTGGATATTACGCTCGGCGGTAATCAGCGGTATGCGCGCATGGATTACAACAGCGTCACCGTGCAGGACTTCATCCAGCCCGACCTGTACACGGTCATGAACGGGCGCGTAAAAAATCCGCTTTATGCTTTGTCTGAAAAGAAAATCAACTCGCTGTACGGCGCAGCAACCATTTCCTGGAAAGAGTTTCTTTACCTGAACATAACTGCCCGCAACGACTGGTTCTCGACCCTGGCTCCCCAAAACCGCAGCATCCTTTATCCTTCTGTGACGGGTAGTTTCATCTTTTCGCAGGCATTTCCCAACCTGCCTGCCTGGATCACCTTCGGGAAGCTGAGGGCTGCGTATGCACAGGTAGGTTCAGACAATGTAAATCCGTATTCCAATGCATTGTACTATTCGGTTGACAACAACTCCTTCCCCAATCCTTCCGGTCAGCTGGTGCCTGTGGGCGGTATCAATGCGATGACCGTCCCAAACCGGAATCTACGTCCGCTGCGTGTGAAGGAAGCCGAAGCAGGACTGGAAATGCGCCTCTTCAACAATCAGGTTGGTTTTGACTTTACTTATTACCACAAAATCACAGAGGACCAGATCCTGGCCGCGCAGATTTCCGATGCATCCTCCTACACCAATCAGCTCATCAATGTGGGCCGCAGCATGAACCAGGGCCTCGAACTGCTCATCAATCTCACGCCTGTCAAAACAAAGGATTTCACCTGGGATGTCAGTTTCAATGCATCCTACAATACTTCCAAAGTATTAAAGTTGGGTACTGCCGAAAAGGATACTGTGATTACCGTAGGCGGCGGGGGAGGCCGCACACTGAACATGGTCGTAGGTAAGCCGCTCGGTCAGCTGTATACGTTCAAATACCTGCGTGACGAAGAAGGAAGACAGGTTTTTGACAAAAACAGCGGCATGCCGATGCGGAATAATACGCTGATGAATGTCGGGAATGCGCTTCCCAGATATTTCGGCGGCATCACCAATACTTTCAACTACAAAGGCATCATGCTTTCAGCTTTGATCGATTTCAAGCTGGGGCATAAAATGATTGCCGGCCGCAATATTAACTACATGCGTCACGGACTGTCCAAAAGGACGCTGCCCGGCCGGGCCGAAGGCTACGTGATTGGGAATGGTGTGAATCCCGACGGGGAGATTAACCAGACCAAAGCCGCCGTGCAGCCTTTTTACGAATCCATCAATCCGCTGGGTGTCAATGAGGATTTTGTATCAAATGCAGGTTTCTGGAAGCTGCGCCAGCTTACATTGAGCTATGATCTCGGCAAGTTGCTTCCTGAGCAGTTTTTTGTCAAAGGCCTGCGCATCAGCGCCATCGCCAACAATGTACTCGTCATTAAAAAGTGGACGGAAAACATGGACCCCGAAGAAGTCCTGAATGCTTCGGACAATGCTACCGGGCTCGATTTCTGGCCCGGCCTGCCGCCAACCCGGAGCATCGGGTTCAATCTGAATGTCAAATTTTAAACGGGAACGATCATGAAAACCAGGCATATCTTCTCAGTGATACTCCTGCTCGGCCTGCTGTCGGGCTGTGACCAGGGTTTTGATAAAATCAATACCAACAAGGTTGATCCCACTTCGCTGGCGCCGTCGCTGATCCTCAACAAGGCGATCATCAGCACCACCTATCTCGACGGCGTATCCACCCTGGGCATGCTGTGCTACAATTTCGGGATTGTGCAGCAGGTGATCACACCTTACGGGAGCTCCCTTTCGGGTGGCAATTACAACACCTACAACAATGCCAACACGCCGCTGGTATGGGTTAATTTATACCGGAATGTGATCAAGCAGCTTGTCGCCGTGGTCGATCAGACGCGCGACGATCCTGCGCAGGCCAATATCTACCATGCCGCCCGCATCTGGAAAGCCTATGCTTTTATGATCCTGACGGATACCTACGGCGACGTGCCTTACTTTGAGGCAGGGCAGGGGTACATCAGTGAGATCATCCGGCCCAAGTATGATCCCCAGGAGGCCATTTACCGCGATATTCTGAAAGAGCTGGAAGAAGCTTCCGCTGCACTGGATGCTTCGCAGCCGCCTGTTACCACTGACATTCTGTACGGCGGGGATGTTGCCAAATGGAAAAAGCTGGGCTACTCCATGATGCTGCGGGCAAGCATGCGGCTCACGAAGGCAGACCCGCAGACTGCGAAAAGTTATGTGGTCAAAGCGGTCTCCGGAGGTGTATTCGCCAGCAATGCCGATAACTCCGTGATCCGTCACACAGCCATTTACAACAATTACATTGCCAATCACCTGGCCGCGCGTGAAAAAACCAACTTCTACCTCGCAGCTCCTTTTGTGAACTATCTGAAGGAAAACAATGATCCGCGCCTGCCGGTGTTTGCGGTGCGGTATGTAGGGGCAAAAGGCGGCCCTGAGCAGGTGCCGGCACGCGCATCCTCCGACCCCAAAGTACAGGTTGGTATGCCTATGGGGTACAATGATGTGACGATTAACAATGTACTGGCTGAAAATGGTGTGGCCAGTCTCTGGGATTTCTCGCAGATCAACCTGACCACCGTCCTGAAACTTGACGCGCCTGAGTTTCATATTACCTATGCACAGGTACAGCTGCTGGTGGCCGAAGCCGCCGTGCGCGGCTGGATACAAGGTTCACCCGCGGACTATTTCGAAAAAGGCATTCGTGCCAACCTCGAACAAATGGCATCCTATGATCCTTCGGCTGCGATCCCCGAAGCCACAATCGCTGCCTACCTGAAAGCACATCCGCTCGATAATGCCAAAGCGCTGGAGCAAATCAATACCCAGTACTGGGTCGCAACCTTTCTCGACGGCAACGAATCCTTCGCCAACTTCCGCAGGAGCGGCTTTCCCGCTTTGAAGAAAAACCCTTACCCGGGGGCGGAGATCACCGGCAATTTCATCCGGCGCATGCCGTATCCCGACAGTGAGATCGTGGTCAACCTTCAGAATGTAAATGACGCCAACACCCGCCAGGGGCCCAATGACCTTAATACCCGCGTATGGTGGGACAAGGAATAGCTGAAACCAAACCAGAAAACATCTAAATAGCTGCGCATGAACAAAAGTGAATTTAGTCGTCGCGACACCATGAAAATGCTGGGGCTGAGCGGCTCAGCCGGACTGATGGGATTATTCGGAGGGATATCGGATGCCAAAGCCAGGGAGGAAAAAGGCACACCGGATTATGCCAAAGCGATGAAGCCGGTGAAGATCAAAAGCGTAAAGGCAATCGCTACCGCGCCCCAGGGGTCCAATCTGATCGTTGTGAAAGTGGAGACTACCGAGCCCGGCCTCTACGGACTGGGATGCGCCACGTTCACCCAGCGCGCCGAAGTCGTAATAGTCGCTATTAACACTTACCTCAATGAATTTTGTGCGGGTAAAGATGTGGACAATATCGAGGATATGTGGCAGTCGGCTTACGTGAGCTCCTACTGGCGCAATGGACCGGTACTGAACAATGCGCTCAGCGGCCTTGATCAGGCATTGTGGGATATCAAGGGAAAACGTGCGGGCATGCCGCTCCACCAGCTGCTGGGCGGGAAAGTACGGTTTGCAGTACCCTGCTACACGCACGCCAATGGTAACTCGCCCGAAGAAACCGTCGAGAGCGTCAAAGGCATCATGGAGCGCGGTTTCAAGTTTATCCGCATTCAGCAGGGCGGCTATGGCGCGGTAGGCAGTACCATTGAAAAACCCGATTTCCGCGGTGCCGGCTTTGGAGGTGAAAGCGATAATTTCATGAATGAAAATACCTACCTCAAAGCCATTCCCAAGCTGTTTGCAGCTGTACGAAAAAGTTGCGGTGAAGAAATAGAGCTGCTCCACGACATTCACGAGCGGGTACAGCCCATGAATTCGATCAACATGATCAAGAAGCTGGAAGAATACAATCCCTTCTTTATTGAAGATCCGTTTTCACCTGAAAATATGAAATGGTTCAAACAGCTGCGCCAGGTTACCTCGGTGCCTATCGCCATGGGCGAGCTTTTCAACAACATCAATGAATTCCTGGAACCAATGGTTAATCAATGGTTCGACTACATCCGCATTCACGTTTCACAGATCGGCGGCATTACCCCGGCGATGAAGGTTGCCAGGCTGGGAGAGTGGTTCAACATCCGTACGGCCTGGCATGGTCCCGGGGACGTGTCGCCCGTCGGCCACGCTGCCCACGCGCACATTGATATGGCCGTATGGAACTTCGGAATTCAGGAGGCAGTGTCTTTCAACGACAAAACGCTTGAAATTTTTTCGGGCTGCCCAACGATGAAAAATGGCTATATGCACCTGAACGAATCACCGGGCATTGGTGTGGACATCAATGAAAAGGAAGCTGCCAAGTATCCCATTACCACCAAGTCCAACTGGCAGGTACGCAAGTTCGATGGTACGATCATCCGCCCATGAAAAAGGTTTCCCTCAAAGACATAGCCCAAAAAGCCGGCGTTTCTACCGCCCTGGTTTCCTATGTCCTGAACGGGAAGGAAAAGGAGACCCGGGTGGGGGAAACCATCGCCCGCAAGATCCGTGAGATTGCCCGGGAGCTCAACTACCAGCCCAATCACCTCGCCAAAAGTCTGCGCAGCGGCCGCACGCATACCATCGGGCTGATCATTGCGGATATTTCCAATCCTTTTTTTGCCAACATTGCGCGCGTGGTTGAGGACGAGGCCAAACAAAACGGGTACACGGTGATCATCGGGAGCTGTGATGAAAATGCGGATAAATCCTGGGACCTGCTCAATGTACTTATCAACAGGCAGGTCGATGGATTCATCATTGTTTCCTGCGAGGGTTCTGAAAACCAGGTACATTACCTGAAAGAGCGTAGCCTGCCTTTTGTGCTGCTTGACCGGCATTTTCCCGATATACAAACCGACTTTGTAGCCACCAACAACTTCAAGGCTTCCTACGATGCCGGCATCCACCTCATCCGGGGCGGGTACGAGCGCGTGGGACTGATCGCCTATAAATCCGAAATGTACCACATGGTGGAGCGCATCCGCGGGTACCGGCATGCGCTCGCCGACCACCGGATCGACTTCAATCCAAGCTGGCTGAAAGAGGTAAAGTTTGAAACCATGGAGCAGGAGGTAAAAGTTGCGATAGACGAAGTGCTGGCCCTGGATCATCGGGTGGAGGCATTGATCTTCGCTACTTACGGGCTGGCCATCAATGGTTTGAAGTATATTAATGAGCTGCGTCTGAAAGTACCTTCCGACCTGGCGATTGTCAGCTTCGGACAGGCGGAAGTTTTTGACCTGTACTACTGTCCCATTACCTACCTGCGCCAGCCTCTGGAAATGCTGGGCAAAACGTCCGTCGAGTACCTGCTAAAAAAACTCAAAAACCCGGAAGAAGGCATGAAGCAGATCCTGATGGAAGCAAAGCTGATCGCCCGTGATTCGTCCATGACAAAATCAATGTGGTCATCCTGAATTTTTATACCAATGCTTAAACGGTTAACCTGACATCGTGACAAGCTGCACCCGTCAGGACTAAGCTGAAAATACCGGAGCAGGGCCGTCATGCAGTGCTTTTGAATGAAGTTTTCCTGAATACAAATCGAGTTGCAAACCAGAAACTGATACATGGAAAGAAGGGAGTTTTTACGAAATACGATCGTGGGAGCCGCGGCAGTCGTGGCAGGGATCCCTGCCGCAAAGGCTGGCCTGGCTTCTAAAATGAAGATTACCAAAATCCGGTACTATGCCGCTCCGGGGTACAACAAGCCGCTCTTCAACCAGGCGCGGGGTATCGTGGAGATCGAGACAGACGGCGGGATCAGCGGCATAGGCGAAGGAGGCAGCAAGGATATGATTGAGCAGTGTGCGCAAATGATGATCGGGGAAGACCCGTTCCGGATCGAGCACATCTGGCAGAATATATACCGCGGCATGTTTTACCCGCCGGGCCGGGAGAAGCTGCATGCGCTCGGCGCGCTCGAAATGGCATTGTGGGACATCAAAGGCAAGGCATTGAACGTGCCGGTGTACGAGCTGCTCGGCGGCGCTACCCGTGACTATGTAGAATGCTATGCCACCGGCTTTAAAGCTTCCAAAGGCAAAACCGAGGAGGAGCGCGCCAGGGACTGCATTGAAGCCGGGCTCAGGGCTTACCGCATTGGCCCTACCGGAGGCAACGGGGACGAGCCTTTTGATTTTTACGATAATGTTAAAAAGACGATTGATTTCTGCAAACGTATTGACGAAGCCGTAGGTGGCGGCGGCAAGTGGGCGATAGACCTGCATACCCGGTTCGATATGACCGACGGGCTGAAAATCTGCAATGCGCTGGAACCCCTTGAACCCTACTTCGTGGAGGACATTATCCGCTCTGAAAACCCGGGGGTGTACAAAACGGTACGTACCATGACCAAGGTGCCGATTGCGGTTGGGGAGCAGTTCGGCGACCGCTGGGATACCAACGAACTGATCGAAAACCGCCTCATCGACTATACCCGCTTTACCCTGCCCAATACCGGCGGAATCAGCGAGTTCAAAAAGCTCGCATCCATGTGCGAGACCCACTACGTAGGCATGATCCCGCACTTCACGGGTCCGCTGGCCACGGCCACACTGGTGCATGTACTGGGTTCCAGCAGTCCTGCCCGGGCGCTCATGGAACTTGGAGGAGGCGAGCCCGAGCGTCCCCCGTACTTCAACGAGGATTTTATCAACTTCAAAAATGGCAAACTGTACCTGAACGATGCGCCGGGACTGGGCGTCAGGTTCGATCCCAAAAAGGCGACGTTCGTCTTGGAAGTGAAAGAAAAAACCAAGTTCCCGCATCCGATCCTGAAAGCGCCGGACGGATCTATTCATAATTGGTAACAGTGCCGGTGCAGAGCGGACAAAGGGCTGCCGCCAGGGTGCAGGAGCCACATGTACCAACCTGAACCAGGCCCGCTGACCCGGACCATCAAACCTGAACCTTTACCATGAAACAAACCAAAATGTCCCGCCGCTCAGCCATTGAATCTGTGCTGGGTATTGCGGCTGCGGGTACCATGCTGCTGCCCAAAAACTCCTATGCTGCGCCTCCGCAACCTTTCAGGGAATACGGCAAAGTAAAGATCACGAAGCTCGAAACTTTCCTGGTTAAACCCCGGTGGATATTCCTGAAAATCCACACCGATGCCGGCATTGTGGGCCTTGGCGAACCCCTGCTGGAAGGCCGTGCCCTGACCATTCAGACGGCGATCAAGGAAGTGGAGCCGTACCTGCTGGGAAAGGACCCGAGGGCGGTTGTACATCACTGGCAGGCCATTTATCGCCATGCATTTTACCGGGGCGGCCCCATCCTGACGAGTGCCCTCAGCGGGATTGATCAGGCGCTCTGGGATATCAAAGGCAAGCTCCTCAACGTACCGATATACGAACTTCTGGGCGGTCCTACCCGCGACCGGGTGCGGGTATATGGCCGGGCCTCCAATGCAGAGGAAATGAAAAAGCGGAAGGCCGAAGGCTACACCGTTATTAAAACCGGAGTTGCCAGGAAGAACCCTGCCAACATTGTTGAAAACCCCTCATTTATCAGATATGCTGCGGACAACTTTGCTTCACTCCGGGAAGCCGGCGGTCCCGATATGGACATTGCCATCGACTTTCATGGGTCGGTGCCCCAGCAAACCTCCAAGGTGCTGATCAAAGAGCTTGAACAGTTTCAGCCTATGTTTATTGAAGAACCCTGCCAGGCGCAGAATGTGGATACGCTGGTTGATATTGCCCGCGGCACCCACCTGCCCATTGCGACCGGCGAGCGGATTTTTACCAAATGGGGCTTTCGCGAGATCCTCGAAAAAGGAGCTGCAAGCATTGTTCAGCCCGATCTCTGCCACGCCGGCGGCATCACCGAAGGCCGGCTGATTGCGGGCATGGCAGAAGCCTACTATGTACCCATTGCGCCGCACAATCCGATGGGTCCTATTTCACTGGCTACCGGCATTCAGCTCGCAGCCAGCGTACCCAATTTTCTTGTACAGGAGCAGGTAACCCTGGGTGAAGGCTATCTGAAAGAACCATTTAAGCTACAAAAAGACGGAACCGTAATGGTACCTGTGAAGCCCGGACTGGGCATTGAGCTGGACGAAGACCAGATGAAGGATAAGATAGGCCACGACTGGAAAAACCCGGAGTCGTACAATGCGCTCGACGGGTCGGTTGTGGACTGGTAAGCAAGTATTTGATTCTTTTTTATACCAATAAATACATCAGGAAATGCTATGAAAAAAGTGTGGGAAGTAATGTTGTTTCACCTGCTGCTGGGCAGTACGCTGGCTTTTGCCCAGAACAGCACGGTGACAGGAAAGGTCACAGACCAGGATAATGCAGCCCTCCCGGGCGTGAACATTTTGCTGAGCGGTACCTCGCAGGGGACCGTTTCGGATGCCGACGGAAATTTTACGATCAGTGCTCCTGCGAGCGGCTCCCTCGTATTTTCATTTATCGGGTACGAAAGTCAAACCATTGCGATCAGCAACCGGAGCACGATTGAGGTGAAACTAATGCAGACCTCACGCAGCCTGGGCGAAGTGGTGGTGGTAGGGTACGGAACGCAGCGCAAAACTGACGTAACCGGCTCACTGGCTGTCATATCGACCAAGGAGTTTTCACAGCAGCCTGTGACCCGCCTTGATCAAGTATTGCAGGGACGGGCGACCGGTGTGCAGGTGACCCAGTCAAATGGTTCGCCGGGGGGTGATTCCAAAATCCGTGTGCGGGGTGCGAACTCGGTACTTGGCAACAATGATCCGCTGTATGTGATCGACGGCTACATTGGCGCAGATTACAGCCTGCTCAATCCCGCGGATATCGCCTCTCTGCAGGTATTGAAAGACGCTGCGTCGACTTCCATCTATGGAAGCCGGGGTGCAAACGGGGTCATCATTATTACCACCAAGAAAGGAAATAAGGGGATCAAGGTAACTTACGAGGGGCAGGGAAGCTTTTCCAATGTGATCAAAACATTTGACCTGCTGCCTGCGGGTGAATTTGCAGAGATCGTGAATGCACGGGCGCTTGCAACAGGCTCTACGCCTCCGTATACCGACGCCCAGATTTCGGGCTACAAAGCCAATGGCGGAACCGACTGGCAGGACCTGGTGTACCGGAGGGGCAGTGGTACCCAGCAGCAGCTCACCGTAACCGGCGGTGGCGACAAAACTACTTTCATGATTTCAGGTAATTACGTAAAACAGAATGGAATCGTAGAAAACAGTAATTTCAAGCGCTACGTTTTTCGTACCAACCTGAACACCCAGGTTAGTAACAAGCTGGCATTCCGGTTCAATCTTTCGGGTGCTTATTCCAAAAATCACAATACCGACGGCGGCGGTGCGCTGATTGAAGCCCTGCAATGGGCCCCCACCACGCCTGCCTATGGGGCAGACGGCCTGCCAACCTTTGCCGATCCGATCGGGTCGGTATCGCGCAGTCCGCTCGACAACCTGTACGATCGGTCCAATGATCTTGCCAGAATGAACATCAATGCAATCGGCGGATTAAACTACCAGCTTCCGGTGAAGGGCCTGAGCCTGGATCTTCAGTATGCGATCAACTACCTGGATCAGCAGAACAGCAACTTCAACGGTCCGCGGATTGCCAACAATGTTCCCAATGCATCCCGGTACTCGTCCGATGCCGTCACACTGCAGAATACCAACAGTCTGAACTACAATGTGCAGCTCGGCGACCATTCGATCAATGCAGTGGCGGTGCTTGAAACCCAGCAGTATACCAACAAAAACTTTACTGCCAATGCCACCGGGCTGCGCTTTCCGCAGCTGGGCTACGATAATATCGGCGGTAACTCGGCCGCATCGGTTTCTTCCGGTTTCCAGAAATGGACCCTGTTGTCACTGCTTGGCCGGGTGAATTATGCATTCAAAGACAAATACCTGCTGACTGCTGCGGTACGCCGGGACGGATCGTCCAAGTTCAGTGCTGACAATCGGTACAGCGTGTTCCCGTCGGTGGCAGTGGGCTGGCGGCTTTCGGAGGAAGCGTTTATCAAAAACCTGAATGTATTCAGCAACCTGAAACTGCGCGGGAGCTGGGGACTTACGGGCAGCCAGGCAATCAATCCGTATGCAACCCTGTCGCTGTACAATACGACTTACGTATCATTCAACAACAACAGCATCACGGCCGGTGTGATCCAGGGCAATGCGGGTAACTCCGACCTGAAATGGGAAACCACCAGCCAGAGCGATGCAGGGGTGGAAATGGAATTTCTGAACGGCCGTATTCACCTGGAAGCCGATTATTTCCATAAAAACACCCGGGACCTGCTGCTGAACGTATCCATCCCGAACTATGCAGGCGGCGGTACCCAGACACGCAACATCGGAGAGATCGAGAACAAGGGTTTTGAATTTGCGGTGGGTGGTACACCGGTCCAGGGTAAAAGGTTTACATGGGAAACCAACCTGAACTTTTCGACGCTGAAAAACCGTGTAATGGACCTTGGCGGACTTCCGCGCATCGGTACCGGAACCGGGGCAGGCGGCGGGATGTCTATCACGAATGAATTTATGCTGATGCCAGGTCAGCCGCTGGGCTCTTACTGGGGACTCAAATACCTGGGTACCTTCAAGCCTGATGAGGCAGACATAGCTGCCCGCCAGGGACGCGTGCCGGGTGACCCCCATTATGAGGATATCAATGGGGACAACAGTATCACCACAGACGATTTTCAGATCATCGGTCATGCTTTTCCCAAAGTTACCGGAGGGTGGAACAATACATTTACTTACAGCGGCTTCACGCTGAATGTGTTTGTCAACGGTGTTTTTGGTGTGGATAAACTGAATTATACCCGCGCAGGCGCCATGTCGGGCTCGGGAGAAGCCAGGCAGTTCCTGCTGACCGAGATCCGCGACTACTACCGGCCGGGCAATGAAGATTCGGACATTCCTGCATTTACCAAAACATACCAGCCTTTTACCCAGTCAAGCCGGTTCCTCGAAAACGGAAGCTTTGTAAGGCTCAAAAATGTGTCGCTTGCTTATAACTTCCCGGGCTCGCTGTTGAGCGGTAAGGCAACTGTTCGCATCTTCGCCAGCGCTACCAACCTGTTTACCATCACCAAATACTCCGGCCCGGATCCCGAATCAAGCAATGTAGGCTCGGGCACCGACACGGCCATCGGCATTGACCGGGGCTCATATCCGAATGCAAAAGTTTTCACGCTGGGGCTGAACCTGGGATTTTGAGAGGGCATACTTGCGCCGGTTTTCAGCACCGGGATTTACAGGTTCAAGAAGCATTTAAACAAAATATACAAAGCGGAAAGCCAGAAGCCGATCGCCGGCAGCCAATCCCGCGACAACAATCAAATCCAATGAAAAAGATCAACATACTCATACTCGCATTGTCGCTCCTGACGGGCGCGGGCTGTAAGGATTACCTGGAAGAAGATACTACCGGGCTGCTTTACGGAGAAAATGTACTTGCCACCCAGGCAGGTCTCGAATCAGCACTGACAGGCGCTTACAAGGGTCTGGGAGCGCAGTGGTCGATGGGTTTTCTGCATCCTTCGGCCAATGCCGCCACCCTCGGCAGCGACGATGTGACCACGCACCCGGCCAGCAACAAGGCCGACTGGCGGGAATTCGACCAGTTTAACGTATCCACCACCAACCAGCGGTCCAATGCTGTATACAACGGTTGCTACAAGGCCATACAGGGCGCCAACAATGTGATCAATAACTGGGAAAAGACGACCGGAGATGCGGCATCCATCGCGGTCATCGTAGGCGAGGCGCACTTTATACGCGCATTTTCCTATTACTGGCTTACGCGTTTCTGGGGAAATATCCCGCTGGTACTGGCCGGCGAGTACTCCGCCGACTTGCTGCAAATAAGCAAATCGACGCCGCAGCAGGTGTACGACCTGATCGTGGCTGACCTGAAAGTGGCCGAAACCAACCTCCCCGATACCAAGCGCGATCCGGGCCGGCCCAACAAAGGTTCGGCCAAGGCATACCTGGCAGATGTGTACCTGACCATGGCGGGCTGGCCATTGAAGCAGGCCGACAAGTACGGGCTCGCTGCCGCAAAGGCCAAGGAAGTAATCGATAACCATGCTGCTTACGGCTTTCAGCTGCTGCCCACATTTGCTGCTGTTTTTGAAAACGACCCGGCTTCCACGGGAACTGCCGAAGCGGTGTTTCAGATCAATGGATTTACCAGCGGCGACTCGGGAAATTCGACGTATGGGTTGACGACCATGCCCGGGGAAGAGGGCGGCTGGGATGATATGTATGCAGAGCTCAACTTCTTCAATGCATTTCCGGCAGGTCCGCGGAAGGATGCTACTTTCAGGACTGAGTTCGGATTGTCAGGTGCAAAAATTCCATGGCAGCGCAGCCTGACAAAGCATCCCTACTATAAAAAGTGGTACATCAAGGGAGATATTTCAACGTACCAGGCGTCATTGCCGTCGGTGATGATGCGGTATGCGCACGTGCTGACCATTTATGCCGAGGCCAAAGCACGTGCCGCCGGGCCTGATCAGGCTGCCTACGATGCATTGAATGCCATTCGCCTCAGAGGACGTGCCGCGGGAACCAAGGCATTATCATCAGCCGATGGCCTGAGCGCCGCCCAGTTTGCCGACGAGGTGGTGCAGGAACGTGCATGGGAGTTTGCCTGCGAAAGAACACGGTGGTTTGATCTGGTAAGATTGGAAAAAGTTGAGGAAGCCAATGCAAATAAAAGTCCTGACGACTTGCAACCCATCCGCGCTATCACCAAGGCCAATTACTGGTTGCCACTGCCTTATTCGGATACTTCCCTGAATCCCAACTTATAGTACAAATGCCAAGCCCCTGTGTTACTGCTGCACGCCTGTTCGGCAGTATGCACAGGGGCATAGCCGTACCGGTAGCTACCCGCGGAAATTGAATGCAATTACAACATCGATCCAATGAATAAAACGACCACACTGCTCGCCCTGCTGCTGCTGGCCGGTGCCCTCGGGACGACTTTCCGTCAGTCGGAGCGTGAAGACACAGACTGGCCGGTGTATGGGGGCAACCATGCAGGCAACCGTTACTCGCCGCTTACGCAGATTAACCGTACGAACGTTCAGAACCTTAAACTTGCCTGGACTTACGACACGGGTGAAAACAAGGACCCGTCGGAGCGGGGAATGGATATGCAGTGCCAGCCGATTGTCGTGAACGGTATTATGTATGGTACTACCCCATACCTGAAACTTTTCGCTGCCGATGCTGCCACCGGGAAAGAGCTCTGGAAATTCGATCCGTTTGAAGGAAAGCGGCCGCGGCTGCATCCGGTCAGGGGAGTTACTTACTGGTCCGACGGTGCCGACAAGCGTATCTTGTACACTGCCGGCGCTGCCCTGTATGCGGTCAATGCCGAAACCGGCAAGCTGATTTCTTCTTTTGGTAAAAACGGGGAAGTCGATTTCCACGAAGGTCTGGGAGATGAAAAAACATACGGCTACAACCTGGATAACTTCAACATCCGGAACACGACGCCGGGAGTGGTTTACAAAGATCTGTTCATTACTGGCTCGTCCGTTTCCGAGGGAGGAGATGCATTGCCCGGGCATATCAGGGCATTTGATGTGCGTACCGGAAAGCTGGCCTGGGTTTTCAGGACCATTCCGCTGCCGGGGGAGTACGGGTACGAAACCTGGTCGGAAGACTCGTACAGGAAGCTGGGTGGTGCCAACTGCTGGGCCGGAATGGTACTGGACGAAAAAAGGGGAATGGTTTTCCTGGGTACTGGCTCACCTTCAGTTGATTTTTACGGAGGGGCACGCAAGGGTACCAATCTGTTTGCGAACTGTGTAATCGCCCTGGATGCGGGGACAGGCAAAAGAATCTGGCATTTCCAAACCGTCCACCATGATCTCTGGGACCGTGATATTCCGTGTCCGCCCAACCTCATCACGGTGAAGCACCAGGGAAAAAGCATTGATGCAGTGGCCCAGGCGACCAAGGACGGGTATATTTTTGTATTTGACCGCGATACGGGTAAGCCGCTTTTTCCCATCAAAGAAGTACCCGCACCCACAGCCGGTGCCTTACCCGGCGAGCATCCCTGGCCTACACAGCCCGTGCCGGTGAAGCCAGCACCTTTTGCCAAACAAAACCTGACGGAAGCGGAAATCACCACGCGTACGCCTGAGGCCCATGCCTATGTGTCGGACCGGTTTGCCAACAGTACAAAAGGACCTAAAAACCTGCCTCCAAGCCTTACAGGAGGCTTGTTGTATGGTATCGGCGGAGGTGCGGAGTGGGGCGGCACAGCGGCGGACCCGGGTGGTATCATGTATGTCAATGGAAACAACATGCTCTGGTGGCTCAAAATGCGCGACAGCCGGGAGAAGGCCGAAGGTCAGACTGCATCCAGGGGACACGTACTTTTTAATACCAACTGCGCGGCCTGCCATGCTACCGACAGCAAAAGCGGCGCCAGTACGGCCTCGCAGGCTTACCCGGTTTTGAAAGACATCGGCAAGCGCATGAGCCGTGAGCAAATCAGCGCATTGCTGGAAACAGGCCGCGGCCGGATGCCATCGTTCCAGCATATTGCAAAGGAAGACAGGCAGGCGATCATCGGGTTTTTACTCCATATGGAAAACAAGCCGGCGCCCGGCGATGTACATGCACAAACAGCTCAAACCGGTCCGGTAAATAATGCTGCCTTCCCCTATATGCCTCCTTATATCAATAACGGGAATGTGCAGTTTCGCGATCAGGACAATTACCCGGCCATCAAGCCACCCTGGGGTACGCTCAATGCAGTGGACCTCAACACCGGAGAGTATCTCTGGAAGGTGCCGCTTGGCGAGTATCCTGAGCTGAGCAGGAAAGGTGTGCCGGCTACGGGTACCGAAAATCATGGCGGGCCCGTCGTCACGGCAGGCGGGCTGCTGTTTATAGCAGCCACTTATGACGAAAAAATGCGCGCTTTCGACACCAGGACTGGAAAGATCGTATGGGAGTACCAGCTGCCTGCAGGGGGATTTGCAACACCCATTACCTACATGGCCAGCGGCCGGCAGTATGTGGTGATTGCCGCAGGAGGCACGCGGTACGGGCTCAAATCAGGCGGAAAATACGTCGCGTTCGCCTTGCCGTAAGTGATCAGATATCAGCGGGAGAACATCAATCCTCATCCTGCCCAAAACGAACCGGAATATGAGCAAGTATCTGTTGAGCTGTGACTGGGGCACGACCTCCTTCCGCCTGAGGCTGGTCGATGTCAGGAGCCGCGCCTGTGTGGGTGAAGTGATGTCGGGAAAAGGGGTGAGCAGTACCTTCAATGAATGGCAGGCGGGTGGAGGAGGAGTAAGCCGGGAAGATTTTTTCAGGGGAATGTTGCTCCGCAGCATCAGCGAGCTTGGAGGCCGGTCCGGGTTTGACCTGACGAACATTCCGGTTGTGGTGTCGGGAATGGCGTCTTCATCCATCGGTATGCTTGAACTGCCGTATGCAGAAGTGCCTTTTGCATTGGATTCAAGCGGTATGCTGGTACGGTACCTGGGCACTTCTGCTGCTTTTCCGTACGAGATACTGCTGGTTTCGGGTGTACGGAGCAGCGACGATGTGATGCGGGGTGAAGAAACACAGCTTATCGGGTTATACGAACTCGCCGGGGTGGATGAGGATGTAAAAACCACTTTTGTTTTTCCCGGAACACACTCCAAGCACCTGTACGTACAGGAGGGTAAAATGGCAGGTTTCAAGACATTCATGACGGGCGAGCTATTCAATCTGATGGTGAGCGGCAGCATTCTGAAGGACTCTGTAATCCTCAGCAAGCCCGATGAGTATACGCCTGAATTGTGGGATGCTTTCAGGCTGGGTGTGGTGGAAAGCGGGAAGAGCCCTATTTTACATGCACTTTTTACAGTAAGAACCAGGCAGCTTTTTGGTTTACTAAGTAAAAAACAAAATGCGATGTACCTCAGCGGCCTGCTCATCGGCGCGGAACTCCGCGAACTGACCGGTGAAGCGCACAACCAGGTGGTGCTTTGCGGGGGCGAAAATCTGTCGGCCCCATACCGGCAGGCGATCCGGACACTCGGGCTGGCTGGCCGGACGCGCGTAATCGCTCCGGAGTTGTCGGACCAGGCCGCGGTTTACGGTCATATCCGCATTTTTGAACATCAGCGTATCACATTGAACAAAACAAGTATATGAGTGAGCATTCATTTTCCTGGTCGCTTTTTGAGCAGGCACCGCTGGTCGGTATTATCCGGAACGTGTCTTTTGAGGACGTAAAACGTATTCTGCCCATTTACCGGGAAGCCGGGCTGACTACGGTCGAAATTACGATGAACACACCCGGCGCTGCCGATATGATTGCCTATGCACTGGAAGAGGAAGGGGAAGGACTGAACATTGGTGCAGGTACTGTTTGTACCAAAGACGACCTGAACGATGCCCTGGATGCCGGCGCACAATTTATCGTCACGCCCGTCATCAGTAAAAAGGTGATCAAATCCTGCGTAAAAAAAGGCATTCCTGTTTTCCCGGGCGCATTTACCCCTTCCGAGATTTACAATGCCTGGACGATGGGCGCTTCCATGGTCAAAATATATCCTGCCACTTCGCTGGGGCCGGAGTACATCAAAGACCTGAAAGCACCCATGAACCAGCTGAAACTCCTTCCGACGGGCGGCGTCAGTCTTGAAAATATGTCCGACTTTCTGAAGGCGGGCGCTAACGGACTGGGAATCGGCAGCCAGCTTTTTGACAAGAAAATAATACAGGAAAAGGACTGGGCGGGTCTGAAAGCGCATTTTTCACGGTTTGTACAAAAACTTTCCATTTAAATGGGCAAGATCAATCACTACCGCTGGATCATCGTTCTGTTACTTTTTCTGGCTACAACGATCAACTACCTCGACCGGCAGATCATCGGGTTGCTGAAGCCGATCCTGGAAAAGGAGTTCAGCTGGACCGAAACGGATTTTGCGCGCATTGTGATGGCATTTACAGCTGCCTATGCGGTGGGATTACTTGTTTTCGGCTGGCTCATTGACAAGATCGGTACCAGGCTGGGCTATGCATTTACCATCGTGTTCTGGAGTGTCGCAGGAATGCTGCATGCGGTGGCACGGAGTGCATTCGGTTTTGGGCTGGCACGCGTGGGGCTCGGGCTGGGTGAGGCAGGAAATTACCCGGCCGCGGTGAAAACGGTAGCGGAGTGGTTTCCCAGGAAAGAGCGCGCGCTGGCAACCGGATTGTTCAACGCGGGTACCAGTGTGGGCGTGGTCGTGGCCTTGCTCCTGGTGCCCTGGATTTTGAGCCGGTATGGATGGCAGGAGGTATTCTGGATCACCGGTGCGCTTGGATTTGTGTGGCTGTTATTCTGGATGATTTTTTACGACATACCCGCCCGCCAGAAGCGCCTGAGCGATGCAGAGCTGCATTATATTGCCAGCGGGCAGGATCAGGACGAGCACGACCCCGAGCGCCAGCCCGTGAAGTGGGCGCGGCTTTTTACATTTTCGCAAACCTGGGCCTATATCACAGGCAAGGGCCTCATCGACCCTATTTACTGGTTCTTCCTTTTCTGGCTGCCTTCCTATTTTGCCTCAACATTTAACCTGGACCTGAAAAAGCCGAGTCTGGAACTGATGCTGATCTACACGGCGACCACCGTGGGGAGTATCGGCGGAGGTTACCTTTCCTCCTGGCTGATCAAAAGAGGCTGGCCCACCCTGAAAGCGCGTAAAACGGTACTGCTGGCATTTGCTTTCCTGGAATTATCGGTGATCCTGATCCAGTTTGCGACCGGTGTGTGGATGGCGGTGGGCTTGATCAGTGTGGCGGTGGCCCTTCACCAGGCATGGGCTACCAACGTGTTCACACTCCCATCGGATTTGTTCCCGAAGCAGGCTGTGAGTTCCGTTGTAGGCATCGGCGGCATGGCAGGGGCAGTGGGCGGTATCCTTTTTCCGATCCTGATCGGGAGCCTGCTGGATACCTACAAGGCCGCCGGCAACATCCAGGCGGGCTACAATATCATTTTTACGATCTGCGGCTTTACCTACCTGGTCGCGTGGCTGATTATCCATCTGCTCACCCGTACGCCCAGGGTTGTGGAGCTGGAAGAGCTGCTGTAATGCAGTAGTGCCGCATTTTCGTCGGAAATACTATATTTGGACCGACTATCCCGCAAGCCGATGCAAGCAGATTACGACAAGTACACGCAAATCATAGCACGATACATTGAAGCCTATAACCGTTTCGACATCAGCGGCATGCTGGCGGATATGGACAATCATGTACGTTTTGAAAATATATCCGCAGGCGAAATCAATCTGGCAACCGAGGGTTTGGAAGCGCTTAAAAAGCAGGCACAACTTGCCGCAACGCTTTTCAGCCAAAGAACGCAGACCGTGACCGGGCTTACCTTCAAAGACGATCTGGCGGAGGTGGGTATTGCCTATAAAGGTGTACTCGCAACCGCGCTTCCGAACGGATTAAAGGCCGGTGACAGCATTGAAATGCATGGCAAATCGGTTTTTCGTTTCAAAGACGGTAAGATTGTTTTTCTTCAGGATATCAGCTAAGCAGCTCTCCCAAAATCTTTTTCCATCAATCTTCCATCTTATTTCCTGGCAGAACGAGGCAGGCAAGCGCACTTTTTTCCAGGTAATGGATAGTACCAGTCCGCATTTTACATTGATGCGGATAATCGTGCGTGTTTGAAAAAATACTATTTCTTTCTGTGTAAATGATAGGTTCTGCACGCGGATCATTTAATTTTACCATTGTCAATATCTGTAAAATCTAATCCTTATCCTATGAGCCGTCAAACTGTTTTCCCGCGCTTAATCGTTTCAATGATCATACTTATGGCAGTTACAGTGAGTTCATTTGCCCAGTCCAAAGAAGAGGCAGCGGTAGCTGCTGCGGTTGAAAACTTCCGTAAGCTGCTCATCGATCCCAAGGAAGCCGACCTGAATGCAGCAACTTCCAAAGCATTGAGCTACGGGCACTCCAATGGCCTGGTAGAGGATCAGCAAGTATTCGCCGCCTCCCTGATCAGCGGAAAATTCAATTTTGAAAGCATTGAGCAAACCGAGCAGACCATCACAGTAACCGGTGACGCGGCCATCGTACGGCATGTTTTCAAAGCAACAACGCACGATGCCGGAAAGGATCTGGGTACCGCCAATCTGAAAGTACTTCAGGTGTGGCAGAAGCAATCCGGCAAATGGGTGCTCATCGCCCGCCAGGCTGTAAAAATCGTTTCATGATGGTGTTTTGCCCATCTTCAATCTCCTAACATTCCATTTTCATTGCAGTATGTTTAAAATTTCTTTCAGCATCCTCTCGGCGCTGCTTATTTTCTTTTGGCACACGAACAATACCCCATTGCCCGGGGATCATGCTGTTACCGTAAGCAGGGATACCCTCAGAAATGCAACCAGCTGGCCCCAGGAGCTGGATATCACGCACTTTGCAGGCTCTGATATTACGCCCAGCCCGGCCTGCCTCGCAGTATCGGCGGGCGGCGAAGTATTTGTAGGTGTGGATATGATCGGTTCGCTCGGCAAAGAGCCGGGTAAAGGCAAGATCATCAGGCTGGTGGACTCGGACAATGACGGCAAGCTTGATAAGCATACCACTTTCGCTATGGCCGATGATCCGAGAGGTATTATCGCGATGGGCGACCAGGTTTACGTGATGCACACCGTTTTTTCAAAAGAAACGGGCAAGGCTTCGGGTATGGACCTGGTGGTTTTTGAGGATAAAAACCGGGATGGTGTGGCCGATGGACCTTCCAAACCTTTGATCCAGCATCTGAGCTCGCCCAAGTTCCTGCAATCCCGCGGTACCGACCATGCTACCAACGGGATCCGGATGGGCATTGACGGGTGGATTTACATCGCAGTAGGCGATTTCGGTTTTCATGGTGCGGTAGACCGCTCCGGAAAGACGCTGACGCAACTCGGTGGCGGCATTGTGCGGGTACGGCCTGACGGTACCGAGATGGAAGTGTACACGCATGGGATGCGCAACATTTACGATGTGGCGATCGACCCGTATATGAACATTTTCACACGTGGTAATACCAATGATGGCGGTGGCTGGAACATTCGTTTCAGCAACCAGATCCAGTCGGGAGAATATGGGTACCCGGTTCTTTTCCAGCATTTTACGGATGAAATTATCCCCGCACTGGTGGACCTTGGGGGCGGCTCGGGCACGGGTGCATTGTTTATGGACGATCCTACCTGGCCTGCACAGTTTAACAATGTACCGATGATGGCCGACTGGGGAAGAAGTCAGCTTTACATTCACTGCGTTACTTCCGACGGCCCGACTTTCAAGCAGAAAGAAGAAGAATTTATCAAGCTTTCGCAGATCACGGACCTCGATGTTGACGCTTCGGGACGGATGTTTCTGTCGGCCTGGGATGGTGCAGGTTACTCCGGAGATCCCGGAAAAGGCTTTGTCGTGCGGGCGGTTCCCAAAAGCTGGAAGTACAAGCCTTTTGCAAACCTGCCGAAAGCTTCGGTGAAGGAGCTGGTGAATATCCTGAAAACGGGTAGCGGCGTGGCAAGGCTTGCCGCGCAGCAGGAGCTGCTGTCGCGCCCGGCCAAAGAGACGGAAAAAGCAGTGTGGGCCATAGCAGCCGATCAGAAGCTGGCATTGCCTGTGCGGGTAGCAGGAATTTACACGTATGCGCAAGTGGCTGGAGCCTCGGGTATTTCCAACCTGGTAAAGCTGAGTAGTGAAGCTGCTGTCCGCGAGTTTGCGCTGCGTGCCCTGGCCGACAGAAAAACTTTCATTGATAAAGTGCCCTCAGAACCATTCCTGAATGGTTTGAAAGACGCATCGCCCCGCGTGCAGCTGGTTGCGGAAATAGGTTTGGGCCGGCTGGGAAAGGCAGAGGCTGCCAGTGAACTGCTGAAAGTGAAGGTTCCGGCGTCGTTTGTGGCACCGGCCAAAGATGTGGAAGGTCCTCATGCAACTCCCAACCCCGATATCATTGCACCCCATATTGCAGTACGTTCACTCGTAAGTCTGAATGCAGTGGATGCCTGCGTAAATGCGATCGGTACAGAAAATTCAACCCTTGCCTTGTGGGCATTGCGGTACATGCATGATCCGAAAGCTGTAAACGGCCTCATCGCAGCTTATGGCAAAACTTCGGATGAAAAGCTGAAAAAGGATATCCTGATTACCTTATCGCGTCTTTACAAAAAGGAAGCAGATTATGATGGATCGTGGTGGTGGAGTACACGCCCCGATACCCATGGCCCATATTACAAGGCTGTCACGTGGGAGTCGTCTGATGCCATCCGTACATTCCTGACCGAACAATGGAACAAGGCCGACAATGCAGGCAAAGCATTTTATTCCGGTCTGAACAGCCGTCACCGCATGGAAATTGCAGATTTTGGCGGGGACTCGGTATTGGTAGCGAAAGAAGAGGTAAAAGTGGATCTTGAAAAAATACGAAACAAAAAAGGCCAGGTAGGAGAGTCCTCGATTGAGGATGTGATGCTCGCAATTGCCAAGATCCCGGGTGATGCAGCAGTTGGCAGGACGCTTTTTGCAAAACAAGGCTGCATAGCCTGCCACAGTATCAGCAAAGGTGAAGTGATGAAGGGGCCGTTTATGGGGCAGATTGGCTCGATCATGAACCGTGAGCAGATTGCCGAATCCATTCTTAAACCCAATGCATCCATTTCACAGGGTTTTGCGTCGGTACTCATCACGGCAAAAGGAGACAAAACGTACATGGGCTTTGTATCGCAGGAGTCGGCCGACAAGCTGGTGATCCGTGACATTGCCGGACAGGTCAATACCATTAAAACGTCGGATATTATCAGCCGCAAGGAAATGGAAACATCCATGATGCCGACCGGCCTTGCCAATGAGCTTTCATACCAAGAACTTGCCTCGCTGGTAACTTTCCTCTCCCAGCAGAAAAAGTAATGTTGTCCTGAGTTGATCATTAAAAAGTAAATCCTGTCCGGTATTCCGGGTAGGATTTACTTTTTTGAAGCAATATCAGTCTTACGGATTCTTTCGCTCTGCTTTCATCGTTTTTTTGGTACGTTTCACCGAGTAGGAAGTTGTCGAGTCCACATCCTTGCGTCCGGTGCTGCTGCGGCTGCCATCAACAGTGCCTGAGGAACTGACGGTACCATTGTCATTCAGGATCGGTCCGGTTTCCTGGTTGACAGTATCTTTCAATATCGCCGACACATCGGAGGTGTCCTTTGTGACGCTGGTGCGCCTGGTTTTTTTCTGGTAGGATGATTGGGAACTGGTTTGCGCCATGGTCAGGGCGGGCGCCGCAAGCAATGCGGCAATAATCCATATCTGAAGCCTTTTCATTGTGTTTTCAGTTTTGTTGATGTGGCGGTATTTACAAAATCCATTCCATGAAAAATCCCGGCTGCGAACCGGGAATTCAGCATATACTGACTACATAGTGTGCATTCGTGCAGGAGCTTGCGCTCGATCATGTGTGTAATGTGATCATGGGTGATTTGTCAGTTGTGAAAGATTTTAAAAACTTTTACCGCGCCGTCGCTTTGTTCAAAATGGAACATATACTGGCCCAGTGCATAGTTTTTCATACTGATCATCAAGTCGGATGAACTGACACGTTGTGAAAACAAGGTCAGACCCGAGGTACTGATCATTCTGACCCTGCTCACTTTTTTATTCCTGATGACGATATGCAGCATGTCGGTCACCGGATTGGGGTAAAGTTCGGCCCACGACAATTCCGGGAAAAAGACCGAGCGGATGCTGCTGTACGTGAAACTACTGTCCCGGTCGGTCATTTTGAGGCGGTAATAATTCACTCCCGGCTCCGGAAGGCTGTCCGTAAAATGGTAGCTCACCGGCGTTGTTCCCGGTACAGCAGGCAGCATTGCGATACTGGTCCAGGTTCTGGCGTCAATGCTTCGTTCAATGCTGAAATGGTCGCTGTTTACTTCCAGACTGGTACCCCACGCCAAACGGGTTACCGACTCACTTTTTGTTGCATCAAAATACGACAGTACTACCGGCATCGGGTTCGAAACAATGTCCATTGATACCCGTCCTCTGGTTGAAACCACACCATTGGCGTCGCTCACGATATAGGTAAATGCATCCGGCCCGGTATAATCCTTCTCGGGATCAAACAGGATGCTTCCTGCTGAGACGGTTGCCTGGCCATGTTCAGGTAGCTCGTCCAAGGCCAGCGTTGCGGGTTTTAGGGGTGCGCACGTCGACTCATCATTGGCAAGCACATCAATCGTGGTCAGTTTATTTTTAATGGCAGTGCCAAAATCCGCTACTGCCAGCGGTTTGTTGAACGTAACAACAATATGCACCGACTCGTCGGATACACATCCATCCGCATTGACACCAAATGCCTTATAGGTACCTTCATCCGACACAACCAGTTCCGGGCCCGCTTCCGTTTCAACAAGCGCATCGTTCCGGTACCATTGGTAGCTGGCTGCGCCGGCGGAGGCGGCTGTGAGCCGGAGCGTGGTTTCCCTGCATATGGTTACCTCTCTGCTCCCGGCCTGACCCAAAGACAGACCAGACACAAGCAATAACAAGGCAGTCAGTAGGTAATGCATGAAAGTAGGCGTAGCAATTGGTTTCTGAATACTGCCAGGTTAGTTGAGCGTAATTGCAGGCGCCGTAGGCAGCGGAAGATTGTTGAGGATTTGCTTGGTACCTCCCACAATAGCTCCGGCGATTTTGGAAGCTGTCGGAATAAAGCTGCCCGTGGTTGGAAGCACGTAGGTGACCAGGGCGGAGTAGGTGCCGGGAGCGGTAACATTCAGTACTGATGACGTTTGTCCGTCAACCGCATTGCTGCCCAGTTTCCAGGCAAATGGCGATAATGTCACCCCGTAGGTATCCAGCCCGGTAGCTGCGGACACCGTAGCCGTAAGCTTCGAATTAACGGCAGCATTCGAGCAGAAATTCTCTTTATCAGCTGTAATGCTGACGGTCAGTTTCGGAAGTACAATGATGGTATGCTCCACAACTTCGGACAAGCAGCCGTCCAGCGCGGTAAGTACACCAAGGGTAATTTTGTGCAAAGATGCCGAGGTAGCGGTTCCATCGCCAAAAGTATGCGTCAGCACGCCGCCGCTCGCCTGGTCAAGTGTCCTGATCACCTGTCCTGTACCTGGGTCGAGTGTCCACAGGTACTGAAAAAACGAAGTAGATCCCGAAGCCGGCGCCAGGGAAAACGGTTCGCCGCTGACCACGTAGTAAGTGCCAGCCCTGGACGTGGTATTGAATGCAAGCAGTGCAAGCAGGGCAAAAATGGTAAAGATGCTTTTTTTCATAAAAACGGTTTGATTGAGTGGTAACTGAAATGAAAACTGCTGATGAAATGCATTTGACACAATTATGGGGTAAGTGCCACACCCGGAGAAACGGGCGGTGCAACTACGGTAACGGTCACTTTTTTCCGGGGAGAGACAATGCAGCCGCTTCCGCTTTTCTGGATTTCGGCATAGTATGTGCGTTCCCCTGCGGTGTTGAGGCCTGTTGCCGTCCAGTTGGCCTGAGCGGTGAGCAGCGTTCCCGATCGCACGGAATCGTACCAGCGATAGGTAAAGCTCCCGATGCCGGCAATCCCGGCCTGGGGCGCCAGTGCGGCGAGCGCTGCGGTCCCGATGTTGGTACATGCTTTTACATTGGAAGCATTGGGCACATCCGGCGCCCTGCGAACGTCGTGGATGTTGACTCCATTGGATCCCAGTGCCAGACCGAGTGTGCCGATATTCAGGTCGAGTTCCACCCGGTCAAATACGACCGGATTGCCCACGGCATCTTTGGGCGAAAAGTAAAATGCGGCCTGTGTATTATTTGTGCCCAAAAGTCCGAGCAGGTCGGCATCCAGCAGGCTGGCCACCAACTGGGCCGATCCAACCAGTGTGGAACCATTATAAGCTTGTAAAGTCAGGCTGTTGCCCAGGTTGACGGCAAGGAAAGATCCGCTTTGTGAAAGGATAAACCGCACTGCATCGGCAGCATTGGACGGTCCATTGAAAAAGAACGTCTGCTTGATGTGGCCTGACAATAGAGACAATCCGGTTGCTACAAAGGACGACCGGGTGGAAGTGCTTTCATCTATGGCATTGCCGGCATTCGACACATCGAACGTCCCCAGGTTCAATCCGCCGGAGCTGCCTTTGGTGGAAACATTGGGTTTGCCGCAATCGGATACACTGAATGGGTAGGGGTTGGATACATTGGAAGCCTGCGGGCCGTAAAAAGCATAGTAAACCTGCAAACTGATGCTGCCGAGCAGTACCGATGTGGCAACCGTGATCCTCACGGATTTGTAGCTTGCAGTGGGGCTGAGGGCCACAAAAACACTCCCGTCGGGCGTATAGTAGGGTGCATATTCGTTGCTGACCAGGGCAACCGCGTTGCCGTTTTTGTCGTAGGCCGTCACGGTGATTGCACCGGACGTAGTCAGTGCATTGTTATTATTATTGATGCGGACGTATGCCGTAGCCGGCGACGCAGCACTGCTGGTAATCTCGTTTGGAAATTCAAGTTGTATCCAGGCTTTTGAAATGCCCAGCGTGCTGCCTGCATCCAGTAAAGCAAAGTTGTCGTTCGGTTTGACATTGCCGGCGGTATTTCTGGCATTATCGGGATTCGTTACCGAGTATGAACCCACCGTTGCCTGCTGTCCGCCGTTGGTTTGTTTGTCTGCATAAACTGCATTGGCGGGTTGTGCAAGGCAGGTGCCGGTGTATACCAAAACAACCAGTAGTGCTGCAAAAAAACGGGCAAGACACCTTGAATACATTACTGAATAACTTTATGCAGTTGCCTAAATTACTTCTACGAATCTAGTAGGGGTTCGTTCTTCGTGCAAATTTTAACATAGAATTATTTGTTTGAAAAGTGAAAAACTGCCCTGGTTTGCAGGGAAGCTATTTTCTCTTTTGCAGCTAGTTTAACTATATATTGATCAGGTAATTACCAGTTTTTGCGGGATTGCCCGCAAGAATTAGCGGGTACTTGTAAAGTACTATTTGTACTAAAATGAAAATACTCCTCATGTACATCTCCTGAGCTTCCGGTAGCTGATTTTACGTTTAAAAAGAGCAATGGGTAAAGTACCGTGTCAGAAAGCGTAGTCCTACGCTGGTGCAAAGGCTACTTTCTTCCTATCTTGAACTATGCAGTACCGGCCTGCCTCTGTTCCGCCGGAGCCCCTGGAATGATATTCTGTTCAAATAGTACCGGATCATTTTCTACATCAAAACCGAAAAAGCGCCATGGCAGATCAAAACAATGTGTATACCTACCGTAATGGTAAAAAAGTAGCCCTCTACAAGAAAGCCGACCAGTTTGTTGCGCGTATGTCTCCCGAAAATATTGCTACCCTGGGTGTTCAGCAACTTGAACAGGTTTCGCCCTCGGCGTTCCGCGCAACGGTACCTGCCGATCAGCTTGATTCCGTTATGTCGGCAAGCCGTACCCTGGCACCCACGCACCATGCCTATCAGCTTCAGGATACAAACCAGGAGTTCCTGATCACAGACCGGATCATGGTCACATTCAAGAAAAAGCCGGATACGGACGAGCTTTCGGCATTTATCAACAAGTATGCGCTCATCATCAAGGCGCAGTACAGCGATATCGACTTTCTTTTTCAGCTCACCAATCAATCGGGTATGAACCCGGTGAAAATGATCGTGAAGATCAACGAGGAAGAACCCGGAATTGCGATTGCTGAGCATGACCTTATCCAGCGGGTAACCAAGTACCTTGACCTGCCTGCAGATCCTTCCTACAATCTGGAATGGCACCTGCACACCCGCACTGCACCGGCGGAAGATTATGATCCGCGTTCATCGAGCCGCTGCGAAGAAGCCTGGCTGCTGCTTAATAGTTACGGCAGTGCCGATGTTGTTATCGGCCTGGCCGACGACGGATGCAAGCTCGATCACGATGATTTTGACTCTACAGGCAAGTTCGCCGGCTGGGGATATTTTAACCGCGATACCCTGGTGAAGAAAACAGACATCGGTGCTGATCCGTCGCGCATGTATCAGCCTGATAATAATCACGGTACCTCCTGCGCGGGCGTGATCGCCGGGGAGGTAGACGGAACACTGACCGTAGGAGCCGCTCCGGGTTGCAGGCTGCTACCGGTCAAATGGGAGTCTTCGCCCGAAGGCGGCCTGTTTATTGATGATAATAAGATGATGCTTGTGCTTCAGTATATCTCGGACAAGGTGGATGTATTCTCTAATTCCTGGGGCAGCTCACCCACCATGATGTTCAGCCAGCAGGTCGTGAACCGCATTCAAAGCCTCGCCGCAACCGGTGGCCGGCGTGGCAAAGGCATTGTTTTTCTTTGGGCATCCGGAAATGAAAACTGTCCGATCGAGTACTCCGGCGACCAGGAAATTCCCTTTGATCACGGCGTGCAGGTCTCCGGCGACTCGCTGGTATGGGTAGGAGTACAAACCAGCAAAGTGTTCACCCATAATCTGGTGGGTATTCCGGGAGTCATGCATATCGCTGCATTGGCCAGTACCGCGAGGCGCAGTCATTATTCCAATTATGGTCCGGGCATCTCGCTCACAGCACCTACCAACAATGTGCACACTTATTATCGCCTGGCCGTCGAAGGGAAAGGAATCGTTACCACTACCGGTGATTCGATCGTTGCTGTGACCGACAGCTTCGGGGGCACATCCAGCGCTACACCACTTACCGCGGGTATAGCGGGGCTGGTCATTTCAGCCAATCCCGATCTTACTGCGCTTGAAGTGATTTCGGTATTGCAGCAGACAGCATCCAAGGACCTGAATACGACGCCGTACCCGCAAACTCCCCCGGCCAACTTTGATAATGACACATCCTGGGACGTTTCTCCGGTGTTCCCGGCAAACTTTGAAGATCAGGGACTGGCCGATGGTACATGGAGCAACTGGTTTGGCTTCGGCAAGGCAGATGCCTGTGAAGCTGTCAGGAAAGCGCTGGAACTGCGGGTTGGGGCACCGGCTGCAGTAGTTGTAAAAATCCGCTCGGCGATCGTTAACCCGGCGGGGAGCGACCGCAATGCCGAAAAAGTAATTCTTGAAAACGGAGGCGACCAGCCGGTATCCATCGAGGGGTGGGCGATAGTAGATAAAAATAACCGCACACAGCTTCTCACCGGGTCTATCCCACCGGTTTCAAGTTTGACTGTCGACCTTGAAACCAGTCAGATCATACTCAACAATACCGGTGGAACCATCAGTCTGCGGGATAGGACAGGAAACATGGTTCACCAGGTAAGCTATACGGGCAGCCAGGCTGCGCAGGGCAATGAGGTTGTTTTTGCGGTTTAAACTAAATGCCTATATTGCCTGCCTTGAACCTAAGAATTTGTTTGCATGAATGATACCAGACCTGAGATCCGGGATGTGCAGGTGATCCGCTACGTTACGCCCCTGCGCGAAGGCGGGTCGCTGCCGGCCATAGCCGAGGCAGACGATGGTTTTCTGTATGTGTTAAAGTTCAAAGGAGCAGGGCAGGGCACAAAGGCCCTCATTGCTGAGCTAATCGGGGGTGAGCTTGCGCGCAAATTAGGCCTCAAAATGCCGGAGATCGTCTTTGCACATCTGGATGAAGCATTCGGGCGTACCGAGCCCGACGAGGAAATTCAGGATTTGCTGCGCGCAAGCACGGGCCTCAATCTTGCAATGCATTATTTGTCAGGTGCATTTACCTTTGACCCTGTCGTAAACGGCATTGATGCGGATACAGCTTCAAAGATCGTGTGGCTGGATAGTTTCATCACCAATGTGGACCGTACTGCCCGCAATACCAATATGCTTGTCTGGCATAAGGAGCTATGGCTGATAGACCATGGCGCATCATTGTACTTTCATCATACCTGGAATGATTGGGAGGCCCAGGCATTAAAACCATTTGTACAGATCAAAGATCACGTCTTGCTGAGATATGCATCCCGGCTGCCTGAAACTGATGCCGCTTTCAGGGAAATTTTAAATGATCAGGTTATTGAAAACATCGTCTCCCTTATTCCCGATGACTGGCTGCTCCGCGACTCTCCCTTTGAGTCACCCGGGGAGCACCGCCAGGCTTACACCCGCTACCTGTCCCTGCGGCTTTCTGTTTCTGATGTTTTTGTAAAAGGAGCTGATGATGCCAGAGCGTTACTTATTTGAGTATGCAGTAATCCGCGTGATGCCCAGGGTTGAGCGTGAGGAGTTTATCAATGCCGGCGTGATCCTGTACTGTCCAGGAAAGAAATTTCTGAAAACGCTGATCAGCCTCAATGAAGCACGGCTGGCCGCACTTTGCCCGGCTACGGATATAGATGAAGTGAAGGAATACCTCGCCGCATTTCACACAGTGAGCGAAGGTGGTAAGCAGGGAGGTACGATAGGGGCATTGCCGATTGCGTCGCGTTTTCGCTGGCTTACTGCTATCCGCAGCTCGATCGTTCAGGCGTCCAGGGTACATCCGGGCATGTGTTGTGAGCCGGATGAGGAAGTTCAAAAATTATTCGATCAGCTGGTGCGCTGATTTACCTGAGCCGCAGATACAGCTCAACCTCATCTTTTTTCCTCCGCGAAACTTCCACGCGGGTACCATCAGACAGCAGTACAAACTGGTGATTGTGACTGATCTGCTGAATAAAGAGCGGATTTACCAGGTGTGACTTATGGGTGCGGATAAAGTTGAATTCACTTAGCATATCATGGTAGTATTTCAGCGTTTTACTTGAAATAAAAGGCCTCTTGCCGTCCAGGTGAATGTAAGTGTAATTTTTACAGGCTTCCAGCCGCACTACTTCGTCCAGCGTAAAAAAGAAAATACCCTCACTCGACGGCACTGCCAGCTTGAATTCTTTCGCATCGTTCTTCTTGATGTTATTTGCCAGATTGGCGTAAAGATCTTCCCGGTACAAAACAGATCGTTGCTGACTTTTTTGTATAAATCGGTCCACGGCTGCTTTAAGCTCTTCCGGATCAATGGGTTTAAGAAGATAGTCGAGTGCGCTGAACCGGATCGCCTGGATGGCGTACTGGTTGTAGGCAGTCGTAAAAACGACATCGAACTCTGCCTTCTTTTTTTCTGCAATAAAATCAAATCCATTCTGGTGAGGCATTTCGACATCCAGAAAAACCAGGTTAGGCTTAAAGTACTCCATCATTTCTACCGCTTTGCTCACCGACTCTGCATGCTCGACCTCTCCAATTTCAGGTACCAGGTTGATCAGGTAGCGGTGGACAATGTTTCTTGCTTTTTGTTCATCATCGATAATCAATGCTCGGATCATAGCGTGTGCATTTAAACGTTTTGCAAAAATGTGGATAGTTCAATTACTACGCAGGTACCACTGGCCTGACCTTCATCATCATACTTGTCAATAATGTGCACAGAAGCATGCTGGCCCTGGCGCTGTAAAAGATCCAGCCGGTCTTTGGTGATCTGCAACCCTTTGGATTTGTGTTGTTTGGCCTTGCTGTTATACTGTTTGATTTCAAATGACTTTTTTCGGCCTATACCATTATCCTCGATCGTGCACCGGAACACTTCATCATCCACTTTTTCGAAAGAAACCAGCAAGGTGCCGCCGCTGTTTTTATGCATGAGTCCGTGCCACAAAGCGTTTTCGACATAGGGCTGCAACAGCATGGAGGGAAGCAGGATTTCTTCGGATTCCAGTTCTTCATCCACAATGATCTGGTAAGTGAATGTTTGTCCAAAGCGCATTTGTTCCAGTTCAAGGTAGAGTTCCAGCACGTCGCGTTCCTCTTCAATGGTCACCAGTTTTTTGTCCGAGTTGTTGAGTACGGTCCTGAACAGCTTTGAAAACTTGTTGAGGTACTTGCTCGCTTCACCGTATTTCTCAGTCACAATGCACTCCTGTATACTGTTGAGGCAATTGAAGACAAAGTGAGGGTTCATTTGGGCGCGGAGGGCCATCAGTTGGCTTTCGGCCAGCATTTTGTTAATTTCCAGGAGCATAATCTCCTTCTCGTAAGCCTGATCTTCGGCCTGCGCCTCGGCAATTTTGGTCGCGCTGATGGAAGCAATGGTCATGAGCGCGCGCGCATGTGATTTTTTGAAAAAATTAGGCTGGCTGTTTTCTGAATCTACGACCCCGATCACCTTTCCTTCATGCATAATCGGCACTGCCAGCTCCGACATGCGCTTTTTATCGTCCATGATGTACCTTGGGTCGTGCCCGGTGTTCCTGACGATCACAGGCTTGCGGGTAGCCGCAGCCGCTCCAACGATCCCTTCACCTATACTTAGTTCAAGCGGATTTTCTATCTCGTGTCCTTTCAGGTTTTTAGGACCGTAAGCTGCCTTTTGGATCAGTTTGTTTTTTTCTTTATCAAAAAGGTAAACAACACAATCCTCAAAATGCAGCTGGGATATGCAGTTACGGGCAATGTCCCAGCATATTTCATTTACAGAATTTTCACCATAAACCGAATTGGCAAAGTATTCAATGGTTGATTCAAAAACCTTCTTCTGTCTTCGTGCTACAAAGCCCTGGTAAGTCAGCCGGAGTGATATGCCCACAGCCAGCACCACAATGAAGCGGAACCACCAGGTTTGCCACCATTGTGGTATCACCTGAACTTTGAGCGTGTTGATCTCGGGCATCCATTTTCCACTCTCATTGGTACTCCTGACCTTAAACGTGTAATTTCCCGGAGGCAGGTGATTATAGGATACGATCATGGAACGCCCTGAGTTGACCCAATCATCATCGATTCCCTCCATCATGTAGCCATACTGGAGGGAGGGGACGTCGCGATGGTTCAGTGAGGCAAACTGGAACGTTATAAAATCCTCATCCGAGCCGATCCGGACCGTCTTGTTGTTCTGGACGCCGGCGAGCTCTTTTTCAAAAATTTTGACAGATGTAATATTAGGTGGCCTGGTGACACGGATGCTCGCCAGCTTGGAGGGGTCAATCACCACAATATGATCCAGCATGATCGCATACAGCTTGTTTCCAACTATTTTGACGGAGTTCCAGTAATCCTGCAGCGTTTTCCCGAGATTAATCCTGAACCGGACTACATCCCTCGATTTGGTATCAAAAAACAGCAGCCCTTCCGAGCTTGCTACCCAGATCACTTTCCGCTGATCCATTGCAATACTGCTGATAAGGTCGAACAACAATCCGTTTGCAGTAGTAATGCTGTCGGTACATTGCCCCGCCAGATTGTATTTCAGCAACCCCCGCCTGCTCACCGCAGCCCAGATTTCGCCTTCCTCATCTTCCAGCAACTGGCCCACAAAGAAGTTCTTATTTATAAAAGGGGAGGTCGAAAACTTTCCGGAGTTTATATCATAGTGGAGAAACCCGGTACCTTCCAGCACAAAAAGGAGGTTGCCGTTTTTGAGCTGCAAATAACTCTGAAGCCCTTTGTAATCAAACAGGCCACTCGTTTTATCTTTTCCGACAAACCGCTTTAATACTCCGCTTTCCGGATCGTACCGGTACAATGCATCATCAACAATGTGAAACCATATTTTCCCTTGGATATCCTCAAAGATAAAGTTGGTGTACGTACCGCCTGATTTGTATTTCACCTGCTCAAAGCGCTGAATCGACGTCGCTCCCGGATCCAGAAAATAAACTCCGTTGACACCGCCAAACCACCATCGTGTACTTGTTTTGGCGATGGACAGGAATTTGTTGCGGAGCAGGTCACCTGACTTTGTAACCATAAACCGCTGGTAGTCGCGCTTGTCCATGTTGTAAAACACAATCCCGTCCTCTTTGGCTGCTACGATCTGATTATGGTCTACTACAATTGCGTTGGCATGTGCAAAGCCGGTATCCAGGGTAAAGTCAAAGCTCGGAAGCTTGTAAATGGCATTCAGGGGAGCATTGGCCGGATTTTTACTCAATCCATTGATGGTCGCAAACCAGATATTCCCCTCCGGATCTTCAATCGCATCCTGAAAATGTCCGTATGCAATGGAATTAGGGTCGTCCTGGCTGTAAGGGATTTTACGGAAAGGAGCATCCGGAGCTTTCAGGTAAGCGCTGTAAGTCCAGGTTGATGCCCACAACCGGTTTTTACGATCCACATACAGGTAGTTGAAACCATCACTCAGTTTTTTGCCGTCGATTTCACGGTAGGACCTGACTGCCTGTTTCTTTACGTCCCAGAAGTTGATCGAGAAATCGGTATTGGATCCAAACCAGAGGTTATAATCCCTGTCGAGCGTGATCGCTGTAATGAATTCCTTGTTGAGAATGGGATAGTTTAAAGGATTGTTTGCCCTGGAATACACTGCTTTGTGCGCAACATCAATAAAGTAGGGCCGGTACCCACCCACCCAGAAACCACGCCGTAAAGCATCCCAGCAAAAGGCGGTGACAGCCGAAAAAGCAAAGTTCTGGCCTTGCAAAATTTTGGTTTCAGGAATAACTTCTTCACACCGGCGGATCTTATTATTATCAAAAATAAAGATCTCTTTCAGTGCGATCAGCCACAAACGTCCGTTTCCGTCCGGTTTGATGGAGAGGATTTTCTTGTTTGCAAATGCCGCAATCCGCGCATCGATAAAAAATTTTCCTGCCTGCTTGTCAAACAGCATCAATCCCCGGCTCGTAGCAACGAGCAGGTTCCTGTCGTCATCCACAGGTTGAACTGCATTAATATAGTATGCTTTTTCGCCTTTCTGGCCATTGTACCGGCGTATCAGGTTGCCGTCAAACCGGTTCAGTCCGTTGCTTGTACCGATCCACAGAAAACCTTCTTTGTCGCGGTAGAGGCAGGTTGTTTCCCTGGCGCTGAGGCCGTCATTCTCATTCAAATTTTGAAAAATAAACTGCGCCATGCTCCGGCCGGGCATGAGGAGAAGAAGCAAGTATATCAGAAGTCTGCATTTCATGCGCGAACGGAAAGGATTGAGCAGAAAGCAATATAGTGCACCACATCATGCACCGGGAGTACCGATGCACCAGCGGCGGCTGTCATTTATCCATAGGTTTTTTCCCAGCGTTCATCGGATTTAGCACCGTAAGGTTACCCACCTGGGCATTATGCCTTAGAATAATTTATACAAGCCGTTCAAAAATTCTTTTAGGTGAATACAAGTATTCTTATTCAGCTTTAGCGCTGGTTTGGCACCCTGCTACTACCGGGAATTTACAGAAAATTGACGCTATGAAACAACAGGAAATGGTGAAAATGAAGCGTTTGGGCGCATTTTCAGGTGTATTGTCAGTGACCAGCTACCTTATAATTGTATTTACATCCCTGCCTGATCAGATTGTGTTCCTGCTGGCTATGTTTTTTCCAATGTTCGGAATTGTTTTCCTGTTTGTATTGCGCGAGTGGATCCGTGCGGAGCGGGTATCTTACGTTAACGAGCTGGCCTTTGTTTTCGGCAGTTTTGCATTTTGTATATGCGCCATTTTCCTTTCCGCGCAGCTCGCCGTAGAGATAGGGGTGAAGGTACCATTCCGGGATGTTCCGCCATCCCTGGGAAACCAGGTTAAGGAGGCAGTCAGGATGGTCGATATGGGCATGGACGTTGCTTGGGACATGTTTATCGGTGTCTACCTAGTGTTATTCGGGGCCGCAACCCTGCGGATTCCCATTCTTCGTTTCTGGGGTATTACGGCGGCTGTGTTCGGCTTGCTGCTCATCATTCTGAATGTATATACTTTCCCTGTTCCGCCGGGCGATGCCGGTCTGCTCGATGTCGGTCCCTTCATCGGCCTTTTTCTGCTTGCATTAAGCTTTCGTTTGCTTCTTTCTCAATCTGCTCAACCACGTAAAGTTGATAACCAATAACCAAAAAAAACGCTGGAAACTTTGTACCAAAACCTGGACCTGTACGTGATCGGGATGATCATAGACTGTGTCGCCATTGTTCTGATTGCCGCCAATGCGATCCGTGACAAAATGAATTCTCCGAACGGAGCCGAATACAATGTACCTATTAATACCATTGGCGCAGGACTAGTGGTGCTGGTCGTGCTTTCTCTCATTTTCCGGAGTGAAGGCTGGCTTATCGCATCCAATGTGCTCGTGGGCGCATCGGCTATCCCGGTCCTTGCCTGTTCCGCTTTCATGATCCTTCTGATCCTGATCGACTCGGGCCGGCACTGACCTGCAAGGCAGCAGCGGGACAGGGTCAAAGATTCCAGCCCGCTGCTTTGTCAAACTATTTTTATGTAGAATGACAATCTTGTTTGTTGTTTGAACCTCTTCTAAGTGGATTACCCAATGAGAGATTTCGATACCATACACCGTTTGCTCATTGTAAATTCCGCAGGATCATCGCTTTGCAAAAAAGATTTTCTTTCCTGCCAATTTTGAACCGGCGCCAGATCATGGTAATACATGATCAAATATGTTGAACAGGAAAAACATTCATGACTATGAAAACAGCAAAGCAAAAACAGGAGAGCTTCCGGCTCGTAACCCACTATATGTTACATGATTAAACCTGTATCCCTCCGCGTTACTTAAAATTCAACATCTAAAACGCACTAAATATGAAGAAGTATCTTGTGAAAACTTTGGCAATGCTGCTTGGAGCCGCCAATCTAACGTTTGCGCAAAGCATACCTGTTTCAAGCGGAGCAGCAATTTGTACTGATTGTACAGCACCGGGCTGGGCTGTTTTTGCCGACTCACATCCTGATCTTTCAAATACAAAGTATTGTGGGACGTCCAATCTTTCCTGGAAATTTGAGTTACCATCTCCTCCATCTGGGGCAAGGACCTTTCCTACACTCTTTGTTAATGCATCAGCTACTGAGGAAATTCAAACGACAATGACAGGGTTAGTTGTGGACAAGCATTACACGTTGTTTTTGCATGTCTTGTCTACAATTACTGGTTCCAATACAAATTATCCGATAGAGGCTCACGCAACTTTTGTAAGTGGAGCCAAATCTGACGAACCACAAAACTCGCCAAATCAAGCGTTTACGGCAAGTTTTGGCAACGACAAAGGTGTTTGGAAAAAGATAAAAATCCGATTTAAAGCTTTGGCATCGAGCGCAGTAATTCGGTTTGCGGGAGGTGCACAGATTGGTTCTTCGGGGGGAGGATATCTTGCAATCGACGTTGCAAAAGATGCCTTAGTTACATGTAACGCAGGAACTAATCAGGTAACCCTTGTGCCTAATCCTGATATCTCGTATAACTGCATTTCGACGAAAGTAAATTTAAATTCAAAGGTTACTAGCAGTACTCCTAATGGATCGAAGCTAGTGTGGTATAATGAATATGGAAATCCGAGTACCGGTCTAGGTGAAATTTTGAATTCTGATGCGTTTTCTCTTGGGGACGAAATTGGTCCGAGTAAAAAAGTATTTGCCTATTACTATGATCCGATTGCAGAATGTCTTAACTCTCCATTGTCAAGTGCAAGTCTGACTGTCACAGGCCCAAACGAAGTAGCATTAAAGGACACAGTAACTGACGCAACCTGTCCTGATAATAAAGGAAACATTACTCAATTGTTGGATGGTTTTCCTCCTTCGGGAATGTCAACTGTATGGTATACGACCAGCGATCATTCCGGTTCAAAAATAACATCTCCAAGCTCATCCAGTCCTGGTATTTACTATGCATTTCATCAAAGCATTGGAGGCTGTTTCAATACAAATAAATCAAAGGCGAAAGTTAGGGTAAAAGCGAATCCATGCCTGGTCGACTTGACGTTGAAAGTGAAGTTACAGGGAGCAATGCTTGGCAATTCGGTTTCTATGCGCAACGATCTGCAATTGTCAAATCTTTTGCCAATTAAAGACCCGTATGGAAAAGGTCAAGAAGCTGCCTCAATCAATAATCAGTTCTTTGTAGGTGGAAAGGTAGTCGATTGGCTACTTGTAGAGATACGGGATAATATGAATCCGGGTACAGTGCTGGAATCCCAAGCTTTACTGCTTCAAACCAGTGGTGATGTAGTAGATCTAGAAGGAAAATTGCCAAAATTCCTTAACCGTCCTAAGGGTGCGATCATTTCGGTAAAACACCGCAATCATCTGGCAGTAATGAGCAATGTAATTTCCTTTACAGTTCCTTCTGCCTTCTATGACTTTTCTGCTGGATTAAACAGAGCGTATAATGATCCCAATCAGCCTTCCTCACCACAGTTGGTTCAAAAAAATGGAACGTGGTGCATGTGGTCTTATGATGTAAATCAGGATTTGGCGGGTGACGCAACAGACTATAACCAGCTGTTTTCAAAGACAAAACTATCTCCATACGATGTCTATTCAGTTGAGGACATTGATATGAATGGCTCTGTCGATGCCACTGATCTTAATATGCTGCATCTTGGCAGTAAGATATCTCCATATTCTATCCTATTGAATTACTAATAATAATTTAAACCAATACGTATGAACCGGACTTTTAAACACTCATTTTTTATTGTTGCTGGCTTGTTTGTAAATGATGCATTCGGACAAACAACGCCAATTGATCAAGTAGCGCCTGGACCGCATATTCTTTTTGAAGCTAGAAATATAAAGGCAACGAATGACCCGGCGGGTCCAACGCTTACATTTGATCTCTACATGTCTGCAAGCCAGGCTTACGTAGATTATGTCGCTACAAATGGTCAAGATTTTGCGTTCCAAAGTTGTGATGTGGCATTCGATGTGGATTTTGGTACGGATGGAACTGAAATAAGTCCTAGTGTGCAATCCATTGCAAATGAGGCAACTGTTACAAATTCACAGGTTGCATTTATTAACGCACCAGTAAATTTGGCGGGCACATCACCAGCAGGTTTCGATACCCGTTTTAAATATGTTGTAATAAGAACTGAAACAAGTGATGATTTAACTACAACCCCCACTCATGTAGGGTCAGTTAAGTTAACATGGAATGCAGGGATAGTTATTGGCACACCTGAAAATGGCGCAAAGATTCAGGTGAGGACTGCCGCAACTGGTTACGATACGGGCCCAAAAGGTTCAAAGTGGGGTGATATGAGTGGTAACTCTGCGAATGAGATTGGAACCTCAGCACCAACACCTTCTGTCCCCCTCCCCGTCAAGCTCTCCACCTTCGAAGCATCCAAAGAAGGAAAACAAGTAAACCTGACCTGGTCAACAACCGAGGAGGTGAACAGCGACCACTTTGATGTGGAGCGTAGTAGGAACGGAAAGCAGTGGACTGTGATCAACACAGTCAAAGCGTCGGGAGATAGCAAGGCGGTCCAAAATTACACCGCCAGTGACAATGCTCCTCTCTCAGGAAATAACCTGTACCGTTTACACATGATTGACAAGGATGGCAGCATTGCGTATAGTAGTATCCGTAATGTTGAGTTTGATGGAGAAAGCTTATCTATGTATCCCAATCCTGTCTCGAACATTCTTTCCATTGATGCGGGTGATTTTGCGCAGGTTTCCAAAGTACGTATCCTGAATGCAAACGGAATTGAAGTTTACCAGTCAGGTGCCAAGCCTCAGGATAAGGTTGATGTAAGCAAGCTGAGTGCAGGCATGTATATCGTGAGTCTTAAAAGCAGAAATGGCGATGAGAAGAATTACAAGATTGTCATTGCAAGATAAATAGTGTGTGTTAAAGTGCAGAAAGGCAGCGCCTAAGCGCTGCCATTTCTGTTTTATACCAGTTGATTTCTCCTCTTTCACCACCAGTCAAAAGGCCGCTCGTATTTCAGAACGATCAGTCCCAGCGGAGGGAGCGTCAGCGGAGCCGAATGAATTTTCCCATGCTTTGGAATCGGATAACTTTCGATAAGGTCAATATTGAGCAGGTTTGTGCCACCATATTTCAGATCATCCGTATTGAATATCTCCCGGTAATAACCTGGGCGCGGTACCCCAATCCTGTAATTGGAACGAACATTGGGAGTGAAGTGCGCAATAAAGATCAGCTCATCTTTCTCAGTGTTACCTTTACGAACCCAGCTCAGTACACTGTTCGTCGCATCCTGATTGTCTATCCATTCAAAACCATCCGGCGAGAAGTTCTTATCGTAAAGTGCCGGATTTTGCTGGTACAGTGCATTCAGGTCTTTCAATAACTTCTGAATCCCATTGTGGGACGGATGCAGGTTTTCATTCCAATCCAGGCTGAAATCATGCCGCCATTCATGACGCTGTGCAAAGTCTGCTCCCATGAACAGCAGCTTGGCGCCCGGATGCCCGAACATATACCCGTAGAGCAGTCGCAGATTGGCAAACTTACGCCACTCATCGCCCGGCATTTTGTCGATCAGCGAATGCTTGCCATATACCACTTCGTCATGCGAGAGCGGCAGGGTAAACTTTTCAGAAAATGCATAAACCAGGCTAAATGTGAGTTGACCCTGATGGTACGAGCGGTATACCGGATCTTTCTCGAAATAGCTGAGCGTATCGTGCATCCAGCCCATCATCCATTTCATGTCAAAGCCCAGGCCGCCTTCTGAAGTCGGATGGGTGACGCCAGGCCAGGCGGTAGACTCCTCTGCCACTGTAAAAACGTCCGGGAAATAACGATGAACTACTTCATTGAAAGTCTTCAAAAAGTCAATCGCTTCCAGGTTTTCACGGCCGCCATGCCGATTGGGAATCCATTCACCCTCATTTCTTGAATAATCCAGGTAAAGCATGGAAGCTACCGCATCCACCCGCAGGGCATCGATATGGAATTTTTCAAGCCAATAAACAGCATTTGAAATCAGGAAAGTGCGTACCTCGTTTCTCCCGAAATTGAAAATGTTACTTTTCCAGTCAGGATGAAAGCCCTGCCTCGGATCGGCATGCTCGTACAGGTGCGTACCGTCAAAATAGCCGAGGCCGTGCTCATCCGTAGGAAAGTGGGAGGGTACCCAGTCGAGGATTACCCCAATGCCTGCCTGATGTAATGCATTGATCAGGAACATAAAATCCTGAGGCGTACCATACCTGCTCGAAGGCGCAAAGTACCCGGTAACCTGGTAACCCCACGAACCATAGAAGGGATGCTCCATAACCGGCAGCAACTCCACATGGGTAAAACCCATATACTGGCAATATTCCGGAAGCTCCGTTGCAAGTTCGCGATAGGTAAGGAACCGGCCTTCTTCTTCATCCTTACGCCTCCATGATCCCAGGTGCACTTCATAAACCGAAATCGGCTTTTTGAGTGCATTGGTAGCTTTGCGCTGTTCCATCCATGTCTCGTCACTCCATTCAAAATCCAGGTCCCAGACAACCGAAGCCGTATGCGGCGGAGTTTCCCAGTGAACAGCATAGGGGTCAGCCTTTTCTACTTCATAGCCGCTCAGGGAGCGTATGAAGTATTTGTAATATGCACCTTTCTGCGGCTCGGGCAAAAACCCTTCCCAAATGCCCGAATGATCCGGGCGGGCCGTCAGTGGCGAATTATCACGATTCCAGCCGTTAAAATCACCCACTACCGAAACGTAGCGGGCATTTGGCGCCCAAACCGCAAAGTATGTGCCTTTTCGACCATTTACCTCTGCCGCGTGGGAGCCCAGCTTGTTATAAATATGGTAATGCGTACCCGACCTGAACAGGCCGGTGTCGAAGTCGGTCAGCATTGCCAGGTTTTCAGAAGTTGATTTTTCAACCGTTTGATCCGTCATAACTGATTGTTTAAGCCAACACTGACTCTGTATTTGATTGTGTTTCCGTGTTTTTCATGATTGCCTTGATGCCCCTGATTGGTACACCTACCCACGTCGGGCGGTTATTCACCTCATAGTTCAGCTCGTAAATCGCCTTTTGCAGCAGGAATGTCTGCACGAGTACTTCCAGGTCTTCTTTTTTCTGCGGAATAATCGGACTGTCGCCCACAGTTTCCAGATACGATTTCATGAAAAGCCCGCTCATGTAATGGTACCATTGTTCTACAAATGGGAGAAGCTTGTCAATGTCCTCTGTACGGATTTGATTATCAAGATAAAGGCTTCCGTAAGCAGCATAATGGAAGGAGCGGATCATGCCGGCGACGTCACGCAATGCCGACCGTTTCAGTCGCCGCTCACTGTAACTACGAGCAGGTTCACCCTCGAAATCCAGGATCACAAAGTCTTTCCCGGTAAACAGAACTTGTCCAAGGTGATAGTCGCCATGTATCCGGATTTTTGCCGTATCGATTTTCCGGCTGTAAACCTTTTTAAGCTCTGTCAGGATATCTTCCTTCATTTGAATGATCCGGTCAGCCTCAGCTTTCAGCTCGGGAGACAGTTTTTTGGAGTTCCGGTTCAAACCCTGGAATGTACTGCGCACCAATGATAGCAATGACGAATATACCGAACGCTGGTAGTGCAGCGAGAACTCCTCCGGTTTGAAATCAGGCAAGTCATTGTTGGATGCCAGTGCAAGGTGCATTTCAGCAGTTCTGACGCCCAAAAGTGATACCTGTTCCACTACCGGTACATCCAGCAGATTCCGGAATGATTCGGGTATATCTTCATAACCTACCGGCTCAATCAAAGTACCGCGAAGTTCCTGCGGCAACTGGATATCTGCCGAGGACAGGATTGTTTCATTGAAGCTGTCCAGCCTGTCCAGCATATAAGCCCATGCATCATTGGCATTGGTCACCATTTCCTGCATCATTCCCAGGATCATGGAGTCTTTACCATGCTTCCATTCCACCGCACCCACAAATGCCGGAATGTTTTTGAATGCAGCTTCATGGGTAAGGAAATGTGTAATTTCCATATCCGGATTTACTGCACGGTCTACTTTGCGATACAGTTTAAAGAAATACTTGCCATCATACGAAAGTGAAGTATTGCTTTGTTCTGCCGACATTACTTTCGGTTTGATCTTCTCGGTTTCCTGCAAATGTGTGGCGAGCTGCTCATTGCCGGTAAAATGGATGGTATTTCCATTATCATGAACTGTGTGACCCTGAGCCATGTACGTAAGCAGGTATTGCTGAAATTCGAGCCCGTACACTGCGTCAAAAAGTACTCCCTCCTCGTCACCTTCTAGCTGTACCCTGGCAATCACAGCCTGCGGACAATCCTCGCGAACCTTATGTGCAAACGGATCTTTTCCAAATGCGACAGGCAGCTGGTACATCTCGGGCATGTCATTCTGGTAGGTAGTTTCCAGCAGCAGAATGTACGCAGGCAGATTGTCGCCCATTGGAATCTCAACATGCGAAATGATCTTGACACTATCCAGACCCTTTCCTTTACCTCCAAACCACCTCATTTTCATCATATAGTAAGGCAGCATCTGGTTTTCCAGCTGTTCACGAAGTGCAGGTTCCAGCAGTTTGGACCATTTATTGAGACGTATTAGAGGAAGCTCGCGGTTCTCGTCTATTTCGGGGTGTGTTTTTTGTAAAATAAAACACTGACATGCATAAGCTTCAAGTGTAAAGAAGTATGGCGTACTATCCTTTACCATCGGAAACTTGTTCCGGCTGTATATTTCAACGGGTTGATACCCTTTGTAATCGTCCAAGTCAAGCTCTACCGGCTGCGGGAAGCGCGAAAGGTTTGCCACCACCAGCATCGTTTCATCCTCGAACGTTCTGGTAAACGAAAGGATCTTACTGTTTTCCGAACTTAGAAAACGGATATCACCCCGGCTGAATGCCTTGTATTTCTTGCGGGTGTTGATCGCACGTTTCATCCACCACAGCAGCGACGATGTGTTGCGCGTTTGCAACTCCACATTGACCGACTCATAATGGTATTGGGGATCAAGAATCAGCGGCAGGTACAGTCGCTGCGGATTGGCCTGGGAGAATCCGGCATTGCGGTCTGGTGACCATTGCATGGGTGTACGCACGCCATCACGGTCACCCAGGTAAAAGTTATCGCCCATCCCGATTTCATCACCATAGTAAATAATCGGAGTTCCCGGGAAAGTAAAAAGAAGCGAGTTGAGCAACTCGATTTTCTTACGATTATTATCCATTAAAGGTGCCAGCCGGTGCCGAATCCCGAGGTTAATGCGTGCTTTCGGGTCTTTCACATAGGCTTTGTACATATAGTCGCGCTCCTCGTCGGTTACCATTTCCAGGGTAAGCTCGTCGTGATTACGCAGGAAAATACCCCACTGACAATTTTCAGGAATAGCAGGCGTCTGATCGAAAATGTCAGTAATTGGATAGCGATCCTCCATTTGCAGCGACATAAACATCCGCGGCATGATCGGGAAGTGATAGTTCATCTGGCATTCGTCCCCATCGCCAAAGTACGCAGCCGAGTCTTCCGGCCACATATTGGCCTCAGCCAGGAGCAGCGTCCCTGGAAAGTGGCTATCTACATGTTTACGAAGCTCTTTCAAAAACACGTGCGTCTCGGGCAGGTTTTCACAGTTGGTGCCATCCCGCTCAAAAAGATACGGTACTGCATCCAGCCGGAACCCGTCGACACCCATTTTACACCAGTAGTTGATGATCTTGAAAATTTCATCCCTTACCTGCTGGTTGTCAAAGTTGAGATCGGGCTGGTGATGGAAAAACCGGTGCCAGTAATACTGCCCGGCAACATCGTCCCAGGTCCAGTTTGATTTTTCGTAGTCCTGAAAAATAATGCGGGCATCCTTGTATTGTTTAGGATTGTCCGTCCATACATAATAGTTACGGTGAGCTGACCCTTTCGGTGCCTTTCTTGCCCTCTGAAACCAGGGGTGTTGGTCGGAAGTGTGGTTAATTACCAGCTCGGTAATTACTTTCAGCCCGCGCTTGTGGGCTTCTTTCAGGAATGTTTTAAACTCGTGGATCTCCCCGTAGGATGGATTGATATTATAATAATCCGCAATATCGTAGCCGTCGTCACGCAGGGGCGAGGGATAAAAAGGAAGGAGCCAGATCGCCGTCACACCCAAATCCTGCAGGTAGTCCAGTTGCTCCATCAAACCCTTAAAATCTCCTATTCCGTCACAATTTCCGTCTTTGAACGCTTTAATGTGTAGTTCGTAAATGATCGCATCTTTGTACCAATGCAAATTCTTATCAGGCAACTCTTGTTTATTTTCCATGCAAGTGTCAGTTCAAAGGTTCAATTTTGAGGATGTGTCCGGGCATTTCGTAAGGGTTCATCTGTACATAATTGTATTCGCCCTGCCAGTAATATTTCTCACCGCTCAGCATGTCACTGACCCGGTATGACTGGTGGTAATCCAACCCGAACTTCGTTACCGGCACCTTGATGTGCGCTCCCTGAGTATTATATACGTCCAGGTTGATCGCGATCAGTAATGCATTGCCAGTCTCGGTATCTGTTTTGACAAACGAAATAATGGAGTCATTATCGGTCTCGGCAAAGTCGATGTTCCAGGTGGATTGCAGGGCTGTATTTTCCCTGCGGATACGATTGACCCGCGTGATTATTTCGGCAGTACGGCTGTACCGTTCCCAGTCCCAGTGCTTGATCTCGTACTTTTCATTGTCGGTATATTCCTCCTTGCCCGGGTGCGGCGTATTGACGCCAAATTCGTACACAGGACCATACATCCCGTAGTTGGACGACAGTGTGGCAGCAAGCAAAAAGCGGATAATGTGCGCATTTTCGCCACCTTCGGCAAGGTGATGCGGAAGAATATCAGGCGTGTTGGGCCAGAAGTTGGGCCGGAAATAGTACTGCTGGTCAGTTTTGGTAAGCTCGTTCATATATTGTTCGAGCTCCCATTTGGTATTTCGCCAGGTAAAATAGGTATAGGACTGGTTGAAGCCGATTTTGGCAAGCCGCTCCATGATCCGCGGACGTGTAAATGCCTCTGCCAGGAAGAGCACCTCGGGGTTTTTTCTCCGTACTTCTCCGATCATCCATTCCCAGAAGGCAAATGCTTTTGTATGCGGATTATCAATACGGAATACTTTAACTCCCTTTTCAATCCAGAAATCAATCACACTTTTCAGCTCATTCCAGAGGTTTTCCCAGTCTTTTGTTTCAAAATCAAAGGGAAGAATGTCCTCGTATCTTTTGGGCGGATTTTCAGCATACTGAACTGTACCGTCGGGCCGCCACTTAAACCATTGCGGATGCTCCTTTACATAAGGATGATCCGGCGCGCATTGGTAGGCAATGTCCATCGCAATCTCAATGCCCAGGTTTTTTGCCGCCTGCACCAGTGCTTCAAAATCTTCAATGGTACCCAGCTCCGGATGCACAGCTTTATGCCCACCCAGCCTGTTACCAATCGCCCAGGGCGATCCCGGATCGGTGGGCGCGGGGGTAAGTGTATTATTGCGCCCTTTGCGCTTCATCTCACCGATGGGGTGAATGGGCGGGAAGTATAAGGTATCAAACCCCATTTTGGCTACTCTCGGCAGCAGGCGTTCTGCATCTTTGAAAGTACCGTGGGTTTGGGGAGTGGCAGCAGCCGAACGTGGAAAGAACTCGTACCAGGTACTGTAAGCCGCTTTTTTACGCTCAATTTCAAGCTGGAATGTTGTGGGGAAAACAGTAATGCGATTTGTAAACCGGATCTTGCCCACTGCTTCGGCAACACTCCCGCTGATGGCCAGATTTACGGCAGCTTCCCTGTTTTTTTCATTTTTCAGCTGTTCTGCCCATTGTGAAAACAGCGGTTTGTCAGTCTCGGAAGCAAGTGCCCCGGCTTCATCCAGCAGTTCAACTCCGATAAGCAGCTCCACAGCCAGGTCCTGCCCGGCTTCGTACTTCTTGACGAGGCCCTTTTTCCAGGTTGTATAATGGTCTATCCAGCCCGTTACCCGATATTCGTAAAAGCCGAGCTTCTCCGGACGCCAGGTAGCTTCCCACTGATCATTGATCAGGAACTGCATAGCAACTTCATCCCAGTGCTGATCATTTTCATGTTTGAAAACAATACTGGCTGCTACTGAGTCGTGGCCGTCACCAAAAATATCTGCAGTAACTGTTATGCTTTCACCTATTGCCCGCCTGGCCGGATATTTCCCTCCTTCGATCTGAGGAGTGACATTCGTAATGATTACGCGTTTCCTTCCTTCCTGCATATTTGAGTATGGACATTGGTTTTGTACCGCACTCCAATCAAAACCATGCCTGAAGAAAGCAGATGCAGGTTTATTACCCTATGTCGAATTACTATTTATACGATGAAAGCAATTAAGCCGTAAAAAACCGCCCGTCGGTATACCAAATTGCAGATTATTCCAGCATGGGCTGTCTGGCAGTATACCCACGCTGCAAGGCCGCTTTGATGTCTTCGTGGCGGAGCGGCTTGGATATATAGTCGTCCATACCCGCTTTGAGGCATATTTCGCGATCTTCATGCATGGCATTGGCCGTCATTGCGGTAATGTAAGGCTGCTGGATATTCAGCTTGCGGATATTGCGTGTAGCATCCAGGCCGTCCATTTCCGGCATTTGCACATCCATAAAAATCATGTCGAATGTTTCTTCGCGTGCTGCGTTCAATGCTTCCAGTCCGTTATGAGCAACCGTAGGGTGATATCCCAGCTTTGTCAAAACCGTCACAAACAACTTTTCATTGATCGCATTATCCTCAGTCACGAGGATTTTTAGTGGAAATTCCTCAGCAAAGTAGGTAGACAGTAAGCTGGGGCGGGGTGGAGGAGCCGGGGCCACAACCTGGCGCGAAAGCTCGTTCTGGATCACCTGACCAAGGCGCTGATGTTTCACAGGCTTTGTCAGCACGGCTGCGAATATATCCGGATAGTTTTTACGCGTTTCGTCCCCTACCGAGCTGAGCAGTACAATCGGAATGTCCGGGTAGGTGTCCCTGATTTTTCTGGACAGGTCAAGGCCATTCATGACCGGCATGTTCTGGTCGGTGATCACCAGCTCTATTTTGGGGTTGGACTTTAAGATTTCCAGTGCTTCCCTGCCCGACGAGGCCAAAGCGGGAACAAGCTTCCAGTATTTCAGCTGGCTGTCGATGATCCGCAGATTGGTCCGGTTGTCGTCCACCACCAGTACCTGCTTGCCTTCACTGTCGCTCCGGTGCAGCTCTGTGCCGGCAGCCGGATCAGGTTCACCGGGCAGGGTCATGATCGTGAAGGTAAATGTTGCCCCTTTTTCCTCCTCACTTTCGGCATAGATGCGCCCGCCCATGAGCTCCACCAGCCTGCGGCATATCACAAGTCCCAGACCCGTGCCCCCGTACTTGCGGCTGTGCGATGAATCCACCTGCGAAAATGCCCGGAAAAGAAGATCAAGCTTGTCGTCAGAAATCCCGATGCCCGAATCCTTCACCTTGAACTGCAGTTCGATCTCGCCATGCTCATCTGTCGAAAGCAGTGCCACACTGACGAGGATTTCCCCTTTTTTGGTAAATTTTACTGCATTTCCGACCAGGTTAATCAGTACCTGCCTCAGCCGCAGGCTGTCACCGATAATTCGGGACGGCACTTCGGGATTGATCTGGTAAACAAGGTCCAGTCCTTCGAGCGCAGCTTTGCCCGAAAATACTCCCAGTACTTCCTCAATGCATTCAGGCAGGTCAAACGTTTTGCTTTCCAGCTCCATGTTCCCCGATTCGATTTTCGAAAAGTCAAGAATGTCATTGATGACTGTCAGTAGTCCATCCCCGCAGCTCATGATCGTTTCGGTATATTCGGCCTGCTCGTCGGTCATTTCGGTTTGTGAAAGCAGCAGCGCCATACCCAGAATACCGTTCATAGGCGTCCTGATTTCGTGGCTCATTGTGGCCAGGAATACACTTTTGGCCTGGTTTGCCTTTTCTGCTTCCTCTCTGGCCTGATGTTCAAGAATGTGCTTTTGTTTGAGGTCCCTGTTGAGCTTATGCAAATGTTCCGCCTGAATTTCGAGTGCCTGTTTTTGCAGGATCACCTCTTTCGTGCGCTCTTTTACTTCCTGCAAAAGAATTTTACGCTGTTTTTTCATGGCTCCCACGCGCATCTGGTACAGCAGGAAAATCACTCCGGCAAGCAGCAGTAGTATGACACCCCTGAACCACCATGTCCCCCAGAATGGAGGTACGATATGCAGCCGGATGTAAGTGCCCGTCTCATTCCAGACACCATCATTGTTCGAAGCCTTGACCCTGAAAACATAGTCACCCGGGTCGAGATTGGTGTAGGTCGCTCTCCGGGTAGTCCCCGACATAATCCAGTCATCATCGAAACCTTCCAGCTTGTAGGCATACTGATTTTTACGCGTGATGGTATAGTTCAAGGCGGTAAATTCAAAAGAAAGCATCAGGTCCTTGTGCGAAACGCGGATGTCCTTCACAGCCGTGATGTGATGCCTCAGTGGAGAATTTTTGTCCTTATTGCTGACAGACTTGTTGAAGACCTGAAAATCCGTGATGAATACCGGAGGTACATATTTATTATAGCGGATACTGTCGGGATGAAAAACATTCAACCCGTTCTGCCCGCCCAGGAACATGGTACCTGCCGCATTTTTATACACCGACATCCTGTTGAAAGACGTCCCCTGCAGACCATCGCTTGTATCGTAATTCCGGAAGGTGCGGGTATCAGGGTTGAAGTTGGAAACCCCGAGGTTTGTGGTGAGCCACAGCGTTCCGTGCGCATCTTCCAGGATTCCCTCAATCACTTCATTGGGCAGGCCGTCTTTCTGCCGGTATTGGGTAAATGTACCTTTGCGGTCATCCATCAGGTTCAGTCCGCCGTTGGTACCCACCCAGATCCTGTTTTTGCTGTCCTGATAAATACAGTTGACCAGATTGCTGCTCAGCGTTGTCTTGTCATGAATGTCGCTTGTGTAATGTTTGAATGTGCCCGTTTTGTCTTGAAAAAGGTTGAGCCCGCCTCCTTCAGTACCTACCCATACCCGGTCCTGCCTGTCTACCAGCAGGGACAGGATTACATTGGCATTGATCCCGTCGGGCTTTGAAGGGTGTGCGTAGTACCGGATGTAGGTACCGCTGGCCTTGTTGTACCGCAGCAGGCCCTCGGACGTGGCGATCCACAGCGTTCCCGCATGGTCATCTTCGAGCGCGTGGATATTGGAAGGTATCCGTCCCTTGATTTTGCTTTCCCGGTTAAGGTTGTCGAACGTTCTTTGTTTAGAATTAAATGTGCTTAATCCCCCTTTGTAATTACCGATCCACATGATCTTGTCACGGTCCTCGTGCAGGGAAATCACATAATTGCTCGCAATGCTTTTACGGTTTTCAGGCTCGTGCTTGTAGTGGGAAAATGCGGCATTTTTACGGTCCCACACATTGATCCCGCCCCCATCGGTTCCCAGCCAGAGATTTCCTGCATGGTCTTCGGTGATAGCGAGAATGTTATCATTGTTCAGACCGTCGATTTTGCCTGCATAGCTTCGTAATCTGTTAAACTTCAAAGGCTCGGCATCCATGATGTTGATACCGCCGCTGTATGTTCCCACCCACATCGCACCATTCTTATCGCAGAACATGGTGTAAATGGAACCATTGTTCAGCCGGTCCGGATTGGAGCGGTCCGCTACAAAATGGTCGAAGGTTCCGTCAGCATTCAGGATGTTAATGCCTCCATTACGCGTCCCAATCCAGAGGCGGCCGGCTTTGTCCTCCTGGATCGACAGGACATCATTGTGGGAGATACTACGCTTGTCATCCGGGTTGTGGCGGAACACGGTAAAGGTACTGTCGGCCGGATTGAACCGGTTGAGGCCGCCTCCCTCCGTAGCAATCCAGATATTGCCGGCCCGGTCTTCGTATAGGGCATTGAGTTCATTTTTGCTGAGTGAGCCGGGCGTGGCAGGTGCGTGTGTAAAGTGTACAAAATCCCCTTTCGGACTGGTCATCAGGTTGAGGCCGGCATTGGAAGTAGCCACCCATACACGTCCTTTCCGGTCAACCAGAACATAGGATACAAAGTCGCTGCTTAAACTTCTGACATCCGGAGAGTGCCTGAATGCAGTAAACTTCTTGGTAGCTATATCAAGATAATTGATACCTCCGCCTCCCGTCCCTATCCAGAGGTTGCCTTTGGCATTCATGGATATGCTGGTGACTTTGTTGTGGCTGATGCTGCCGGGTACCGCAGCATTTGTCCTGAAATTAAGAAAACGGTCGGTCACCGGATTATACAGGCTCAAACCCGCATCGTCCGTGCCGATCCAGAGTTTGCCGCGTTTGTCCTCGCACAAGGCATGCACGTAGTTATGCCCGAGGCTGCGCTCGTTTTCCGGGTCGTTGCGGTAAATCGTAAACTTGTAGCCGTCGTAGATGTTGAGCCCGTCGGGCGTGCCGAACCACATGAAGCCCCTGCTGTCACATAGTATGCTTGTGACGTTATTCTGTGACAAACCACTATTCGTGGAAAGATGACGGAAGGGGTAGTTGATTTCCTGCCCGATAGTAGGAAGTACCTTAAAAATGAGGACAAATACAGCCAATAAAGATACTTTCAGTTTATATTTAGGAAATAAAGCTTTATATAACATTAGTCCAGATATTTTCCTACACGCTACTAAGATACTCTTTTATTTTAAGTATTAAACTACTTCTACGGTATCTTACAATAATGTAAACAAAGAGTGATTACAGATTAACTGACAGGTAAAGGTTGAAGGGTATTCAACATTTAAACATTACCGGTAGCGCTATGGATTTTATACTGATTGATGACAGCGTGTTCGACTTGTTCACGCACGAAAAGCTGCTGATGCGCAGCGGTCTTGCACAACACGTCACGTCGTTTGGCTCAGGCAGGGAGGCAATTGATTTTTTGATGGAACAAACGACGGAAATGCCTGAAACGGTAATCCTGCTCGACCTGCAAATGCCTGAAATCAATGGGTTTGAGTTTACCGGACTTTATGCTTCGTTACCTTCCGAAATCCGCAGCCGCATCAAGCTCTTTATGATTTCCTCCACGGTTGATACCGCCGATATTCTCGAAGCCCGCAATAATCCCCATATTATCCGGCTCCTGTCGAAGCCCCTTGAAATTCCGCTCCTGAAATCACTGCTGCTGGTATGACCTGAGCTGCTGACGGGCTCACTTTACTTTGGCTGGCATAAATATTTATCGTCTGACGGTTTTTAAATGATCAACAAACCGTTATGAACAGTCCAATCGCTACTTACCGTCTGCAATTTCATAAAGATTTTACGCTCGAACAGTTTGAAAAGCTGGTACCATACTTCCGCAAGCTCGGAGTAGGAACCATCTATGCTTCTCCCATTCTTGAATCCTCGCCGGGCAGTACCCATGGCTACGACGGGATCAATCCGCACCTGGTCAATCCGGAAATCGGGACCATTGAGCAGCTTCGTACAATCAGCCAGACACTGCGGAAAGATGAGATCGGATGGTTGCAGGACATTGTTCCCAATCACATGGCCTTCACGCCCGTCAACCCCTGGATCGCCGACCTGCTCGAAAAAGGACCAAGATCCAGGTATGCAAAGTTTTTTGATGTAAGCGGCAACAGTGCATTATTTACAGGCAAGCTCATGGTGCCTTTCCTGGGCAATGAGCTGGAAGATGAAATCAGGGACGGAAACATTTCATTGGCACTGAATACCAGCACGAACAAGCCGGCATGGAAGTATTTCGATGAATTCTTTCCTGTAAGCCTGTCGACCTACCAGGCACTGCTTACCCCGCGCGAAGGTGCGCCGGACTCCATTGCGAGCCTGTCGGAACAATTTGATAAACTGCATGAGCAGGAAGCCCCTGCTTTTTACGATCAGGCCTGGAACGAGCTGATGCTGCAATTTAATGCACTGCTCAAAAATCCTGAGTTTGCCGCCTTCCTGAACAAGCGTCTGGAAGAGATCAATGCAGATCCCGAGGCAGTTACCGAACTGCTCGGACAGCAGGAGTATGAGCTTTGTTTTTGGCAGCACACAGCCGAAAAGATTAATTTCCGGAGGTTTTTTACCGTAAACGGACTCATTTGTCTGAATATCCAGGATGACCAGGTTTTTGAAACCTATCACGAGCTGATCCGCGAGCTGGTGGACGATGGTACCTGGACCGGACTGCGCATTGACCATATTGACGGATTGTACGATCCTGAGAAGTACCTTCAGGACCTTCGTACCCTGACTGGCGGCGATGCATATATTGTTGTTGAGAAGATCCTGGAAAAAGACGAGCAAATGCCCGTGCACTGGGAGATTCAGGGAACATCGGGCTACGAATTCCTGGCGGATGTCAACAACGTATTTACCAGCACCGAAGCTGAAAAACCATTCACCGACTTTTACAGGGAACTCACCGGCGACGAGCGCGAGATCAAAGCGCAGCTGCTTGATAAAAAATCAGACATCCTGTACAAGCACATGGGTGGCGAACTCGATAACCTTTACCAGCTTTTTGTAAGGTTGCAGCTCGCAGACCAGGAAGTCCTTAATAGCATCGGAGCCGATGAGCTGAAACGTGCGATTGGCGCATTGCTGATCTATTTCCCCGTTTACCGCTATTACGGCAACCAGTTGCCACTACCCGAAAAAGAACAAACCGAGCTCAGAAGCCTGTTTGATAAGCTGCGCGAAAATGAAGCCGGGCTTACTGATGCCCTCCACCTGCTCGAAAAAGTACTGATGGGTACGGAGGAGGATGAGGCGCCCGAAGGTGCATTGGAATTTTACCAGCGACTGATGCAGTTTTCGGGTCCGCTGATGGCCAAGGGAGGGGAAGATACATTAATGTACACCTACAACCGCTTCATCGGTCATAATGATGTGGGCGACTTTCCTGACCGGTTTGGGATGACTGTAAAGGATTTTCATGCGCGTATGCGCCGGAGGCAAAAAGAGCAGCCATTTTCATTGAACACTACCTCAACACACGACACCAAAAGAGGTGAGGATGTACGCGCGCGGCTCAACGTACTCACCGACCTGGCCGACGAGTGGCTGGCGTTGGTAAAGGAATGTCAGGAAATGAACCAGTCCGATCGCGGCCAGGGCCCAGACCTGAATGATGAATACCTCATTTACCAGACCATCGTGGGCGCATACCCGATGCCGGGCTCAGGCGATAATGACTTTGCTGACCGGCTTGAAGCGTATTTGCAAAAAGCATTGCGTGAAGGAAAAACGAATTCCGACTGGGCCGAACCGAATGAAGCCTATGAAAAGGCCGCAGTAGAGTTTGCACAAAAATTACTGGAAAAGGATACCCCGTTCCAGAGACGTTTTGCAGAATTCCAGTCTGATGTGATTGAATACGGCATTATCAATTCCCTGGCGCAGGTAGTGCTGAAATTTACCTGTCCGGGCATTCCCGACGTGTACCAAGGATGCGAGCTTTGGGACCTGAGCCTGGTGGATCCGGATAACCGGCGCCCCGTCGACTATGCATTGCGTGAAAAACTGCTGACGGGCTTTGCTGATTATGACCATGGTACGCTCCTGTCCAATCTTTGGGAAAACCGGCACGAAGGCGGCATCAAGCTTTGGCTTACAACGCGCTTGTTTGAGCTGCGAAAAGAAGCACCGCTGATTTTTACAGGCGGAGAATATATCCCGCTGACGGTGCGCGGAACCTACAAAAACAATGTGCTCGCATTTGCACGAAAACAAAAAAAGGACTTCTACATTATTGCAGTCCCATTGCATATTGCGCAGGTATGCCATGAGCAGCAAACGGACTTTTTCGGGCTCGACTGGAAAGATACCAACATCGTACTGCCCGACAACCTGTCGCCCGAGTGGCTGGATATCTTCACTGAGAAAAGCAGTGAGTACCAGGGCAAGCTGGTTGTAGCGGACCTTTTCAAAACGCTGCCTGCGGTGATATTAAAAGGTACCCGGGTAGATAATGAGCGTAAAGCTGGTGTACTGCTGCACATTTCTTCATTGGCATCACCCTTTGGAGTAGGTGATCTTGGGCCTGAGGCATATGCATTCGCTGATTTTCTGGCACGTAGTAATCAAAAGCTCTGGCAGATACTTCCCCTCAATCCCATAGAGGCGGCGCAGGCCAATTCTCCATACAGTGCATTGTCCAGCAGGGCAGGTAATTATTTGCTGATCAGTCCGGAGCAGCTTGCCGCTGAAGGATTGCTGGATGCAGACGGTTTGCAGGAATATCACCTGCCGCAGGCCGAGAAGGCCGACTTCGACAAAGCAGGAGAAGTGAAAGCGCAGATGTTGAAAAAAGCATTTGAAAAGTCTTTGGAGCTCAACGATGCTTCCGAAAAGCAGGCCCTTGAAGAATTTGCAGAGCAAAATGCCGACTGGCTGCCCGACTTTTGTCTGTACATGGTTTTGAAAGAAAAACATGAGGGAAGTCCCTGGTTTGAATGGACACCCGAGTTCAGGAAGCGGGAAGAAAGTGCATTGTCCAGACTGAAAGAAGAGGCCGCCGGAGAAATCAGGCAGATAGCGTGGCAGCAATATATTTTTAATAAACAATGGAAAAACCTGCACTCGTACTGCAAGGAACGTGGCATCGAGCTGCTGGGCGACATTCCTTTCTATGTGAGCTATGACTCGGCGGATGTATGGTCGCACCGTGACCTGTTCCGGGTGGATGAAGAGGGTAAGATCACCGGCGTGGCTGGCGTGCCGCCGGATGCTTTCTCTGACGATGGCCAGCTTTGGGGAATGCCGGTGTTCAACTGGGATGCACTCAAAGAAAGCGGCTACCACTGGTGGATCCGCAGGCTCGCCAAGAATATGGAGTTGTTTGACATTTCGCGCCTCGACCATTTCCGTGCTTTTGCCGATTACTGGGAAGTACCCGGGGGCGAAAAGACTGCCGTCAATGGTACCTGGCAGCTGGGGCCGGGTGAGGAGTTTTTTGCCAAAGCCGAAACCGAGCTGGGCAGCCTGCCTTTTATAGCCGAGGACCTGGGTGAAATGAGTCCTGCTGTATATGTACTGCGCGATAAGTTCTCACTGCCCGGCATGAAGGTAGCACAATTTGCCTTTGACGAAAACATGCCGCAATCGGATCACATTCCGCATAATTACAAGCCCAATTTCATTGCCTACACCGGCACCCACGACAATAATACCACCCGCGGCTGGCTCAGGCAGTCCGCTGACGAGCAAACTGCGGAAAGGGTATCGTACTATGCAGGGTATGAGGTAAATGAAGAAAATGTAAGCCAGGCGATGTCGCGGATGGTATTCGGCTCAGTGGCCAAATGGGCAATCATACCCATGCAGGACGTGCTGAACCTTGACGAGTCAGCGATCATGAATATTCCGGGATCGAGCGAAGACAACTGGTCGTGGAGACTTACTCCCGGGCAGATCACGAAGGAAGCCGAACAATGGCTTACTGAAGTTACCGTGCTCTTCAACCGCGATTAGGTTTTATATTGGGCAAAAAAAGCAAAGTGCAATGAGAGCAAAAGCATTTTTGTCCGCAATCCTTTTCATGGCGACCACTTTCCTGCCCGCCTGCGACCGAAAGGCCGGGAACGTACAGGAGGCGGTCGCCATTCTTACTGATGCAAAAAAATGGCGGATCGATCAGATTCTCGTCAATGATGCAGTTACTTTCAGAGACGGCAAGATGCTCACCCAGTTTGGGGGAGTTCAGTTTGAAAGCTACATGGAAACCGTCGAGCTGCGGCCCGACGGTACTTTTTCCGGAGTATTCAAAGGTGCGGCCGGACCGTTCCTTTTGCAATGGAAAGCGGAACAGGAAAACATTTCAATCACCGATCCTAAAACCACCCAAAAAGGAGGGGAGTGGCTGATCACTCCGGCCGACGTAAGTCCCGGAGGATTTACAATGACCACCCGGAGCACTGCATACGATTATCCCAATATGACCAAGATTGCATTGAAGTTTAAGCCCGCTTCCTAGTCCCGGCGCGCAGCCTGCGTACCATGGTCAAGACCCTCTGCTATCCTGATCAGTCTTACCAGCTCGGACCGGTAACCTTCCTTGTCGTTGCCGAGCGCACTTTGCGCATGTGCCGCAGCATCCTGGTAAGAGGCACTCCCGCGAAACTCCGAATGCCGCAGTAGCAAACCAAACTCAGCCACCGAAGCCGCAAACCGTACATCAGCGCTGCATTCGGCAAAGGCTTTGGGTTTGGTTTTTACAGGTACTTCAAGCAGCATGCTCTTGGAGTCGTCCGGTTTTTTGTACCTGACTTTTACATGCATGAACTCATCACGGGCATTGGCAACTGCCTGGCCGCCCTGGTAGCGCAGTGCAGTGCCAGGCTTGATATAGCTGCTCTGCACACCTGCGGGTACAATTTCATAAATTGCCGTGACTGTATGTCCGGAGCCCATTTCGCCTGCATCCTTCTGGTCGTTCTGAAAATCCTCGTTTTGTAAAGCACGGTTTTCGTAACCAATGAGCCGGTATGCCTGTACAAAGTGCGGATTGAATTCGATCTGGATTTTTACATCTTTGGCAACCGTGAACAGCGTACCCCCAAATTCCCCCACGAGTTGCTTGCGTGCTTCCTGCATATTATCAATGTAGGCGTAGTTGCCATTTCCTTTGTCAGCCAGGATTTCCATCATGCTGTCCTTGTAGTTGTTCATCCCAAATCCCAGTACGCTCAGGAAAATCCCATCCTGCCGCTTGCGCTCAATAAGCCTTTGCAGCTCACTCTCGGACATTGCACCTACATTGAAGTCACCGTCAGTAGCCAGGATCACCCGGTTGTTTCCGTTTTTCACAAAATGTTTTTCAGCAAGGTCGTAGGCCAGCGAAATACCTTCTTCTCCCGCGGTGGAACCGCCGGCTTCCAGCTGGTTGAGGGCTTCACGGATCTTCATCTTTTCGTTTCCCGATGTGGGCGGCAGCACCGTGCCCGCAGCTCCTGCATATACCACAATGGAAACCTTGTCCTGCGCCCGGAGCTGGTTTGTGAGCAGGGCAAATGCCTGCTTTACAAGCGGGAGTTTGTTTTCGTCCGACATGGAACCCGACACGTCGATGAGGAAAACGAGGTTCGATGCCGGCAAGTGGTCTGTTTCGATGGATTTTGCCCGTATTCCGACGTGAAGCAACTGCAATCCTTTGTTCCAGGGCGATTCGGTAAGTTCTGTATGTACGCTGATGGGATGCGGCCCCGCAGGCTGAGGGTAGTCGTACTCAAAGTAGTTGATCATTTCTTCCACCCGCACGGCATCTTCCGGCGGCAGTTTTCCGAGGTTCAGAAACCGCCGGACGTTGCTGTACGATGCGCGGTCCACGTCGATGGAAAAAGTACTTAAAGGTTCGGCGGTACTCAGGCGGAAATTACTTTCCTGAACAGCCTGGTACCGCTCTGTGTTTTGAAAAGTCCGTCCATAAAGCGGGCTGTTTTGTATGGGCGTACTTATTGTTACCGCGCGTTCGGGCTTTGCGGGTGCGGAAGCCAGTCTGTCGTACAGTAATGCCGGTGATTTTTTCAGTATAACATGCAATGCAAGTGTATCCTGGGCTACTGCTTCCCTGCGTGGTTGATACTCTGGGAGGCTGAACAGGAGATACCGTGTTCCGGCAGGTACATGGATCGCGTATTTTCCGTCCTGGTCGGAGGAGGTGGTTATAGCACCATCGGGAGTCTGGATGGTTACTCCGTAGAGAGGCTGGTTGGCAGCATTTGTAACCACACCTTTCACATCGCGGTGCGGAATGCCTGTAAACGCAAGAAGCAGTAATGTAAATGCCAGGGTCAAATTCGCTTTCATGGTCATCGGTTTTGATTTCACCATGGATGCCGGCCGGGCGTATTTTCCATAAGTTTTTTAAAGAATTTTATGGAATTTTAAAAAAATACGCATCTACCTGACGGTGCTGCCCCAAACCTCGCAGACATACACTAGTGAAGTTTATCCACATTCTCCGGCCCGGGAAACCCGGCACGATTTCAGAGGAAGAACAACTTTCGGCCTACCGGAAAACGGGCGATATACGGCTGCTGGGTACTATTTACCAGCCGTATATGGAGCTGGTATTTGCAGTTTGCTACAAGTATCTCCGTGATGAGGACGACAGCAAAGACGCCGTCATGCAGATTTTCGAAAAACTGGTGGTGGATTTACGCGTACACGAAGTGACCCGGTTCAAAAACTGGCTGCATACCGTCGCACGCAATTATTGCCTGATGCGCCTGCGGGAAACTACCCTTCTGCCTGTGGCCCCGGATTTGCAGCATTTGATGGTTGATACGGCTGAAGACGCGCCAGGACCATTGGAAACCGAGGGCCGGTTGGAGCAGCTGGATGCCTGCCTTGAAAAACTTTTACCAGACCAGCGGAAAGCAGTTGAAATGTTTTACCTGCACGAGAAATGTTACCGGGAAATATGCAGCGAAATGGATCTGGAGTTTAATAAAGTGAAGAGCCACATTCAGAACGGAAAGCGGAACCTTAAAATTTGCATGGAGAAAAATGGCAGGATCTGATGCACAACCATCCTTTGGCCCAGCAGAATTCGGGCGGTACCAGCGGGGCGAAATGTCGGCCCGCGAGCAGTACCTGCTTGAAAAACACATGCTGGAAGACCCGATGACGGCGGAGGCTTACGAGGGCTTTCTGGCCATGCAGCAAGCAGGCGTTTCCGTCGGGAGTGCAGGGGAGGAGCTACGTTCCCGACTGGCAGACCGCGTGCATACCCAAAGCAGAAAGTGGCTTTACTACGGTGTTGCTGCATGCATTGCCCTGGTCGCGGGTACTACCTGGATCGTGTATCAGGACCGGGTGCCCGGGATTACTGACAAGCAGCCGGCAGCCGCAATAAGCATACCTTCCTCCATGCAGCCGGATACCACTATGCCATTGAGCGCGCCGGTAGCAGCCTCGGCCGGTTCTGCCCGGGCGATTCACCGCCCGGCCAGGGTATTGAAGTCTGCGGCCGGGCAGGCACCGGCAAAGCAAGCCGATACCTTTTACGCCGATGTTGCTTCCGCACAAACTCCGAAACCTAGCAAAGAAAACATGATTGCGCCTCTGCCTGCTGCTCCGCCGACAGTTACTATCCCTGCATCTCCTTTTTCATCGAAAGTTGCGCAGGCCAGGGATAGTATGATCCGCTATAACCGGGTGGCTTCCGGCAATTTTGCCGGCGAGCACCAGGTATTGTTCGACAGTCGTCCGGCTGTGGCCCGCAATCCTGTGAGTGCAGCCCGCCCGGTTGCTGATAAACACCCGGTGCCCGCAGCAGGGTGGCCCGCTTACAATCAGTACCTGTACGTGTCGACCAGGAATGCGGCACGGAAAGGAGTGGTTACGGTCACATTCACGGTTGATCCCGCAGGGGCATTGTCAGGATTTTATACGTTGGGCGAAGAGGCGCTCTTTGCTGCTGCTACGGACATCATCCGGAAAGGTCCGGTATGGACAGCCGGTGTTGTCAATGGAAAACCTGCCGGGCAGCCTGTCACAATTACGCTACACTTCGAAAAAGAATAGCTACCTGCCTTTTTATTTTTCTTCATCCCGACAGGAAGTCACCTGCGGACATTCCAGAGCAGTCCACATTTATGGCACTATTCCAATATTGAGCCTTTTTAAAAAATGGCTTCAACTTTCTCATTATCAATAGCATATAATGCACTACGTAGAAGTAATTGTAAAAATTTTTCTATTTGTGTCGTCAAAGTTTGGTGATGTAAAAAGGACTATGTAATTTTACTGAACATCTCTGAAATGCTTATCTGAACAATTATCTTATAAGGTATAAAACGTTCACTTACAGCCCATTGATGGTTTGTCCCAAAAGCATAAAAATTCAGAAGAACTGAAAATTGACATCATAAATTGAATGTTAAAAATTTCAGGATCAGATTTTGTTGGATTGGGCAAAATAGTATTTCTACACACTTAGTGAATGTTCGTAAAAAGAAGTAATTTGGAAAGCATAATGCAATACAAATTACATGTACTCCTCCTGCTGTTTAAGAACCTGATCTGATTATATTTTTTACAACACCCATGAGTAAATCAAGCCTGTTGATTATAGATGACGAGCCAAGTATTACCAAAATACTGGAACATTTTCTTAAAAAGGATTTTGATGTTGTAGTGAAACATGACGGCTCGGAAGGTATGCTCTGGCTTGAAGAAGGCAACCAGGTCGACCTTATCATTGCCGACCTGCATATGCCGAACCTGAGCGGCAAGGAGTTTCTGAAAGTAGCCCGTGCGAGCAACCTTTACGCCGACATCCCCATTATTATCCTCTCCGGATCCGATGAGAGCAGCGAGCGCATTTACTGCCTCAATGCAGGCGCGGACGACTTCATGGTGAAGCCTTTTAACCCCATGGAAGTACACGCCAAGATCAACGCGATCCTCCGACGCAGTAAACGCTTCTCTTAATCAGTATAGAAATGGAATTGACAGACACACCGATGGAAGTGGCAGCCATGCCAAGGTCTTCCAATGCAGTTCAGTTCAGGGTAATTTATTTGAATGCAGATATTGAACAATACCTCTGGTTCTCAGACCAATATGCAGAATCTTTGCAGGTAGCGTATTTTGAAAATACCGGCGGCGTGCTGGAAGCCTTGTACGAAAATTTTCCCGCAGACGTCATCCTGGCTCACGTGAACAGCGGCGGCCTCGAATTGCTGGACACCATCCGCAAAAGCACCAACTTCGGCAACATCCCCTTTGTGCTGGTGGTGGATAAGCTTACGCCCGAGCTTGTCCGGACCGCGCGTGAAAAACATGCGGACGATATTTTCTCGGCCGGTTTTGAGCACGGTGACCTGATCACACGCATACGCTATTTTAAAAAGAGACAATGGTATGTGGCCAGCAAGGCCTCCCAGAAAATCAGCGCGCAAAATACCCGTACCCCATTCTGGAAGCGCGCGATGGATGTGGCGGCAACCGGTACGGCTGTGATTTTGCTCCTGCCCGTGTTTTTGCTGGTAGCCCTGCTCATCCGCCTCGACTCGAAGGGGCCTGTTTTTTACAAGTCTAAAAGAGTGGGAAGCGGGTACAAGATATTCGACCTCTACAAGTTCCGTACGATGCGCACGGACGCTGATCAGATGATCAGGAAAATGGCTGCGCTGAGCATGTATAACAAGGCTACTGAGCCGGTTCAGCAAATGGAAACTACCGGTTTGTGCGACGATTGCCGGGCAGGTAATCACTGTAAAAGTCTGCTTTTTCACGATGGCAAGCAGATTTGCGAAAAGCTGTACAACTTTCAGAAGGAGCAGAAGGCTGCCTTTATGAAATTCCAGAATGACCCGCGCATTACGCGTTTTGGCCAGTTCCTGCGGAATTCCAGCATTGATGAACTTCCGCAGCTGCTCAATATCCTGAAAGGGGATATGTCACTGGTGGGCAACCGCCCGCTGCCGCTTTACGAAGCTGAAAAAATGACGACGGACGACAAGATCCTCCGCTTTGCGGGTCCTGCTGGACTGACCGGCCTGTGGCAGGTGACCAAGAGGGGCAAAGGCAAAGCCGATATGTCGGAGGAGGAGCGCACGCAGCTGGACATTACCTATGCGAAGGAATTCTCTTTTAAAATGGACATGACGATTATCCTGAAAACATTTCCAGCCTTGCTGCAATCGGAGAATGTTTAGGGACGCACTATACTCACACCCGGACCCATTGATCCTGCTGCTCATCGTAGCCCTTTATGCGGCGGGAAGGATTGCCCACGGCTACGGAATATGGAGGGACGTCTTTGGTAACGACCGACCCGGCGGCGATAACGGAATGTTTGCCGATGGTCACCCCGGCAGTAATTACCGTATTGGCGCCGATCCAGCAGTCGTCCTCGATGGTTATCTGCGCCATGTTGACACCCTGCTTGTGAATCGGCTGGCGAACATTCTGGTAATTGTGGTTCAGCCCGCTCGCTACGATGTTCTGTGCAAGTATGACGTTGTTTCCGATGGTTATAGGACCAATAATCACATTGCCCAGACCTACCAGCGAGTTGTCCCCAATCCTTACATCCCCTACACCATTATTAATTGTCGTGAAATCTTCAATCATCGAGTTGTCGCCTATTGAGAAATGATTGAAGGGCAGCACATCCATTCTGACCCAGCGGCGGATCACCACGTTCTTGCCGCGCTGATGAAAGAACCGGTTCAGGAAAATGCGTACCCAGAGGCGCGGCCTTGCCTGGCTGGTCGGGATCAGAAGCCAGTGAACGAATTTTTTTAGGCGGGGGCTGCTCCGGATTTGTTCGGTAAATGACATGCTGAACGGATTTTTTGTATAAAATTGCGTAGTAATATTTATTAGCCAAATGTATTGTGTATTGCTACAAAGTCAAGGGAAAATAATTTTAAATAAAACGATTTTCAGTACCATGCGATATGCAGTGTTTTTGATACCTCTTTTCCTTTTCGTGCAGAGCGCCCGGGCGCAGGAAACGCTGAGCAAGGACGTATCCATCGAATACCTCGAAAAGCTGATCGCAATCTGCAAGGCAAACTATCCCAAGGTCAAGATGTACGAATCCCGGATGCAGGTAGCCGAATATGGAGTGAAAAAGGCGAAGCTGTCGTATTATGACATTATCAACTTTTCATATTTGTACAGTCCTACCAATACGACTGCGACACTTTCATCCACGCTGCTGAGTGGCTACCAGTTTGGTTTTTTTGTCAACATAGGCGCGCTTCTTCAGAAGCCCAGCCTGATCAAGCAGGCCAAAGGAGAGTACCAGGTAGCCAAGTTTGATAAAGAAGCCAATGACCTCACCATGGAAGCGGAGGTGAAGAAGCGGTACTACACATACATTCAGAAAAAAGCCATATTCAGGGTGCGTTCCGGCGCGCTCCTGGATGTGGAAAGCATGCTGGCCAACATCAGGCACCGGTTTGAGAATGGCCAGGAATCACTGGAAAAGTATAATCAGGTCATTCTGATGCAGACGGACCATATGCAGAATCTGATCACCTCCGAAAGCGAGCTGCTGATTGCAAAAAGCAGCCTTGAAGAACTTTTGGGACAAAAACTTGAAGATATCAAATGAGTGATTTTTTGCAATTTATCCGGCTGTTACAGCGCAACAAGATCACCCTGATCCTGGTGCCCCTTATTACTGTAATTGTCAGCTACTTTCTCGTACAGGAACTGCCCGATACCTTTAAGTCGCACGCGCGCATTGCAACCGGGCTGGTAGATAAAACCGATCAGGTGATTACCAATGAAAAAGAGGAGCAGGACCAGCAGATTGCGCGCAAGTTCGAGAGCCTGATCCAGATGATCAAGCTGAAAAGGTCGCTCGACCAGGTTTCGTACAAGCTGCTTCTCAATGACCTGAAAGGGACCAAGGACTCTACCTGGCGCGAACCTGTCAAGGATCTCGAAAATATGAGCAAGGCCGACAAAGCGAAGGCAATCGCCCTGATTACCCAGAAATACAAGGCCCGGGAAGAGCTTTTTCTTTGGAAACCTTTTGAAAACAGGTTGAACAAAATCCTGATTGATATGGGCTACGACTCCGGTACCCTGCGTGACAAGCTGCTGGTGTACCGTGTCAGTACCAGCGACTACATTGATCTTGAATTTGAAGCCGAGCATCCCGACCTGGCAGCTTATATCCTGAATACGCTGGCCCAGGAGTTTATCGCAGATAACTCTTCCCGCATTGTAGGAAATAACAAGAAGACCATCGACTTCCTGCAGGGCTTTATGCAACAGAAGCTTACCGCCCTCAACGAGCGCATGAACACGCTCAAAAATTACAAAATCCAGAACCGCGTACTTAACCTGAACGAGCAGGCGAAGAGTATTTACGGGCAGATGGCCGATTATGAAACACGGCGCGAAGTAGCTCAAAAAGACATTATTGCGTACGGGGCAGCCATCAAAAACATTGATAACAAATTTAACCCTGCGGACAGGAAGTACTTTGAAAGCGCACTCACGGCGATCAACCAGCAGATCATTCAAAGCAAAAACAACCTCCGTGCCTTAAATGAAAGGTATGTGCTCAGCAACTTTGATACCCGGCTGAAATCGAGTGTCGACTCCCTGAAAAACAAGCTGGCATCTGAAATCGACAATGCGTCGGACAAGTATGCGTACAATCCGATGGCGCTGAAGCAAGACCTGGTCACCCAGAAAATGCAGATGGAAATTTCGCTGGAACTGGCCAGAAACAGTGTGGCTTCCATCCAGGGCGAATTGAACCGCCTCAACCGCAAGTTTGACGGTCTGGTACCCAATGAGGCCAAGATTCAGGAATATGAAACTGGCATTGACATTGCCAGTAAGGAGTACATTGAAGCTCTCCAGCGCTACAATGAAGCCAGTCTGAATTCGAGCTTTCCCGTGTACGTGCGGCTGATTGAGCGGGCTATGCCGGGCGAAGTACAAGCCTCCAAAAAGATGGTGCTCGTGATCCTTTCCGGTGTGATCAGCCTGGTATTCTGTGTGTTTGTCTTCTTCATTCTTTTTTATCTCGACAAATCGATCCGCTACCCTTTGCAGCTGGCCAATGCCACCGACAAGCCGGTACTGGGCTATCTCAACTCGCTGGACAAAGATTCGGGCCTGAGTGTTTCGGGTATCAACAGTTCCGACGACAAGCCGGTACGATTGTACAAAAACCTGATCCGCTCCATCCGCTACGAGCTGGACAATGAGCTGGACGATCCCAAAATGATCGCCGTGACGAGCCTTTCGAGCAGTCTGGGCAAAACATCTTTTGTGATATCACTGGCGTGGGCATTTTCCAAGATCAACAAAACGGTTCTGATCATCGACGGTAACTTTGAACAACGCGACGTATCCCGGCTTAACCCCGACTCTGAATTGTTTGAAAACTTTTTGAAAAGAGATACGATCCTTGAAGCCAATTCCGGCCAAATCAGCATCTTGACCAACAAAGGCGGCGATATGTCGCTCCTTGAACTGGCGGACGAAAAGCGCATTTATGAGCGCCTGCAAATTCTGAAAACGCAGTTCGATGTCATCTTGATCGAAACAGATTCACTGAATGCCATGAACAAGGCGAAGGAATGGATCGCATTTGCCGACCGCGTCGTGGCTGTGTTTGCCGCCGGCCGCACCATATCGGATGAAGACCAGTCGAAAATCCAGTACCTGAATACTTTGGAGGCGAAATTCTCGGGCTGGGTACTTACCAATACCGAAGACATTCCTGAGCAGGCTGGTAAAATAGCTAAACCCGTGGAAGTATGATCATACTCAAATACATCTGGATTTTGCTGCAATGCCTGATCGGGTTCAACCTGGTGATGCCGGTGCTGCTGCTGCTGGTCTATTCACTTCGGCGTTCCCGGGTGAGGAATGCGGCGAATGCACTGCAAGCAGCTGCTCCTGCCGATTACGGCATTATTGTTACCGCCTACGAGCAGACACACCAGCTGCCGGCCGTGGTGGCATCCCTGCTACGATTGCAGTACCGGAACTTCCACATTTACGTGGTCGCCGATAAATGCGACATCAGTAACCTTCACTTTCCTGCGGACAAGGTATCGGTGCTCCGCCCTGAGCAGGTACTCGCGAGCAATACCCGGTCGCACTTCTATGCGATCCGTAACTTCATCCGGCCCCATTCACACCTTACCATTATCGACAGCGATAACCTGACCGAGCCGGATTACCTCGATCAGCTGAATGTATTTTTTGCCAGAGGCTTTGAGGCGGTACAGGGCGTGCGCGACGCCAAAAATCTGGACAGTACCTATGCGCGGCTGGATGCGGCGCGGGACATTTACTATCATTTTTATGACGGTAAAATTCTTTTCGGGGCAGGATCGTCGGCTACGCTGGCCGGGTCGGGTATGGCTTTCACCACATCCCTGTACAGGAAGTGTCTTGAACATCTGGATGTGCAGGGTGCCGGTTTTGACAAGGTTTTGCAGGAAGGTATTGTGAGCCGCGGCTACCGCATTGCATTTGCCGAGGGCGCTGTCGTGTACGATGAAAAGACCAGCGGCAGTGAGCAGCTTGTGAAGCAGCGCGCACGCTGGATCAACACCTGGTTCAAATATTTCGGTTACGGATTCAAGATCCTGTTCAGGGGGCTCGGCCGTGCTGACTGGAACCAGATCGTATTCGGGCTGGTGCTGCTGCGTCCGCCCTTGTTCATTTTCCTGCTGCTGTCGGTCGCTTTCATGCTGGTAAATGCGTGGCTCGCGCCCTGGGTAGCATTGATCTGGCTTGCGGGTTTACTCACTTTTGTACTGGGCTTTTACATATCACTGCGGAGATCACATACCGACCAGCGCATTTACCAGTCGCTGTACAGCATTCCCAAATTCATATCCTTCCAGCTGCTCGCACTTTTTCATTCCAGGAAAGCCAACAGCATATCGGTGGCCACGCGCCACGGGCAGCCGGAACAAAACACCTGATCTGTTAGCCATGAAAATTTATCCGGTCAGGCAAAAAAAGGAAGAAAAAGAAGATTTCAGCAGCCTGACACCGCTGGAAAAGAAAACACGCAAAGCAGCCCTCTTACTGGTGCTGGTAGGCGTGTTTGTGTGGTTTTTTAAAATATTGTTTTTTTAGTGGAGCGCGACATTCAGATCACGGGTGGCAAAGGTACCGGCGTGCAGGCCACGCTGCGGGAGCGTCTGCGCGAAATGTTCCTGGTCAACAAGCTGAGTGGCAAAACCGGCCTGTTCCTGCTACTGGCGTTGTCCCTGGCTTTCGGCGCATTGGTGATTTTCAATGGCATTGTTGCTGCGGCATTGATCCTGGTGATCCTCATTGGTCCCCTGGTAGTATATAGCATTGTCGTATTTCCGGCTTTCGGTATTACCGTGCTGCTTGTCATGGCCTACCTGCTGTTTTACATCATGCGGTTCGGGGTCAATTTTCCCATGGGTACCCTCATGGACGGCATACAGGCCTTACTGATCCTGGGCTTTTTTATCAGTCAGCGGAAGCGCCAGGACTGGTCTATCATCAAAGGTCCTGTCAGTACCATGATCCTGGTATGGATCCTGTACAACCTCATCCAGGTCGCCAATCCTACTGCCGAGTCACGCCTCGCCTGGGTTTACACGATCCGTTCCGTAGCGGTGGTCATGCTCATGTATTTCGTGTTCATGTTCCAGATCAGAACCATCTGGCTGATCCGCTTTTTGCTGCGTATGTGGCTTACCCTGGCTGCCATCGCCGCGCTGTATGCATTCAAGCAGGAGTACATTGGTTTTTCACCTGCAGAGGAGGCTTATCTTTATTCCGATCCGGGCATTGCAGATCTGCTTTTTATCTCGGGGCACTGGCGTAAGTTTTCGATCCTTTCCGATCCTGTTGCCTTTTCCTATAACATGGTGGTAGCCAGCCTGATCAGCATAACCATGCTGACCTACGTGAAAAAGACCTGGCAAAAGGTCCTGCATGGATGGCTGATTGTAATCTTTTTCATGGCAATGCTTTTTTCAGGAACCAGGGGAGCTTACGTACTGATACCCGCAGCACTGGTACTTTTTGTAATCCTGCGCCTGAACAGGCAGGTACTGATCGCCAGCGGAATCGGGGCATTGTTTATCATATTCCTGATTTTTGTTCCTACCACCAACTCCAACATCGTCCGGTTTCAGACGGCTTTCAAGCCCAATGAGGATATCTCCTTTCAGGCCCGGAAAAATAACCAGAAACGGATCAAGCCGTACATTCTGTCGCACCCGATGGGTGGCGGGCTCGGGGCTGTGGGTGTTTGGGGGCAGCGTTTTGCGCCTAACTCATACCTGGCAAGCTTCCCGCCCGACAGCGGCTATGTACGCGTAGCGGTGGAGCTGGGCTGGATCGGGCTTTTCCTTTTTTGTATGCTGATGTTCCTGATCCTGCGACAGGGTGTCAACAACTATTATACGATCCGGAACCCTGAGCTGAAAACGTACTGTATGGCGATGCTGATGATCGTATTTGCGTACAATATCGGGAACTACCCGCAGGAGGCACTCGTACAGTTTCCTTCCAATATCTACTTCTATCTGGCCGTCGCATTGATCAACGTAACCAAGCGCCTCGATAAGGAAGAGCAGGCGAGGATCCGGCTTACTTGACAGGAGATAAGGATTTTTTGCCAGGCTGGTACTTCTGCGCGAGCTTCATGAAGGTTTTCTCAAAATACTCGTAACTGAAATAACTAAGCACCAGCGTTGCAGCGATCGTAATGACTATGATTTCGTACATGTGAGCAGCGTAGTGTTCACCGAACACCCATCTGATCATCGCATAAATGACCGGGTGCAGCAGGTATACCGAGTAGCTGATCTCACCCAGCGTCGACAGGGCCCATTGAACCGCCCGGGGAAGAAAAGACAAGTCGCTGATGTAAATGAAGTAGCAAAGTGCAATGGTGATCAGGCTGAGCCAGATCCGGGTGTGTCCGCTGACGAGTACCACCGGTTCTCCCGCAGCCGGATAGAGGAAAATGGCCGCCAGCGCAGCAACAGAAAGGAGCGGTGCCCACCTGCGCAGGTTTTGTCCGGGATCGGCCAGCATGCCGAGCAGCATGCCCACTACAAAAAAGATGAACTGGCTGAGCGGATTTACGTAGTACTTCCATTGAGCACCAAGCGTGAGCCCGGGATTCAGCATGTTGTATGTATAGTATAAAAAGGGCAGCATTGCGGCGAGCAGCAGCAGGATAATGTACCTTTTATTTTTCCGCACCAGCATTAGCATGAATGGGAAAAACAGGTAAAAGCCGCATTCATTCCCGATAGACCACGCCCCATCCGCTACGAAAAACTCCGGCCTGATGATGCCGGGCAGGACCAGGAAATTAAGCACCAGCCTTTTGACGGGAATATTTTCAGTATCCAGCAAATACGTAAGGAAAGTGGCCAGCCATAGCAGCGGCACAATGCGGAATATACGTTTGACAAAGAAATTGGAAAGGCGTGAAAGTGTAAACTGGGCCACGTACACCTTGTACAAAGTCAACCCGCTGAGTACAAAAAAAATGGTGACTCCGTATATCTTTACCTTTGCCAGCGGACTGGAAGCATCAGCCTCGCCAAAGCTCAGCAAGTGCATATGATACAGCATAATACTGATCGCCGCCAGGCCCCGCAGATAGTCAAGGGAGTGAATTCTCGCATCAGTGCGGACCATTTTTTTGATAGAAGAGGTTGGTAAAACTATTTGTACAAAAATATTAAATTAAGAACAATTTTCCTGAAATTGCAGAACAGATTCGTTATTTCCATCAAACATTATTTGAGGGCTGTATCAAATTAGTCATAACTTGTTCTTCATATAAGGCAGCGGAGGTCTTCACCCAACACAAAGCGGTTTAAACATGGATATTGTCATTACGGGACAACAGGCTTGGGATGTGGAAATTGGAAGTAACTGTAAGAACATTGCGCTCGAATTCACCAAAAATCACCGTGTTCTGTACGTAAATGCGCCACTCGACCGCGGCAGCCTGCTCAAACGTGGCAGCGAGGATAAGATCTCCAAGAGACGTGAGGTGATAGCAAAAAAACGGGCATCGATGGAACAGGTGGCAGACAACCTGTGGGTGCTTTATCCCGATCGCCTTATCGAATCAATCAACTGGATGCCCCGGTCGTTTATTTTTGACCTGTTCAACAAACGCAACAACCGCATATTTGCCAAAAGTATACTCGAAGCCGCCGGGAAGCTGGGATTTCGTAATTTCCTGCACTTCAATGACAATGATATTTTCAGGAGCTTTTATCTGAAAGAGTACCTCAGGCCGCATGCATCGGTGTACTACTCCCGTGATTTTATGGTAGCCGTGGATTACTGGAAAAAGCACGGAGCCGATCTGGAGCCGCGGCTGATTGCCCAGAGTGATCTTTGTGTCGCCAACTCCACTTACCTGGCCAACTACTGCCGGCAGTTTAACCCGAAGTCGTATTACGTAGGACAAGGTTGCGACCTTGATACCTTTGCAGCGGGCATTACCAGCCCGGAGCCCGCCGATATGGTGAAAGTACTGCGCCCCCGCCTGGGTTATGTGGGCTCTCTGCAGAGCCTCAGGCTGGACATGGAGTTGCTTGAATTTATCGCTGTAACACGTCCCGACTGGACGATTGTACTTGTGGGGCCGGAAGACAATGAGTTCAGGCAAAGTGCGCTGCACGGCCTGCCCAATGTACTATTTACCGGTTCGCGCGAAGTAGGGGAGCTTCCGGCGTACATCAATGCATTTGACGTATGCATTAACCCGCAGATTCTCAATGCGGTGACGATCGGTAATTATCCGCGGAAAATAGACGAATACCTGGCAGTAGGAAAACCTTCGGTAGCTACTACGACCGATGCTATGAGCGTATTTGCGGAGCATGTGTACCTGGCCGGCAGCAAGGAAGAGTACATTCGCCTGATCGACCTTGCACTGACCGAAGATTCAGCCGAAAAGGTAGCGGCCCGGCGTGCATTTGCCAGCCTCCATACCTGGGAAAACAGCGTGGCCGAGATCTACAAGGCCATCGCTGCTGCCGGTTTTACCATTTAAGCTTCCAGTGTTTTCAGCTGGGTAAGGCCCTGCTGCGACTCTGTTTTGAGCTGCGTTACTTTCTCCTGCGCCTCCTCGTTCCATAGGCCCTGCTTTACCAGCGCTTCCAGATCCTTGTACTGATTGGCCGTGGACAGCATGCCGACCGAAAACAGGGATGACCTGAATTTGTGGATGGCATGTTTCAATTTGTCGAGGTCACGGGCGGCCGCACTTTCCTCTATGGCTTGCAGCTGTATCTGGCTGTCGGTTTCAAAAAGCGCGATCAGCTCTCCGCGCAGCTCTGCGTCGCCACCGGTAATTTCGGTCAGATAGTCTATATTAATGATAGCGTCGGTCATGGTATCAGGGGTTAAATGGTCCGTAGATTTTGTTGAAGTCTGCTCAAAGAAATGTTCGCGGTTACCGAGCTGTGCGATGGTCGTGATCAGTTCGCTTTCCTTAAATGGTTTTGAAATGTAGCTGTTGGCACCAATGCTCAGGCACTCTTCCTTTTCACCTACCATGGCATGAGCAGTCATGGTAATGATCGGGATCGTCTTGGAAATGTGGCTGCGGATTTCCCGGATAGCGGTGTAACCATCCATGACGGGCATTTGTATATCCATCAGTACCAGGTCGAATTCCTCCTCCCGCAGCTTGTCGAGGGCTTCCTGACCATTGTTAACGATGGTCAGCGGTACATTCAGGCGTTCGAAAATGGCCGAAAGAAGCTTTTGGTTCAATGTATTGTCTTCTGCTGCAATCACCCGGAGCGAGGTCAGTGATCCGCTGATGTCTGCCGTGATCTCGGGTTCCTCGCGTGGCAAATGTTCTTTCAGGATTTTAAAAGGAAATTCCATTGTGAACACGCTGCCCCTGCCTTCCTCACTTTCAAGCTGCAAAGTGCCTCCGAAAAGCTGTACAAGCGATTTTACAATGCTCAGCCCGAGCCCTGTGCCGCCAAAAACACGGGTAGTACTTTCGCTCGCCTGCACAAACCGGTTAAACACCTTGTCAATTTTGTCTTTGGCAATACCAATGCCCGTATCGCTCACTTTGAAACGGATATTCTGCACGCCGCTGATCACCTCGCTCACGGGCTCAACCGTAAGGGTAACATTCCCCTTTTCTGTAAATTTCACCGCATTCCCGCACACATTGATCAGGATTTGCGTGAGGCGCAGCTTGTCGGTTTCCACGGTAGGAGGCAGGCCGTCGCCAAGGTGTACATGGTAGGCAATGCCTTTCTCACCGGCGCGCTGGTTGATGATACCCGAAAGAGAGTCTACCAGCTCGCGGATGGATACTGCGGTTTTTTCAAGGTGTACCTGACCGGCTTCTATTTTGGAAAAGTCGAGAATGTCATTGATGAGTTCAAGGAGGTTTTTGCTTGCATACTGAATGTAGCCCACGTACTCACGGCTTTTGGAGTCAGCCACTTCGCCTACCAGCAGGTTTGTGAAGCCGATGATCGCATTCAGGGGAGTACGGATCTCGTGGCTTACATTGGAAAGAAAAATATCTTTTACCCGCACCGATTTTTCGGCCAGCGTACGCGCTTTTTCAAGTGTGGCCTCGTAATTGGCCCGCTCCGTAATGTCCCTGAAAACCGTAATGGCACTGGTTATTTCTCCATCCAGCCCCAGTATGGGCTGCACGTTGGTTTCAAGGTGATAAATCTTGTCATTTTTAATGAGATCAATCTTGTTGCCGATCAGCTTTTCGCCCTGCAGGGCACGCGCAATGGGGAGCGTCTCCGGCGTAAACCGCACATGGTAGCGGGAGGGATCAAGCAGCTTTACGAGCCGAAGCTCGTCTGCCAGGGTCTCCACCCGGATCGATTCGGTGCCCAGGATCTCCCGGCCCGACTGGTTGAGCAGCACTACTTCCTGTTGGGGATTAATGACCATTACACCGTCGGGAATAGCTTCGAGGTACTGGCTTACTACGCGTTCTTTCTCGCGGATGGCCTTTTGCAGCCTGCGCTGCCTGCGCTTGTCGCGGTTCAGGAAAATGCTCGAAAGTACTGTTAGCAGAAAGCCCACCGCGCTGGTCATGAAAATAAAGAGCATGGAGTTCTTCTGGGTGCTGGCCACAATCTTGCGCCGCTCATTCAGGTTATGCCTTTCGAAATGCTCGATCTCGTTGATTTTGGCTGTGAGCTGGTCGTTGAGCCGGATTCCCTGTCCTTCTTTCAGCCGGGCAAAGGCTTGTTCCTGACCCTGGGTACGGTACAAGGTGATCACATTCTGCGCATAGGCAACAATCTCGCCCGACACAGCCAGCAATTCGCTGACACGTTTGGTTTGTACGGGATCCGTTTTAACAAGATTAAAAAGAGTGTCTGAGATGCCTACCAGCTGTACTTTCTTATTGTAGTTGTCGGTCAGCAGGTCATTGTTCTGCGTGATGAGGTAGCCGCGCATATTGGACTGAAAATCCTTCGTAACCAGCCCAAAGTTGGCGGTCTGGTTCAGGATACCGATGGTTACATTCAGCCTGTTGTTGTTGAGCGACAGATCCCGTACATTTTTATAGGTAAAATACTGTGAGCCGAATATCAGGGCCAGTCCCAGATATATGCTGATATAATACCATTTGGAGGAATCTTTGGTCAGACTTGCCGGCATGTCAGGAGTGCTTATACGAGATAGTCAAAGTTGAATTTCAGGTGCCGGTACAGATGACGGAGCTGGGTAATGAAAAAGTTTTCGCTTTCACGCCAGGCAGTCCGCTTCATGGTACTGGGCTCGTCTTCGGAGTTCTTCTGCAGAAACAATCCCTGGAAGTCTTTGTAAAACAATGCTTTTCCTTTTTTCTTGAGAAAAGACATCATCATTGTGTACTCCGTAACATCACCTTTCTGCCCCTCCACATACCGGCCGAACTTTTCAAAAAAGCTGGTGCGGCGCAGGTGAGGATGGTCACTGTACACGTAAAACTTCCGGTAGCCGGGCTTCAGTACGCCAAATCCCATCCTGTAAAAGCCATCACCGGCTGGTTTGAGGTACGGATATTCAAAATAGGCATAAAAGCGTACCATATCCAGTTCGGGCTCGGACTGCATCAGCTCCAGTGCCTTTGCAAATTTCTGGGGGAAAATGGCGGTAGGCGTAAAATCTTCCTGTACATACAGCGTAAGGGGTGTTTTTACAGCATCCTGTCCCTTGTTAATGTTATTGCCAAGGCCGCGGTTCTGAGGTGTCGTAATCAGCCGGAAGGGGTACTCGCCACGCAGCGCTTCCAGGTAGGCGATGTGCTCGGGCCGGCTTCCGTCGTCGGATACCACGATATCGGCAAAGCGGCAGCCCAGCAGGCGGAATGATTTCAGCAGCTGTTCGAGCGACTGGCTCCTGTTGTAATGCGTGACCAGCAGCGTGACGCCGTCAAAAACAAATTCATTTTTCATTGCAAACCTTCTAGCGGGCTATTTCATAAATACGAGGTCGAGCGTGTTTTTCAGCCAGCGGTACCGGAGGTAAAGCAGGCGTGCCAGCCGGATCGCCGGATTCTGGTTCAGTTTCCAGTTGGCACGCTCCATGGTGCTGGGCTCGTCGGAAGAATTTTTCTGATAGAACAGTTTTGTAAAATCATCAAAAAACAAACCTCTTCCTTTTTTTTGCAAAAAGCTGATGGCCATCCTGTACTCCGTCAGATCACCTTTGATACCTTCCGGATACCGGCCGAACTTGTCCAGGAAACTGCTCCTCCTCAAATGAGGATGGTCGCTGTAATAATAGAATTTCAGGTGGTTCCAGTCCCAAAAGGAGTAGACCATTTCTGAAAATCCTTTCCTGAACGGTTTTAGTGTGGGATAGGTGAAATAGGCATAAAATCTTACAATGTCCCATTTGGGATCTTCACGCATAAAGCTGAGTGCATCTTTGAAATGCGCCGGAAAAATGTCGGCCGGCTCAAAATCCTCCTGCACATAGAGCGTGTATTCCGTTTGGACCGCGTCCTGCCCCTTATTGATATTGTTGCCCAGCCCCCGGTTCACCGGCGTGGTGACCAGCCTGAATCCAAAGCGGTCTTTCAGACTTTGCAGCTTATCCTGGTGCTCGGGCTTGCTGCCGTCGTCGGATACCACGATGTCGCCAAACCGGCACTGGAGCTTTTCAAAGGAAGCCAGCAGCCGCTCCAGTGATTCGCTTCGATTGTAATGGGTAATCAGCAGGGTCGTATCGGGAAACTCGTGCAGCATTTTCAAGACATTGACAGGTATTCTCGCATTCCTTTAATTTGTCGCTTCGCCCGGTTAAGGAAAGCCTGGCCAATGCTGCCATCGTCCATTAACCGGCGCGGAGAGGTAAAAACGGTTGCTTTGGGCGACGTGACCATTTTCAGTTTACCGGCGGTTTTCAGGTTAAGTGCCATACGCCCGTCCTCGGCCTCATTCTGGAAGTCGCTGCCTACAATATTGGCATATACCCTCGCCCCGCTCACCCTGAATCCCCCCGTCTGGCGCCCTACTTCCGTCACAAAGCCCATGTTGAAGCCGTAAACATTGAGGTACTCGCGGTTGCGTTTGCGCACGCGGATCATAATGCCCGCAAAAATCTCATAAAGCCACAGCCCGAACCTGCCCTGATTGGGCGGTGGGATAAAGGCGTAATTTCCGTAAACACCCGTAATACCCGGATCTTTCACCATCGGTTCCACCATTTTATCGATCCAGTCGGGCGGGTAAAATGTATCGGAGTCGGCGCATAAATGGTACCTGCCTCTCGCCATATCCAGCCCCATCTGCCGCGCAAAAGGTGTACCCTGCACGGTTTGAAGGTAATTGCGCACGCCGAGGCGGTCGAGTACCTGCTGGGTGCCGTCGCTGGAATTGTTGTTGATCACCACAATTTCCACCTGGTACCCCGTGCTGCTGGCTGCCAGGGACGAGAGGGTACGGTAAATGTTGTTCTCCTCATTCCAGGCAGGAATTACGACTGAAATGTCCGGCTGTTCGGCTTTGAACCTGCTGATCCTTGCCCTCAGATCTTCCATTTCCGCATCGCTCAGGTCCCTGAACTTCTTGTTCCGGAATAAATGCGGCAAAATCCACTTCGGCAAACCAAATGCGCTCATGTATGATTAAAACTTAATGCAACCAGATAAAGGACTGATGATCTTACAGGGTCAGGGCACGTGGCCGGCGGATCATACGCATGATCTGCCACGCATTCAGATTTTGGCTTGAACCTGTCGTGTGTGTCGGGCAGGTTTGTTTTATCGATCTCCGTCAGTACTTCTATAAAACGTAGGCAAATTACTCAATTTATTCATTGAAATAATTCGAACTTATGAGAATTTTGTAATTAAAATTTGACATCTTTGCGTAACACGTCAAGCCCACCAGGTAATATTCACGCTCAGCATCAATGGCAGCCGCGCTTTTGCAGAAACTAAGAAACAAGCACTTCTTGTCATTGGCGGGCAATGGGATCATGTCCGTACTCGGCATGCTGAATATGATCATCCTGTACCGCGCACTGCCGGTGGCAAGCATCGGCATGTGGGTGTTTTTTCTGTCTATCCTGCTGCTGGTAGACACTTTCCGGTCGGGTTTTCTGACGACGGCATTCATCAAATTCTATGCAGGCGCAACCGAGGAGCGCAAAGCCGAGGTGACCGGCTCGGCCTGGTTTATAGGAGGAGCCATCACGGGCATACTGGTGCTGCTTAATATTCCGGCTTTTCTTTTTTCATCCTACTTTACCAATCCCAGCATGGTCCTGTTTGTGGAATGGTTCGGGATCATTTATGTATCGTCGCTTCCCTATTTCATTGCATCCTGCGTCGTACAGGCTGAGCAGCGTTTCGATCAGCTGCTGTGTATCCGCTTCCTGAGTCAGGGCTTTTTTATCATCTTCGTGGGATTCATGGCGCTTACGCGTACAGCTACGCTGCAGCATATCCTGTATGCCTACCTGGGCGGTGCCGCCATGACGAGCATTTTTACCATTGCGATTGGCTGGGCCAGGCTCCCGTTTTTCCGCAAGCGTTCCCGGGCATGCATCGCAGAGATCTTTCATTTTGGAAAGTACAGTGTGGGTACTACGCTCAGCTCCAACCTTTTTGGTACTTCCAATACCATGATCATCAACTTCATGCTGGGCCCCGCGGCGCTGGCAGTATACAACCTGGGACAGCGCCTGATGGAGCTGATCGAAATTCCGTTGCGCAGCTTCGCCGCCACCGGGATGCCCGAGCTTTCGGCTGCCTACAACGAGGGCAACCGCCGAAAGGTAATCGCTACCATGCAGCGCTACACGGGCCTTATTACCATTGCTTTTGTGCCGGTATGTCTGGTGGCGATTGTGCTGGCCGATGTCGCGATAGGTATTATCGGCGGAGCAAAATACGTGCATACCGAGGCACCCAACATCATGCGCCTCTTCATGGCATTTGCCCTGCTGTACCCGCTCGACCGTTTCTTTGCGCTGACGCTGGACGTGATCCATCAGCCGCAGATCAATTTTGTAAAAGTACTGGTCATGCTGGCGGGTAGTGTCGGCGCCTCTTTCCTGGGTATTTACCTGACGGGCAGCATTTATGGCGTGGCCGTCGCAGGCATTGTGCCGGTACTGATCGGGGTGGGGGTTGGTTACTGGGGACTCAACCGCTTCGAGCCCTTCGGGATTTTCAGTGTGATCGCCACGGGTTATACCGAAGCCTTGCAGCTGATCCGGAGCTTGTGGTTCAAATGGGCGGTAAAACGGAAGACAGACTCCGGAGTGTCTATCAAATAAATGGTACGTTCGACAATAACATGTTAACCAAATTACTGAGCTTGTGGGTGCGCCTTCGTCACGGTGAGCTGCCGTGGGAGGTAAGGTACTTTTACCGGGATACTTACTACTGTAAGGTCATGCAGCTGAAATATGTCCTGCGCGACTTTGTTTTCAAACCCAGGTACAAGGAACTGGAATTCAGCGGGGAGTTTGCGCCGGAGCTGCAGTTTGTGCTGCCTTTTGCCTACTGGCACCACAAAAACGGAACCCTGAAGAAAACGACCTCATCCAAATACACCCGGGAGCTGTACTTTTTTTCTCCCGATCATCATGAAGATTTTCAGACGCGCTCCAACGAGGGGAATTACAACTTCGAAATGCCGCGGATCCTGTACAGTCATGACTATGATATGAGCAAATGGCTGCAGGTACCCCTGAAAGAAACCTACCGCAACACTGTTTACCAGTATGACAAGCCCATTCTGATCATTGCCAACCGCTACAATATGGAGTGGGACGGGCCTCCGGTGAGTTTTTACAGCATTGAAATGCTCGACTTTATCCTGAAAAAAGTAGCTGACAAGTACACGGTTATTTACAACCGTCCCAAGCCGCAGAACATCACGATGGACAACAGCGACATCTATGATATGGATGAATTTTCGTGGCTTGAAAAGGCATATCCGGGTGTGATCCTGATGGAGGATCTTTTCAGGGAAAACAAGGCAAAAGCCAACAACTTCAATCACCTGCAGCTGATGGTATACGCCAATGCGAGTAAGTTCATTTCCATACACGGCGGCACGGCTACCCTGGCGAGTTATTTCGGGGGTACCAACCTGATCCTCTCCAAGAAAGGTCCCGAGCATTATTTCAGGTGCTTTGAAAAACTGTACCCTAAGTTTTCAGGTGCTACCATTTTGCACGCGAAGACAGACGACGATGTGAAGAAGTTTGTGGAGGAACATTTCTAAGGTATGGAGGAGAAGCAAAAAGACCATTACTGGCTGAAATCCGGCACGATCAACATCCTGCAAAATTTCTCGGGGGTGTTTTTCGGATTTGCCGGGTTTTACGTGCTGGTGCGCGTGCTCAGCAAGCACGACTTTGGGGTATGGACGCTTTTTCTTTCCACTACAACCATCCTGGAAGCGATCCGCAGCGGCCTGATCCAGAATGCACTGATCAAGTATATTTCTTCCTCCGACAACCGTGAGCATCCCGAAATCATTACGGCTTCCTTCGCGATCAGCGGGGCAGTTTCACTGGTGACGATTGCAGGTATTCTTGCCCTGGCCCCTTTTCTGAGCCATATCTGGGACTCGCCCCAGCTTGTCGGGCTGCTTTATGCATACATTGCCATTTACATTTTTTCGGGTCTGCAGGCGCAGTTTAACGCCGTGGAGCAGGCCAACTTCCGGTTTAACGGGATCTTCGCGACCACGATCATCAAGCAGGGTTCATTTTTCTGTTTTGTGCTGGTATGTTATGTTTTTTCGCTGCATGTAGAGCTCATCTACCTGGTATGGGTACAGACTTTCAGCGCATTTCTGGCGGCGGCACTGGCGTTCAGATATGCCCATAAAAACCTGCGCTGGTCTGAGGGAATCAGCCGGGGCTGGGCGGGTAAACTTTTTGGCTATGGAAAATACGCTTTCGGAACTCTCATCAGTTCGCTGCTTTCCAGTACCATCGACCAGATGATGCTCGGTGCATTGCTCTCACCGGCAGCTTCGGGTGCTTTCAACATTGCGGTACGCATTACCAACCTGATCGACATACCCGGTAATGCAGTCGCTACCATTGTTTTTCCGCAAAGTGCCCGCAGGATGGAGACGGAAGGAAAATCAGCAATCAAGTATTTGTATGAGAAATCAGTAGGGACAACGCTGGCGCTGGTACTGCCGTTTGTGGTCTTCCTCTACCTGTTCTCAGACCTTGTCATCCACCTCATCGCGGGAGAGAAATACAATGATTCCATTCCATTGCTGCGGATCACGCTGCTGTACTGCCTGCTGATCCCGTTTGGGCGGCAATTTGGCAACATCCTTGATTCTATCGGCAAAACAAGGCTCACGTTCCTGGTTGTTATTGGCTCTGCAACCCTTAACCTTTGTCTGAACTACTTTTTTATCCGTTCAATCGGGGTGATGGGGGCAGCCTATGCCACGCTTTGTTCCAATATCCTGGGCTTCATCGTAGCGCAGGTGATCCTCAAAAAGGAAATCAATACCAACATCCTCAACACCTTTGTTTACATGTACCGTTTTTATCCCGAGTTTCTGGAGCGGTACGTGATCCCGTTCTGGAAGAGAAAGTTTGTTAAAGGGGAAAAGTAGCAGTTGTTATGCAAACCAGGGAATTTTGTAAAATTATTTTGTCAAAATCATCTATATTGCAAGACTGTATACTTGCAACTATTAAGTCAAAATAAGAGGGAATGCCAGAAATGGCGAAATCGGGTGTGTACATAAGCATATCGTTTGTAAATGAAACTTAAAGGACATAAGATCATCGTTTTTGGCCTCCCCCGATTTGACGCACCCATTGAATCTACCAACTATACTACGGCCCGGCTGCTCGCCCGCGAAAACGAGGTCTACTACGTCGAAAACCCATTTACTGTCCGCGACTTCATGCGGTTGCGGAAGTCACCCGAGTACCAGGTCCGCAAGCAGCATTTCTCAATGTGGAACAGCTCGGTAATTGATACCGAGGAGCCCAACCTGAAAATCATCATTCCGCCCCTGATGCTGTCCGTCAATTTCCTGCCGGAAAACGGTTTGTTCAGGAATGCACTCAAGGTGAACGAATACCTGATCCGGACTAAGTTGAAAACGATCATCAATGCGCGCCGGATCCGCGATTATATTTATATCAACTCCTTCAATTTTCATTATCCCGGCCTGGCCGACGGCCTTGATCCTGCACTTACCGTGTACCACTGCCTCGACCCGATGGTATTGCCCTTTAACAGGCGTCATGGTGTGGTTTCTGAGGATATCCTAGTCAAGGAAAGTGATGTGGTGATATGCAGCAGCCGGCAGCTTTATACGGAAAAAAAGGCATTGAACCCCAGCACGTATTTTGTGGCCAATGCCGCCGACCTGAGCCTGAGCGTACGGGCCATGAACCCCGAGCTGGACGTTTACCCCGATATCGCAAAGCTGAAAAAGCCGGTGATCGGGTACCTGGGGGCAATTGAGCGCCGAATTGACTACGACCTGCTCAAAGTCGTGATTGATCTGAATCCTGATAAGACGTTTGCCATGGTGGGACCGGTATCCCGCGAATTTGTACCCGACTGGTTTTACAACACCTCCAATGTTCATGTACTGGGTGCCGTAGAGTACCGGCATATGCCGGCTGTGATCAAGGGATTTGATGTTGCATTGATCCCGTTCAAGAAGGATGATGTCAGCAGCAGTATCTTTCCATTGAAGCTGTTTGAGTACCTGGGTGCGGGTAAGCCCGTGGTATCCCTTGACTTTAACCCGGATCTGGCCGATTTCACCCTCGATACTGTGGCATACTGCAGCAATGCCGCTTCATTTTCAAAGGCCATCCAGGATGCCCTGAACTCGGACAGTCAGGAAGCGCAGCTGCACAGGGTGGAGATTGCCGCGGATAATACCTGGCAAAACCGCGTAGATGCCATCGCCGAGATCATTTACAACCATCTTGCACAAAAAGGCAAAGCCTGAAATCACTTCCGCACTGCCTCACCCAGCGGCTCCTGCCTCTTTACAGATTTATACTGGAAACGCATTTCGATGTGCTTGTAAGTCCACGCGGAAACGTAGTAGATCAGTATGAAATTGGGGATAAACAGGTAAGAATAGGCACCCGGAGGAAATTTCAGGATCCGGATAAACAATACATTGAAGAGGCTGATCAGCAGGGCGTGCGTCATGTAAATGGAGTAAGAGTACTTGCCCAAATTGTGCAGCAGCCCTGATGTTTTGAGAGCAGCGGAGATAATGCCTTTTTCAAACGAAAATATATAAATGCATACAAAAAAGAGCACCTCGAATACCGCACCGAGCGGCTTCATCATTTCCCCGTGATAAATACAATACGCGATTGCACCCAGTGAAAGCAGTTCACCTGCCGAAAAAAGGGCCGCATTCATGGTTCGTACCCGCAGGTGGGTGGCATTGAACAGGTTGAAGCACAATGCACCGGTGAAAAAGCCGAGTATGCCACGCAGGAATCCGTAATTGAAGCTGTAATTGATCTGCAGGCTGCCGGAAAACGTTGCCAGACCCGCAAGTGCAATCAGTACCACCGCTGCGTAAAAGATGTTGCGGTTACGGAACTGATGCGAACTGTTGATCCACACCAGCAGACTGCCGAAAACAACATAAGATATCATTTCAGCACTGATAGACCAGCTTGGTATATTCCAGCTCACGTCATGAACATTGGGCAGGGGAGTGGAATTGACCAGAAAAAGCGAGGTGAAAAACGTGTAGGCATTGTTGGCCGGGTTCACCAGGTTATTGACCTGTATATAAGGGCTGAGCAGATTTTTGGCGACCTCCATGCCGAGGAATGCCAGCAGCATCACAAAGTGCAGCGGATAAATGCGGTACACGCGCTTGGCAAGGAACAATTTCATCTGGCTGCCGTCCGACAGCGACTGGTAGCTGTATGTGATCACGAAGCCGCTTAATACAAAGAAGAAGTCAACAAACATGTCGGAATTTTCGACGAAGCTGTTGTTCAGGATGGGGGTTTCGGCAAAGGGGCCAAGATGAAACAGGAACACGAGGGACGCAAACATCCCCCTGAAAATATCGAGCACTTCAAACCTGTGCTTCATGTCAGCGGATTTTTAAGATTGAAAGTAGTTCTGAACCGGTTGGTACGCGACTCAGGGTCGTATTCGTAGGTAAATTCTTCGGATGCCTTCACCATGATCAGCAATCCGAAGTGTTCGCTGGTGTCAAAAAATAACTCGGGAGCATGGTTACCTTCAAGTTGCTCGGTAAAGAAAAAAGCTGTTTTTGCATTGTTGGTCCGCACCCGCAGCGACTCCTCTCCATTATGGTAGATCTGGAAATTGACGTTGCCATTCAGCTGTGCCAGCGGCCAGATCACCTTATTTCCCCCCGGCGTTTCAACCAGCGTCAGCGGCTCGCCCTGATCTTCCTTTTCCAGCACAAGTTTGCCCGTATCCAGGTGGATCGTCAGCATACATTGGTCTACGCCTGAATGCTTTACGGCATTGGTCAGCATTTCAGTAATTACCCACTTGATCTTGGATAGTACTTCTTCATCAATCGGCTCGAACTGGGTTTGTTGTCTGATATGTTCAAGACAGTTCCGGAGTATTCCCGGGATGTTTTCCCGGGTACTCTGAAACTGGAATTCGATCTTGTGGGGGGATTCGTTCATGTGCCTAGCCGAGGGATTCCATCGCTTGTTCGTAATCTTTAAAAATCTTGAATACTTTGTCCATGCGGATGAGCGTCAGCAGGTTACCTACATCTGATTTGAGGGAGACGAGGTAAATGTCCACTTTGCGCGGTATGGCATATTTAAGTGCAACCACGAGGCTGCCCAGAAACGAGCTGTCAATGTAATTTACATTCTCAAAGCTGACCATAACGAGCTTTGAGCCGCCTGCCACCAGGCTGATCATTTCTTCCTTGAATTGTTCCGCATTGGAGAGGCTCGCCTCCTCAGGGAGAATGGTGGCCTGCACCACACCGTTTACGTCTTTGGTCTCTAGGATCATCGGGTTATTTTTTTTCGATAAATATGATGCTGGCGTCATCCATCTGGTTGCCGTCATTGATGCTCCCCAGTACGTGCGCTTTGATCCGGTCAAACGTAGCCGGCTGGCCCAGGTAGGGAGTGATTTTTTGGACAAAGAATGGGTAGTCGCTCTTTTTGGATCCGTTGGAAGGAATATCAATCATGCCGTCTGTAAAAATGGCGAGCTGGTCGCCGGGCTCCATCCGGATAATCTGTTTGTCGTACATGCCTTCTTCCAGCAAACCCAGGAGCAGGCCCGATGAAAGTACCGTATCCGTGCTGCACGCAACACTGCGGTAATGAATGAGCGGCAGGTCGCCTGCGCCGGTATAATGTACGTCGCCGGTTTCACTGTCCATCAGAATCAGCGAGAGGCTCGACAGGATGTTTTCCAGACTCTCGTCCAGATAAATCAGTTTATTGATTTTCTGTACAATGGTGTCGAGCGAGAGGTCATTATCAAGCACGCAAAACCGGATCGCCGCCCGTATGTAGCTCAGGAAGCCAAAGGTGAAAAACCAGGCTTTCCACTTTTTTCCCATGATATCCCCCAGAAAGCCGAAGCAGAAGCGATCATTTATTTTTACAAAATCAATAAAATCACCACCCGGATAGCCTCTGTATCCCTTGTGCCAAAAATGAATGGTGAACCCGCTCACTTCCGGGTTCCGCATCGGTATGGATTGCACATTGAGCGTTTCGGCCGCTACTTTCAGCTCCTTGACAGACTTGTCATGCTCGTTCTGCAAGGATACGATAATGTTATTCAGCTTGGAGATGATTACCGGAATGGGCGTTTCCTTGTTGATGAAATCCAGCGCATGCATGTTCAAGCCTTTCAGTACGAGCGGGGTATCCGTAAACGACGTCAGGAAAACAAAGGGAATATCCTTCACATTGGGGTTCATCAGTACCGCCTGCCTGAAATCAAAACCATTCATTTCGGGCATGTCGTAGTCCGAAATGATAAGATCGGGCGTTTCGTCGAGAAGCAGGTCCAGGGCTTCGGTAGCAGACTGGCAGAGCACGCAGGTGTAGCCGGCTTTCTGCAGGGATACTTCAATCACCTTCCTGAAAACAAGATTGTCTTCGACAATCAGTATTTTTTTGACGCTGGTAGGAGGATCCTGGTACGTGATCATTTCTTATTGAAGTTTAACACAAACAGGAATACGCCTCCGAAAATGATCAGGAGCGACACCAGGTCCATGATCGTCACACCGTCATTGACATTGAAGTAGAAAACCGTGAAGATTTCAAAGCTGGGGGGAGCTGGCATGATGATCATGGCAAACCCCACGACGATCAGTAAAATGGCCACGAAAAAGAGTACAATCCTTTGCGCAGTATTCCTGCGAAGGTAGTTTTTACTCATTTCGCTGTCTAGCTGGTTTTCTGCCAGCAGCTTTTCCAGTCCTTCCAGCAGCTCTTCCCTCGAAAGATTGTTGTCCTTATCAAGCTCCTGGAAAGAAGCAATCTGTTTTTCTCCCTCAGCAGCCCGCTCAAATGCTTCTGCAATCTCCTGCTGGTAGGTCTTTGCTGCTTTTGTATCCGCGCCGGAGTGGTCAATTACTTCGATAAGCTCACGAACCTTTTGTTCCAGCAGCGATCCTGCGGGCAAAGCCTGAGACACATTTTCTGTTTGCAGGTCAGATGTTTTTCCAAGTTCAAGCAGCCGTTTGATTTTCACCTTACCAATAACCGGTTATATTTTACCCCCTTACCTACAAAATCATTCCTGAAATCGACAAAACTTGCATTGTAGCAGGACAATTTGCTTAAAGCTAAGTTTTTATTGCTAAATTTGAAATACTTCTACAAATCTCCGAAAATATTCTTTCTTTTCAGCATTATCACGATTAATAAATGAAAAGTGTTTCCATTGTGACGGTCAACTATAACCAGCCCAAAGTGACCGAGGATCTGCTGAAATCCTTGCTGGAAGTAAATACCTACCCCGATCTGGAAATCATCGTGGTCGACAATGGCAGCAAAGTCAATGTGGTGCCGGAGTGGGAGGTGAAGTACTGGAACGTCAAATTCATCCGCTCGGATGTGAATACGGGCTTTGCGGGGGGAAATAATCTGGGGATCCGCTATGCGACGGGCGACTACCTGTTCCTGATCAACAATGATACCGAAGTGACGGCTGACCTCATCGGCAAGCTCGTGGACAGGCTTGAAGCCAACCCGCGCATCGGGATGATTTCACCCAAGATCCACTATTTTGATCAGCCGGATATGCTGCAGTACACCGGCTATACCCCGATGAACTATTATACATGCCGCAATGCATGCATTGGTCAGTTCGAAACGGACCGCGGCCAGTACGACCACCTGAGCGGAGTAACCGGCTATGCTCACGGCGCGGCTATGATGATCCGCAGGGAAGCGCTGGAAAAGGCAGGATTAATGTCCGAAAATTACTTTTTGTACTATGAAGAGCTCGACTGGTGCGAGCGGATCAGGAAGGCAGGTTACGAGATCCACACGGACCTTTCCGCACTTATTTACCATAAAGAATCTGTGTCAGTAGGCAAGAGGACGGCACTTAAGGAATTCTTCATGAACCGCAACCGGATTTTATTTATACGTAAAAATGCACCTTCGTCTGCTTTCTTTATCTTCTGCTGCTACTTCCTGGCAGCGGTAGTTCCCCGCAACATTTTTCAGTACCTGCGCAATGGAGAATATGGTTTTATCCCCGTTTTCCTGAAAGCAATTACCTGGCATTTTACCAACAAACCGGATAGTACCCACCTGGGCTTCCCACTTTCACGCTGACCATGGAACCGATATTCTGGCTGAGCATTTTCATCGTTTTTTACACTTTCCTGGGCTACGGGATCTTGCTTTACATTCTTGTACTCATTCGGCGTGCGGTCAAAGGTCGGCGGGTACCTCCCGGCCTGGACCAGGATTTTCCCACGCTGACTCTTGTGATTGCTGCCTATAATGAGGAAAGTATCATTGAAGAGAAGATCAGGGACACCTTGCAGCTGTCGTACCCGCAGGGCAAGCTGAGCATCCTGTTTGTAACAGACGGTTCCTCGGACCGTACCCCTGACATAATCGCCCGCTATCCCGAACTCAGGCTGATGCATACGCCGGCGCGGAGCGGGAAGATACAGGCGATTCACCGTGCCATGCATGAAGTGGACAGCGAGGTAGTGGTTTTTACGGATGCAAATACATTCCTGAACCAGGATGCGCTGCTCCTCATTGCACGCCATTATGCCGATCCGACGGTAGGAGCGGTATCCGGTGAAAAACGGGTGATGCAGGATGCGGTGTCCGATGCCACCGCGGGAGAAGGTTTTTACTGGAAATATGAGTCTGCCCTGAAGAGATGGGATTCGGAACTGTACTCCGTGGTGGGTGCGGCGGGGGAGCTGTTCAGTGTCCGCCGTGCATTGTACCGCCAGGTGGAGCCTGATACGATACTGGACGACTTTATGATCTCCATGCTGATCGCCAGCCAGGGTTACCGCATTGTATATGAGCCGGATGCGTATGCTTCCGAAACCTCGTCGGACAATATTCAGGAAGAGCTTAAACGTAAGGTAAGGATTGCTGCGGGAGGTATTCAGTCTATCACCCGGCTGGGTAAATTGCTGAATCCGGTAAGTTACCCGGTACTTTCGTTTCAGTACATCAGCCACCGCGTGTTACGGTGGACGGTCACACCATTTCTGATGATCCTTGCATTGCTGCTGAATATCGCGATCATGGCAATGGTCGGGGGCGCCTTGTATGCCATCATCCTGATTGCCCAGCTGTTATTTTACACTCTTGCGCTGGCAGGTTGGATCATGGAAAGGCGTAAAATCAAGGTAAAAGCATTTTTTGTCCCATACTATTTCTGCGTCATGAACTATGCGGTACTCGCAGGTATACGGCGGTACCTGGGCGGACGACAAAGTGCAGCATGGGACAAAGCAAAAAGAAAGAGTGTTCAGCCGCATTCGGCCGGCCTTTAACAGCCGGCTAGATCTGTTTCAGACGTGCAGATTCCTGTTCGAGGACCGGAATAATCACATTCAGATCGCCGGATATCTTTTTGTACATAGACATCAGTTCCTCATCAGATTCCTGCTCCTTGATCGCTTTTTCGAGCACCTCCACTTCTGAGCGGATCTCGGTGAGGCCCGTCATGGTAAATGAAGGTTTGAGCCCGTGTACAATACTCGCTGATTCCTTCATATCTCCGGTTTGCAGGGCATTTTCCAGTGCAATCCACCTTGGATAAGAGTCACTGAGAAAAGCATCAAAGATCATGTAGAGAATCACCGGGTCGTCACCATAGGCCTGATCGAGGTATTCAACATCCAGAACCGGGTTAAGTTGTAGCGCCATCATTTAAGTAAAATTTTTCCAGAAGTCATCAATCCAAGTACGTTAAAATAGTACCAAAGTCATTTCTATACAGGCTCTGAAAACTATTTTTACAAATTTATGGAATTTATTGATTCGACTCTTCTTTTACTTCTTCTTTCGCGGGTTGTTTGGCTTCTTCTTTCGCTTTTTTCTTAAAATATCTTCTAAACAGGAAGTTAGAGCGTAAAGCAACCATATTTTCATCAAGCTTTCCTGTGCTGCTTTCCAGGTTTTTTAATGTTTCCTTAATATTTGACGCAGTCTGCTGGTCATGCAACAGTACACCTACCGGGCTGGTCGTATTGGAGTTAAGATCGGCACTGGCTGCTTTCAAGTTGTTGATGGTTTCATTGGCTGAAACTACGGTTTCATTCAGTTTTCCAACTGTACCGCGAAGGTTCGTCATGATGATCGTATCCGTGGCGAAATCATTGGCCAGGCCGCCTTTCTGGTTCAGCTTGTCGGTATAGCTTGCGAGTGCCATCGTCATTTTCTGTGCATTTGACGATGCTATTTTCAACGTACCCAATGTCTGGTCCACATCTTTGTAGAGGCGCTCGTCATTCAGCAGCATACCCACGGTACCTTTTCCTTCCAGGATATTCTTGCTGATTGTTTTAAATGCACTTGTGATGCCCAGCAGGTTCTTGTTGTTTTCCTGCAAAACAGCCAGCATTTCCTCGGTACTTTCTATCTTTTCAACCGTGATCTCATCACCGTCCTCAATGGATGGGACCTTGGTGGTGCCTCCGTAAAGTACAATGATCTTGTTACCGATCAGACCGTCCGTACTCACTTTGGCCTTCGCGTTTTTACGGATAAATTCCTGTGACTTTTCCTCAATATGGAGCATTACCTCCACCTTGGAATTTTCCAGAAAACGGATGCTCTTCACCGTTCCTATTTTCACACCCGAGTACCAGATGTTATTGCCCGGTTTCAGACCATTGACATCCTCAAAGATCGTTTTGACCGTGATGGTAGTTGAAAAAACCTTTTTCATACTACCTATAGTGATAATGCCCAATACAAGAATCAGAATGCCTATGACAACAAACAGACCTACGGTGACAGAGCGCTTTTTGGCTGACTTTTCCATTATTGAATAAAATTATAATCGTAAAAACTTTTGATCCTTGGCTCATCCGATTCGAATACCTCCTCGAATGTGCCCTGTTTAAGAAAATGCCCGTCCAGAAGCATAGCGACACGGTCACCGGTGCTGCGTGCGCAGGTAAGGTCATGGGTAATAATAATCGAGCTGGTGTGGTATTTCTCTTTTACCTCATTGATCAGCTCATTGATCTCAAGACAGGTAATGGGATCGAGACCAGCTGTGGGCTCATCGTACAGCATGATTTCGGGTTTCAGGATCAGTGTCCTGGCAATACCGATCCGCTTGCGCTGCCCGCCCGAAAGTTCAGACGGCACCTGGTTGATCGTTTGCAGCAAACCAACCGCGTCGAGTACGCTCTCCACCTGCTCATCGATCTCGGCCCGTGTAAGGTTGGCCACGTTCCTGACGAGGGGGAATTCCAGGTTTTCCCGCACTGTCATACTATCATAAAGTGCGCTGTTCTGAAATGAGAATCCGATTTTGAGACGCAGGTCACGAAGTTCCTTTTCGTTCAGGGCAGATACTTCACGTCCGAGTACGTTGCATTCACCGCGATCCTGTGTGAGCAGGGCAACAATAATCTTGATCAATACGGACTTACCGGTACCCGACCGGCCGAGTACCACTACGTTTTCACCCCTGTTTACATCGAGGTTTACTCCGCGCAGTACGTGCAGGTCGCTAAAAGACTTATAAAGGTCCCTGATCCTGATTACAGTATCTGTGCCTGGATTTTCTTCAATCATATTAAACTCTGAAATAGTTCGAAACCTGAACAATAATCACTTCTTCCAGGAAGATCATAAACATGGAAATGACCACAGATGAGTTGGCTGCTTTTCCTACTCCCTCGGTACCCTTGCTGGCATTATATCCCTGGTAGCATCCCACAATTCCGATCGTAAAACCATACGCAACTGCTTTGGCTACTGAAGTGCCAAGGTCCAGGAAAGTGATCTGTTCAAATGCATTTTGAAAAAACGAGACGAAACTAGTGCCTTCATTCAGCGTCACATTCAGGAATGCGCCCAGCAAGCTCACCAGTGTACAGTAGAACATCAGCACCGGAATAGCTACCGTACACGCGAGTACGCGGGTGACGACCAGAAACTTAAACGGGTTTACCGCAGACACCTCCATGGCGTCGATCTGCTCGGTTACCCGCATGGAGCCTAACTCGGCACCGATACTGGATCCTACTTTTCCCGCACTGATCAATGCAGTAACCAGGGCGGCCAGCGCCCGGATGATCGCAATTGACACCAGGGAGGGCAGCCAGGATGTTGCCCCGAACTCAGCCAGCGAAGGCCGTGATTGTTTTGTAAAAACCATTCCTGTAATAAAGCCCGTGAGGCTGATCAGGAGCAGGGATTTGTTGCCGATCGCATAACACTGTTTTACAATTTCCTGGAATTCCATCCTGCCCCGGAAAAGCTCACGACAGAACCGGATAAAGAAAGTATAACCATTGTAAACAGCTGTTAATGCGGAGTCAATGCCTTTGGAGTAAACGTGGTCCCTTTGCTTTGTGCTCATTCAAATAGTTAAATCAACGCGTTACTGAAATTAGAGTGTGTTTTTCCTCAAACCACCGCAGGCGATATGCATTCATTGCATTGGCGCCAAGCTGGTTGAGCAGGCGGTAGTTGACAATAATGCCTACTGCTGCCCCGATGCCGGGAATCAGCTGGGCCATCTTGGCCAGGTCAATGTAGTCGCGGTATTCCTGCTGGAAGGTTTTCCAGTCAAACTGATGAATGTCTTCGGGTAATGCTTTGCTTTTGGCCTGCCAGCCCGTAATCTGTTCCAGTACATCCCGCCGGCCTTTCTGGCTGGAAAACGTAAGCTGGAACACATGCAGGATAAAAAGGCGCTCACGATAATCATCAACCGGGTATCCGTAGAGGGCTGCTATTTCAAACAGCAGCTTCATTTTGATACCAATCAGCACCGGAAATTCGGCCAGTGCGAGCCAAAAGCCGCCTGCTCCGGTAATGCCGCCCTCGGCAGCACCTGCTTTTTTATAAAAGTTAATTCGTCGTTTTACTTCCGCCTCGATGTCTTCCAAAGTCCGCTGACGTACTGGTGTGGACGTCGTGTATTCTGCACCCGACAGTACACCGCGCATCGTCTGCTTGATGGTGGCAGTAATGATCTGGTGGATCTTGTCCGGAATAATACCGTTCAGCTTATCCTGAACTCGCTTGGAAGTCCGGTCTATAAAGTTGGGACGTTTGTCCATTTTCTGCTGCCACCGCATGAGCTCGGCCCTGGCCGTCTCTTCGTAGGGGGTATACATGCCGTCTAGAAGCATACAATGGGGTACATCTTGATTTTTGTGGCTGTCGGATTTACCCCGGATCAGCAAAAATCATTCCATGTTGTCCGTGCCATTTGGAGGCACGGACAAAAACACGGTAGCAGTGTACGCCAGCGGCGCAAAATGGATGGGGAGGAGCTTATTTCAGCTTTACAGGTGCTGTACCTTCCCGGGTGATTTTCACCGGATTAATCATTCCTTTATCATCGAAAGACATCACGTCTATGCAGGTTTCGCGATGGTTGCCGTCCGTTTCGGTCAGCGGGCGTCTGTGGTAAACAATGTACCATTCATCTTTTCCCGGTACCTGGATTACCGAGTGGTGCCCTGCGCCTGTAGCTACCTGAGGATCTTGCTGAAGGATTTTTCCTACCCTTTTGAATGGGCCGAAAGGGGAGTCAGCGATGGCATAGGCCACGGAGTAATTAGGTCCTGTCCAGCCGCCTTCTGACCACATAAAGTAATATTTTCCATTTCTGATAAACATAAAAGGACCTTCCACATAACCCTCAGGCGTGATTTCCTTGAAGGTAGTACCATCAGGAAAAGGAATGAAGCCGGTAAAGTCCTTGTTGAGCTTGGCGACATTGCAGTGCCGCCAACCGCCATAGAAAAGGTAGTGTTGTCCGTCTTTGTCTTTGAAAACAAACTGGTCAATCGGCTGTGCGCCATTATGAAATTTGTCGATCAGCGGCTTGCCCAGGTAGTCCTTGAACGGACCTTCGGGCTTATCGGCTACAGCGACACCAATTCCGCCTTTTTCCTGATCGCTCTGGATATCATTGGCGCCAAAAAAGAAGTAATATTTTTTATCCTTCTCGATAATCGATGGGGCCCACATGGCTTTTTTTGCCCATTTCACGGATGAGGTATCCAGTATAGCATGGTGCTTTTTCCAGGTTTTCAGATCGTCCGACGAAAAAGCATCGAAGAAAACTTGCTGCTCGTAGGGCGCCGAGTAGGTGGGATATATCCAGAACTTCTTGCCAAAAATAATTCCCTCAGGGTCCGCATACCAGCCCGGGAATACAGGGTTTCCGGGCTTGCTCGCCGTACTTTGGGATAGCGCAGGGAAGCAAATTGTAGCAAAAAGCAGAATTGAAGCTGTTTTTTTCATTTGGGTGAGTATGTATTTAAAATCTTAAAACAAAATTTTCCTTAACCTGCTCTTTCCGGAAAAAGACCAGTCCGATCCAGAAAAGATCAACGGTAAGGGTCACCGAGGGGTGCTTTTTTATCTGCTCCCAGGCCTGCGTCATTTCTGCAGACCAGTATATATCATCAAATATAAAGACAGAATCATTGTGTGCATGCGGAAGGCATTGCTCAAAATACCGCACGGTAGGTTCAAAACGGTGGTTTGCATCAAAATAGGCAAAGTCAAGGGGCTTTGGCGTCCCGGCCAGAAATGCCGGCAGGGTTTCATCAATGTTCCCCGTAATCACCTCTATGTTTTCCACTTTCAGCTTATAGAAGTTCTGGCGGGCATAGCGCGCAGTTTCTGGACAGCCTTCAAAGGTGTACACACTGCCCGAGGGAGCCGCTTTGGCAAGATACAAGGTGGAAAGACCGAGAGAAGTACCCAGTTCCAGCACGGTGGCAGGTTGAAAATGCTGTACGAGCCTGTAGAAAAGCTTTCCGAACTTTTCAGGTTTTTCAGCATTGCGGGCAATGTCGCGCACCTTCCGGCGATTGGATTTATTGACCCTTGATCCCGCACCAAGGTCCCGCACCTCAATTTCCAGTGTACAGTGCAGGAGCTCGTTTCGGAATGATTTTAATAAAGTGAAATCGGGCAGGTCAGCCTTTTTGTTTCGGATTACCCTGGTATACAGTTCAAAAAGAAACGGGGAATGAATGGAATGCTCATTTCCGGCTCTCCAAAGGTACTTAAGGTAAGACGCAATCAAATTTCTAAGGGGTTAATGGAGCAGACAAACAGCGGCAAACAAGGATCAGTTGAGGCGGTAAGGAGCTACGAGGGAAAATGCAGGGATAATCACCTTGAAGTGCCGTCCGTCAATGACGCGTTCCATCAGGTAAGTGCCGGACATTTTGCCCATATCCGTCCGAAGGTTGCAGCCCGATACATAGTCATGTACCTCGCCAGGTTCCAGGATAGGTTGCAGGCCCACAATGCCTGCACCTTCTACTTCCCGCACGGTTCCGTTGGCGTCGTAAATGTGCCAGTGGCGCCGCAGCAACTTGACGGTATGCTCGCTATGGTTTTCGATGAGGATTTTATAAGTAAAAACGTAATGGTCCTGGGCCGGGTTGGAGTAATCCGGCTGAAACTCTGTCATTACAGTGACTTTCACACCATCCGTAACTTTGGAAACCATAAAAAATAAGGATGTCTGGTGAGGTAATAACGTGAAAAACAAGCTTTTGGAAGCCAAAATCAATTTTCCGTCCTGACGAAAATAGTAATCAATCGGGGACAAACCAAAACAAAGTCATTTAATTTAGGATCAAAACACAAATCAATTATGGACGTTAAGATTGAGCAGTCCTGGAAGGAAAGACTATCAGGCGAATTCGAAAAACCTTACTTTACGGAGCTGACGGAATTCGTCAGGTCGGAGTACAAAACAGCCACAGTATACCCTCCGGCCAGGCAAATTTTCAATGCATTTGACTTTTGTACTTTCGATGCATGCAAAGTAGTCATTCTGGGCCAGGACCCTTATCATGGTCCGGGTCAGGCCCATGGTTTGTGTTTTTCTGTCAATGATGGCGTCCGCATGCCGCCTTCACTGGTTAATATTTTCAAGGAAATCCAGACGGATCTGGGCAAACCTTTTCCGCCCTCCGGCAACCTTGAACGCTGGGCTAAGCAGGGGGTACTGCTTCTGAATGCAACCCTTACGGTACGTGCCGGCGCGGCAGGCTCTCACCAGAACAAGGGCTGGGAGCGCTTTACGGATGCCGTCATCAAATGCATTTCTGATGATAAAAGCAACATTGTCTTTATGCTTTGGGGCCGGTATGCGCAGGATAAGGGAAGCGTCATCAACACGGCAAGCCACCACATTCTGAAAGCGAAACATCCTTCACCCATGTCGGCCAATGGCGGAGGCTGGTTCGGTACAAGGCATTTCAGCCAGGCAAACGAGTACCTGGTGTCAAAAGGCAAGGAGCCGATCGAGTGGTAGGGTACAAAAAAAGAGCCGGGAAGCCCGACTCTTTTTTCCAAATTTTCACTCCTATTACTATTGTTATTTTTCAATGTTGGAGTTAATCTCCAGCACCTTATCCCAATTTCCTTCATTTGCTTTTACAAACGCCTTGCGGTCTGCATTGGCTACATATTTATCCGCACCTTCGACTGTTCTGAAAGTCAGGTAATGCACTACGTCAAATTGGTTTCCATCCACTGCAGACTTTTGTACATGTCCGGCTGAATAAGCTACCACTTCGTCTACCGAATTTTTCATGGAAGCAAAGTCACGCATGTGCTTTTCCATGTCTTCCGCAGTTGTTCCTGACTTAAACTTAATGCACACAACCCGCTGGATTTCGGCTCTTTTATGCGGCACATAAGCGCCGTAAATAATCAGCATAAACACACAAAGTGAAAATACCGGCAACAAATAACCTAATGTTTTATTTCTGGTTCTCATTATTCAAAATCTAAATCGGCTGAATCTTACTGGTACAAAGGTAAGATAAAAACCTATAATTGCATTATTTATATATAAAATATAACAAATTTTGAATTTGGTGAGCTTTGCAAAAGCTTGGATTTTCGAGAGCAGTTTAGGGCAAATAATATTTTGTGTACCTAAATACCTTGAATTTGAATTTCATGTGAAATCAAGATTCAAAATGGGTCTGTATAGCCCGCGATTTTGTGCAGATTGTAAAAACAGGTGATAAATTTCTGTTGCACCAGTTACTTTCTTGCAGCATTCCGTCTAAAAAGATGATCAGCTACTATTGGTCATTATCAAAACTTTATATGGATGTATTTTCAAGGCGGGCTGCAAAATTTTCAAGTGTTTCAAAGTTCTTTCCTGCTATTTGCCTTCTTTTTTGCATAAATGCTCCCGCAAATGCTGGCTCGTGGGGCTTCTGGGCACATAAAAGGATCAACCGCCTTGCAGTGTTCCGCCTGCCAGCTGCCATGCAGGTGTTTTATAAAAAACACATTGACTACATCACTGAAAATGCAACCAATCCGGACAAGAGAAGGTACGCAGTTGCCGGTGAGGCCGAGCGGCATTTTATTGATCTGGATGTGTATGGCGACAGCGTGTTTTACTTTTTACCACCATCCTGGCCTAAGGCAGTTGAAAGAGTAGGGGAAGACAGCCTGCGGAAGCACGGGATTGTACCTTGGCACATTCAGCTCGCTGCTTTTCAGCTTACGGAAGCATTCAAGATGCGTGACCTGACGCGCGTACTAAGGCTTTCGGCTGAACTGGGGCATTATATTGCCGACGCGCATGTACCGCTGCATACGACCAGCAATTATAATGGTCAGAAAACCCGGCAAACCGGGATACACGGATTTTGGGAGTCACGCCTGCCGGAGCTGTTTGCAGAACAATATGAGTTTTGGGAGGGTCCCGCAGTATATCAGGAAAATATCATGCTGGCAGCCTGGCAGGCTGTCCGGGAATCCAGCGAGGCGAGGGATTCGGTTTTATCCTTTGAAAAAATACTGACCGGCACTTTCGCGTCTGATAAAAAGTACAGCTATGAACTTAGGAACAATGTACTCACCCGCAGCTACTCGCGCGAGTTTTCCGAGCAATACCATGCAATGCTGGCTGGGCAGGTCGAAAGAAGGATGCGCGCATCGATCCGCATGACGGGCGACATCTGGTATACATGCTGGATTAATGCCGGCCAGCCCGACCTTGCATCTTTAACCGAAATAAAGCCGCAGGCTACTCCCGAAAAGGAGGAAGAAACAAGCTGGATCAGGCGGCTGCTGCATATCCGGCCGGAAGCAGATGATTAAAGCCGGATTATACCATCCACCTGCTGCATCAGCATCCTGGCAGTTACCAGAAGCTGGCCCGTATGCCGCTGCGTATGCTCCGCAGCATGAAAGAGTAATCCCAGCTTTGTGGACGGAATTCTGGCGCGGCCCACATAGCGGAGGTCAGTCAGTGTACTTTCTTCTACCATTTTAAAATATGCGATGGAAGCCTCAACCTGCCTGTCAAATGCATGCAGCAATGCTGTATAGTTGCATCCCGGGAAAGGCTCGGAGCCTTCGTTTTTCAGGTAAGTAAGCTGCCCGTCACTGAGCAGGCGTTCGTCTGCGTAAGTAAAAAGCCTGTCGAGTACACCGGTAAGATGCTGTAAATGAAAACCTACCGAGGCAAGTCCCGCAGGCTTATGCCAGAGCAGATCATTGGGGAAGGTATCTGCCAGGCCAGCCAGCTCTTCTCCCGCCTGAAGGAGTGCATGCGCTGCGGGTTGCAAGAGCGGAGGTACTCCGGGCAGAGGGCCCCTGAGCCAAACTTCTTGTTTCTGAGCTTGTTTATCCATAGTTGTAAATAAAAGAAAAAGGGGCTTAAAAAGCCCCTTTTAAACTATCTAAAATCAGATATTACTTCGCAATATCGATCTGAACCGGTTTTCCCTTAATGGTATTGCCATCCATGGCACGGAGGATTGTCCTCGCATCCTTGTCAGGTACATCCACAAAAGTAAACTTGTCATAAATGTCGATCGCTCCGATTGTTTTGCCCGGAATGTTGGCCTCACCTGCAATGGCGCCCACGATATCTTTCGGCATAATATGATCTTTGCGTCCAAGGCTCAGGAACAAGCGGGTCATACCAGCTTCGGGTGAGCGGCGAACTTCGCCCTCTCCCCGGCGTACACCGCCTGCCGCAGGGTAGCGCTCTCCTCCACGACGGTCTCCGTCGCGGCGGTCACCACTTTCCCGGCGATCGCCGAACTTGCTGCCTGAACGACGCTCGTAACGGTCGCCACCTTCACGGCGGGCGCCGCCATCACGCTCATTCCTTCTTTCTTCCCAGGCCAGGTTGCTGTCTGTATATTCATTTTTCTGAACGCCCATGATCTGTTTAGCCATCGCACCTACTACCTGCTCGGTAGTAAAGCCGCTGTGGTGAAGCATTTCGAGCACGTCGTTATACAATTCAGCGTCGCCGCCTTCCTTGATTGCGGCAGAAATATTTTCAACAAAGCGCGCTTTGCGTACACCCACGATATCTTCAAAGGACGGAATTACACCTTTTTCAATTTTTACCTTGGTATAACCTTCAATGGATTTAAGGCGGTATTTTTCGTCACGCGCTACCAGCGAGAATGCCTTTCCGGACATGCCCGCACGGCCAGTACGACCTATCCGGTGTACGTAATACTCCTCGTCCAGTGGAATGTCGTAGTTGATCACACCATCCAGGCCGCTTACGTCAATACCCCGTGCAGCTACGTCTGTCGCTACCAGGATCGTTGTTACGCCAGCCTTGAACTTGCTCATGACATTGCTGCGCTGCTGCTGGCGAAGGTCACCATGAATTCCTTCTGACGCGTATCCGCGCAGTTGCAGGTCTTCCACGATCTCGTCCACCTTACGTTTTGTATTACAAAAAACAAGCAGTGATTTCAGGTGGTGCATATCGATCAGGCGGGTCATGACTTCCACTTTCGCCTGTGGTTTTACCTCGAAATAAACCTGCTCGATGTTCTGGTTGGTGAGCTCATTGCGAACCACTTTAATGAGTACAGGATCGTTGAGGAATCTTTTGGTGATCGACATGATCGGCTTGGACATTGTAGCCGAGAAAAGGATCGTCTGGCGATCTTCCGGCATGTCGGCCAGAATGCTTTCAATGTCTTCACGAAAGCCCATATCCAGCATTTCGTCCGCTTCATCAAGTACCATCATGCGTACTTCATCAAATTTCAGCGTACGACGTTCCATATGGTCCATCACGCGGCCAGGTGTACCTACTACAATATGAACACCTTTTTTCAGGGAGCGGATCTGACGGTCGATCGAATCACCGCCATAAATTGCTTCAATGCGAACGCCACGTTCAAATTTTCCAAGTCTGCCAAGTTCTTCGGAAACCTGCACGGCAAGCTCGCGGGTAGGGCAGAGGATCAATGCCTGAACGGCATTAACCGAAGTATCAATTCTTTCAAGGACAGGAATACCGAATGCGGCAGTTTTACCAGTACCGGTCTGGGCCTGACCAATTACGTCAGAACCTTGCATTACGGCTGGTATACCTTGTGCCTGGATCGGCGAGGGCTTTACGAAGCCCATTTCGTCCAAAGCTTTCATTATGTTTTCAGAAAGTCCGAGTTCTGAAAATGACTCAATAGTCTCAGTTGTCATTATATTGATTTGTTGTATTTTTTTAACAGATGTACTTGGTTGACCGGATTTCCGGCCGAAATCTGGCGATCTGCGAAATGCAGCGATCCGAAAGCTGATTTAGAGGAATTACAAAGTCGGGACTAAACACGGAGAACCCGGATGCCTGACATCGTGCAAAAACTATAAACAATTTCAAAAAGGGATTCCGCAAAGCCCGCCACAAACCATCCGTGGGGCTCTGCGTGTGTACGGTAATGTCAACCGGCGAAAAGAGGCTGACGGCTGGTTCTGTTTGTGCCTGACCGTATGAGAAGCAGAGAAGCGAACGGATGTTCGTTCAAATTTTATGCAAAAGTAAGAAGAATAATGGAGTATGCAATAGTAGCGGCTACTTAATTGTAATATTTGTAGAAAATGGAAAAGCCCCGCAATACTTTGCAGGGCTCTTTACACAGGTGCAGAAAGGTCAGAATAATGTTTTTACGTCCTGGTAAGGCATGTTCCAGGCATCAGCAACTCCCTGGAAGACAACTTTACCATTTACCACATTTAATCCTTTCCGAAGTTCTTCATTATGGGTACAGGCAGTTTGCCAGCCCAGGTTGGCGAGCTGCAAAGCATAGGGCAGGCTGGCATTGGTAAGTGCCAGGGTAGAGGTATAGGGAACTGCGCCGGGCATATTGGCAACGCAGTAATGCACCACACCATCCACTTCATAAATCGGGTCTTCGTGGGTAGTGGCGCGGGATGTTTCAAAACACCCGCCCTGGTCAATCGCTACGTCCACCATGACGGTACCGGGCTTCATCAGTTTCAGCATGTCGCGGGTAATGAGTGACGGTGCCTTGGCGCCCGGGATCAGTACCCCGCCGATGATCAGGTTGGCGCTTTTTACCAGGTCGCGGATGTTGTATTCATTGGACATAACCGTATCCACATTGGCAGGCATAATGTCTTCCAGGTAACGGAGGCGCGCAAGGCTGATATCAACAATCGTGACGTTTGCGCCCAGTCCGGCCGCCATTTTAGCAGCCTGCGTACCCACAATGCCGCCGCCCAGCACCAGTACATTGGCCGGCTTCACACCGGCTACCCCGCCGAGCAGGATTCCAAAACCACCCATTGGTTTTTCAAGGTATTTGGCACCTTCCTGTATGGCCATACGTCCGGCTACTTCGCTCATGGGAACGAGCAAAGGCAGGCTGCGATCCGTTTTTTCAACGGTTTCATAGGCAAGACAAACTGCTTTGCGGGCTATCATCGCGTGGGTAAGCTCCTCCGACGAAGCAAAGTGGAAGTAGGTAAACAGCAGCTGGTTTTCTTTGATCAGCGGGTATTCGGATGCGATAGGTTCTTTTACTTTAATGATCATTTCAGCTGCATCGTACACAGCCTCAATGGTCGGAAGGATGCTCGCGCCTGCCGAGGCGTAGTCTTCATCAGCAAAGCCGCTGCCTTTTCCCGCCTCGGTCTGCACGTACACCGTGTGGCCGTGTTTACGAAACTCCGTCACACCGGCCGGCGTGACAGCAACCCTGTTTTCATTATTTTTTATCTCTTTGGGGACGCCAATGATCATTGGGAATCAATTTTGCAGTTGATGGATTGTTTGAAAAGTATACAAATTTACTTTTGGTAGAAAAAAGCATGTACCTGCTCCACGTAGTCCAGTAAATAAAGCTCCCATCACTCGATCCGGCAGAAAAATTTTCTATCTTTCCCGCACTTACCGTTTACCCGCATTTAAAAAAAACTGCATTGCTTCCCGACGCAACCGACCGTAAGATCCTTGAACTTCTGCAGCAGGATTCCCAGCTGACCATCAAGGAAATTGCCAGCCGCATCAACCTTTCCGTCACGCCGGTACATGAGCGTATCCGTAAGCTGCAAAAGGAGGGGATTATTGATAAATATGTATGTATCCTCAACAGGAGGAAGGTAGGGAAAGCTTTGATTGTTTATTGTAATGTTACGCTGGACAAACAGCGTAGGGAAAGCTTTGAAGATTTCAATAAGGCCATCATCCAGATGAGCGAAGTACTGGAATGTTCCGTAGTTTCGGGCAACTTTGATTATATGCTGAAAGTGATCGTAGCAGATGCGGAGGCATTCAACCAGTTTTACCAGCATAAACTTTCTGCGCTGAATAGTGTTTTACACATCAGCAGTTATTTTGTAATTTCCGAAATCAAGTACACCACGGCCATAGCAGTCTGAAAACGCGCAGGGGTTCACCGGCAGTTTTCATTATCCGGGCACGTTGCTGCGGCCAAAATGCCACTCTGAATGAATAAAAATGTAAAAGACGGGCTCAACCTGATGTCCAAAGTGACTTTCAAGCGGGCCTGGAATGCCGTGCAGATCCTGGGGAGCTACTTTTATTCCCGGTTTACAGGTCAGCCGGTGCATTGGGGGATGCCGATCGCAATCTCTTTTGAGCCTACTACTTCCTGCAATTTAAGATGTCCCGAATGTCCGAGCGGCCTGCGCTCATTTACCCGGCCCACAGGCATGATGGAGGAAAAGCTGTATAAAAAGACCATCGATGAGCTGGCAGATACACTGCTGTACCTGATTTTTTACTTCCAGGGCGAGCCTTACCTGCACCCCAAGTTTTTTGAGCTGGTGCAGTATGCGCACGATAAAGGTATTTACACGGCTACCAGCACCAATGCACATTACCTGACCGACGAGAAGGCCAGAAAAACCGTAGAATCCGGCCTTGACCGGCTGATTATTTCCATCGATGGTACTACCCAGGATGTGTACCAGCAGTACCGGGTGGGCGGCAACCTGGAAAAGGTACTGGAAGGCACACGCAATATCATCAAATGGAAAAAAGAGCTGAAATCGAGTACGCCGCATGTGATTTTCCAGTTTCTGGTGGTGAAGCCGAACGAGCATCAGATCGAGGATGTGAAAAAGCTGGCACTGGAAATGGGCGTGGATGAAGTAGGGCTGAAAACGGCGCAAATCTATGACTATGAGGAGGGGTCCGACCTGATCCCGACGATAGAGCGCTACTCGCGTTACCAGAAGGAAGAAAATGGCCGGTACTCCATAAAAAATGCTTTTGTAGACCATTGCTGGAAAATGTGGCACTCCTGCGTGATTACCTGGGATGGCGCTGTGGTACCCTGCTGTTTTGACAAGGATGCGGAGTACCAGTTGGGCGATATGAAGCGGCAAACCTTCCGGCAGCTCTGGAGAGGGAAGAAGTACACCGACTTCCGTGCGTCGCTGATCCGGTCGCGGTCAGAGATAGAAATGTGCAAAAATTGCACGGAAGGTACCCGCGTATGGGCGTGAAACATTTGCCTAAATTTTGGGTAAAATTATTTTAACGAAATACTAATATCCTGTAAATAACTATCCAGCAGCACATTGTGCCGGGTTCCTCAAACTCCGTGGAACATTTTTTGGTGAATTGCCCCGAATAATAGAAATTTGACCTTGGTAACTCGAATGAATACATGGGCAAAGTCATTGCAATAGCAAACCAAAAGGGAGGGGTAGGTAAAACAACCACTGCAATTAACCTGGCCGCGAGTTTGGCGGCACTCGAATTCCGCACACTCATCATTGATGCTGATCCGCAGGCCAACTCCACGTCCGGGCTGGGTTTTAACCCCCAGGAAATGGAAAATAGTATTTACGAATGCATGGTGGAGCAGGCCAAAACTGCTGACATTGTTCTTTCAACCGATTTCCCAAACCTGGACCTGCTGCCCTCGCACATCGACCTGGTGGGCGCTGAGATCGAAATGATCAACCTGAAAAACAGGGAGCAGCGGATGAAAGATGCTATTTCGGAAGTGCGGGACGAGTACGATTTCATTATTATAGACTGTTCGCCCTCACTGGGTTTGATCACGATCAACAGCCTTACAGCCGCTGACTCGGTGATTATTCCTGTTCAATGCGAATACTTTGCACTGGAAGGTTTGGGTAAATTATTGAATACCATCACGATTATACAATCACGCCTCAATACAAGCCTCGTCATCGAGGGAATATTGCTGACCATGTACGACCTCCGGCTCAGGCTGTCCAATCAGGTTGTGAATGAAGTCACCAGTCACTTTGAGTCACTCGTTTTCAATACGATCATTCCGCGGAACGTTCGCATCAGTGAAGCCCCGAGCTATGGTATTCCCGTCATGGCGCAGGATGCGGACAGCAAGGGTGCGGTAAGCTACCTGAACCTGGCCCGTGAAATTCTCCGGAAAAATGGTTTGCTGTCGTCCGACAAGCAGCTGGGAGTGAAGTGAGTGATGATTTGACCAGCGAAAAAGATGGAAAACAGCAATAAAGCCAAAAAAATGACCGGACTGGGAAGGGGCCTGGGAGCTCTCTTACAGGATTCTGAAAAAATCAATACGCCCCGCTCCAATGCACGTATCGCTTCCCCGGAAGTGGTAGGCTCAATGAATGAGATCGAGGTGGACCAGATTGATGCCAATCCCTACCAGCCGCGAACAAAGTTTGATCAGGAAGCCTTGCAGGAACTTGCAGATTCGATCCGGGTCCAGGGAATTATTCAGCCGATTACGGTGCGTCAGCTTCCGGACAGTTCCTACCAGCTTATTTCGGGAGAGCGGCGGCTGCAGGCCAGCCGATCCCTCGGTATGGTGACCATTCCCGCCTATGTAAGAACGGCCAATGACCAGCAAATGCTGGAAATGGCGCTCATCGAAAACATTCAGCGGGAAAACCTGAATGCCATAGAAATTGCACTCAGCTACCAGCGGCTGATCCTTGAATGCAACCTGAAACAGGAGGAACTGGGTGTAAGGGTTGGTAAAAACCGCACGACCGTCAACAACTATATCCGTCTGCTCAAACTGCCTCCCGTAATCCAGGCGGCCCTTCGTGACAATAAAATCAGCATGGGACATGCGCGGGCGATTATCACGATTAACAGTGACCAGAGTCAGTTAAAGATTTTTAACAAAATAATCGAAGAAGGCTGGTCGGTGCGGAAAGTGGAAGAGGAGGTCCGTAAGCTGGGAATGATGAGCAGTATCTCGTTTGCGGCCAAAAAACAAGCAACAATTAATCAGGAAATAAAGTCGTTACAGTTCCAATTATCATCGTTTTTCGGGGCAAAAGTGTCGGTCAAAAGCAATAATGACCATAAAGGGGAGATTAAGATCCCCTTCACGTCCCAGGATGAGCTCAAAAGGATTCTGGAAACACTGAAAGTTAAATAGACTTGAAAAACTGGTTATGGATCGGGCTGATCCTGCTGTCGGGGCAGCATATCATGGGACAAGTAAAAACCGCTGACAGCGTCAGGGTAGCTACGGCGCCGGCCATCGCCGATACGACGCAAAGGGCGGCAATTGATTCCATTGCCGGGAAAAAGAAAAAATTTGCTCCGGTACCCCGGCGCGCAACCCGCCTGGCGCTTATTCCCGGCGGAGGGCAGCTATATAACCGCGATTACTGGAAAGCACCCATCGTTTACCTGGCATTCGGCGGCGGGCTTTATGCTTATTACCTGAACTCAGTTAAATACAAGGATTACCTGGCTACCTACAAGGCCTTTTACGACCTGGATAAGAACAGTCCGAATTACGGCAAGATAAAGGAAGGACTTACGGCCGATTCCACATTGCCGGTTCGTTACAGGAATCTTTTTAATACAAGCAGTACCTACCCGGAAATCAACCGCGACCAGGCGGCACGCGGCAAAAATTACTGGAGACGTAACCGCGGCTTTGCACTGATTGTGTCGGGCCTGATTTACTCACTTACGATTATCGAAGCCAATGTGGCGGCACACATGAAAACATTTGACCTTTCAGATGATCTGACCCTCCGGCTGGAACCCAAGCTTAATCAGCCCGCCATGCGGTCGGCTACACCGGGAGTAAGGCTGGTTTTTAATTTTAAGTAAATAAATCAGAGTACATTATATTTTTGATTAATGAAAATACTACTACTGGGATATGGCAAGATGGGCAAAACGATCGAGCGCATCGCCGAAGAACGCGGGCATACGATCGTTGGACGGATTGACCTGTCAAACCGGGGTGATATGGACGTGCTCAGCACGCCGGATGTAGATGTGGCCATCGAATTCAGCGCACCGGAAGCCGCATATGACAACATCACTTACTGCCTGAAAAAAGGCTGGGCCGTGGTAAGCGGTACTACCGGCTGGCTCGAACACCGCACTGAAATCGAAGAACTTTGTAGAGCACAGAACGGTGCCTTCTTCTATGCGTCCAATTACAGCATCGGGGTGAACCTGTTTTTCAGGCTGAACCGTCAGCTGGCGCGACTGATGGAAGGTCGGGGCTACGAGCCTTCCATGACCGAAATCCACCACATTCACAAGCTTGATGCACCTAGCGGCACTGCAATTACCCTGGCCGAAGGCATTGCAGCAATGTCTGAAAGTGTGGACGGCTGGAAGCTGGCACCGGAAGAAGCGGAAGGATATATTACGATTAAGGCAGAGCGCGAAGGTGAGGTGCCGGGTACCCATATCATCCGCTACGAGTCTGAAGTGGATACGATTGAAATTTCACATACTGCTCATAACCGGAACGGATTTGCATTGGGTGCTGTGGTAGCCGCAGAGTGGCTGCCCGGCAGATATGGCGTATTCGGAATGGACGACCTTCTCAAAAATCTGGATTAGGATTTACAAATCATTGTTCCAATGGCATTCAATAAAGAAGTTACAGAGAGACCAGTTCACAACCAGAAAAGGAAATCAGCCGTACGTGAATGGTTTGACTCCATCTTGTTTGCGGTAATTGCCGCCACGCTCATTCGCTGGCTGTTTTTTGAAGCATTTACCATTCCTACGCCCTCTATGGAAAACAGCCTGCTCGTAGGCGATTTCCTGTTTGTAAGTAAGCTGCATTATGGTACCCGCACACCCAAAACACCCTTGCAGGTACCGTTGACCCACCAGACCATCTGGGGCACCAACATTCCTTCCTATACCGACGCCATTCAGCTGCCACAATACCGGCTGCCGGGGTTCAGCAAGGTGAAACGCGGCGACGTGGTGGTGTTCAACTATCCGCCTGAGATGCAGCATCCCGTTGATTTAAAAACCAACTACATTAAAAGGTGCATGGGACTCCCGGGCGATGTACTCGAAGTACGCGACCTGCAGGTGTATGCCAACGGAAAGCCCGTCGAAAATCCGGTACGTATGGAAAACGAGTACTTCGTAGCAACTACCACGCCGGTGAATGAGCTGAAAGTATTCAGGGAAAACGGCATTTCGGAGTACAATACCTATACCGAGACTTTTGGCGACACGCTTGCACAAAATGACCAGCTGGGTTACCTGGTTTATACGACCACGGAAATTGCCGCCAAGCTGAAAACATATGATTTTGTCAAAGACATTACCCTGGTAAAATCGCCCAGGGATATCAGTGAGCCGATGCTTTATCCTAATTCGTCCCTGTTCAAGTGGAACCGTGACAATTATGGACCGATTACCGTTCCGAAAAAAGGGGTTACGGTGCAGCTTACGCCTGAAAACATTGCTTTGTACGGTACTGTGATCAAGAACTATGAGGACAATGAGAATGTGACTTTGGAAGAAAGATCAGTCAAATTGGCCGGAAAGGCGATTGCCAGCTATACTTTCAAGCAGGATTATTACTTTATGATGGGCGATAACCGGCATAATTCAGCCGACTCGCGCTACTGGGGCTTTGTGCCGATGGATCACATTGTAGGAAAAGCGGTGTTCGTTTGGATGTCCATTGATCCTGATCCAAGTGGGTTTTTCAGCAAAATCCGGTGGAGCAGATTGTTTCGGGTGATTAACTGACCCAGAAAATTCTTAGGTAGAGAGGAGAGGCTACAAGTCTCTCCTTTTTTTGTTTTTATATATAAATAAACAATATATAAATTTTACCTAAACTTGCAGAACATTATTACAAGCTCCTGCTATGATCACCGAAAAGGAAATTACAAAAGCACCTGACAGGCCCGGGAAGTCGGCTTTAAGAGAATGGGTAGACTCCGTATTATTTGCCGTAATAGCTGCCACGCTGATCCGCTGGCTGTTTTTCAGTGCATTTGTCATTCCTACTCCGTCCATGGAAAACACGTTGCTGGTGGGTGACTACCTGTTTGTAAGCAAGCTGCATTATGGCGCCACCACGCCGATTACCCCATTGCAGCTGCCGCTCACGCATCAGACGATCTGGGGAACCAGCATTCCCTCGTACCTCGACTGGATACAGTTGCCTCAGCTACGGCTGCCGGGGTTCAGTGAAGTGAAGCGGGGAGATGTGATCGTGTTCAACCTGCCGGTAGAGCATCCGAATTCCATTAACAAATACAGCACCGTGCTGCCCGACCTGCATCCGCACCCCACAGACCTTCGCTCCAATTACATCAAGCGCTGCGTGGCTATTGCAGGGGACCGGCTTGAAGTCCGCTCAGGACAGGTGTATGTAAACGGGAAAGCGGAGCCTAACCCTCCGCGCATGCAAAATGAATATGTAATTTCTGCCAATACGGCGATTAATGAAGAGAATGTTTTCCATAAAAATGGCATTACGGACTATGCTTCTATTCAGCCAGACCCTGCCGACCAGGGTAATAGATTTGCTTATCTTGTAAAAACAACCCCCGCACTTGCAGCTCAGCTGAAATCGCTTGATTTCATTGCAGCGATTGAGCCGGTATTTTCCGGCAAAAGGTTGAAGGAGCCCTACCTTTTTCCTGAAAACGAGTCACTCAGCTGGAACAAGGATCAATATGGCCCGATCCTAGTGCCGAAAAAAGGCATGACAGTGCAGCTCAATGCTGCCAATGCAGCTTTGTACGGAGATGTGATCCGCAACTATGAGGGAAATGAAGATGTGACGCTGGCTGATGGTCAGGTTCTGCAGCATGGAAAAGTGCTGCAAACGTACACGTTCCGGCAGGATTACTTTTTTATGATGGGGGATAACCGGCACAACTCGGCCGACTCGCGGTACTGGGGCTTTGTACCAATGGACCATATTGTGGGTAAGGCTGTTTTTGTGTGGATGTCCATTGACCCCGATCCGGTAAGTGCATTCAGGAAAATCCGCTGGGACCGTGTTTTCAGGATTATAGAATAATATAAAAGAGGCTGCCTTCCCGGGCAGCCTCTTGTTTCTTATTCTTCCTGTGAAAAAATCAATGCGGTATATGGCGGAATCTGCAATGATGCAAAAGCGGGATGATTATCGTACTCGCCCTCCCAGGCGTCCACATCATGTACACCTACATTGGAGAACTCAGAATCATATTGTTCGTTGTCGCTGCTCAGGCGCAGGTGCCATTTGCCGGCGCGCGGAAATCCTACTTTGAAGTCGGACAAGGTTTCAATCGAAAAGTTCAGCACCACGATCACACTGTCTTTGGGGCCGCCTTCATTCCACCGGTGCATAACAATTACCTTCTTGTCATTGTCAGCCCTTACAATTTCGACATTTTGTCCCTGCAAGCCGCCCGTAACCCCAAACCAGTTTCTCCGCAAATGGATCATATCACGGTGCAGGTTCGCAAAGCCGCTGAACTTTTCAAGCCTTGACCAGTCAATCGGATCATTGTCGGAAAACCATTTATCTTCCAGCAAAGGCTGTCCCTGAAAAATCATCGGGATGCCCGGTGAGGTAAGTACCAGCGCAACACCCAGGGCAGCGCGCTTTTTGGAATACCAGTTGTTCACGTCACCATCCGCAATTTCTTCGGCTACCCGTGCCTGTCCGTTTGCCACCTCATCATGTGATTCCGTATAAATGATCCGCTGAAACGAATCCATATTGTAGCGGCTTGTGATCGCTTCTGCTACACCGTTGATATCACGGTCCTGATCATTGGCAGTAATGATGGCATCACGTACGGTATGCACAAACCGGGCATCCCACTGCGACCCGTAGCCCAGTCCGCCATTTTCAACGGTACCTGTAATGAAGTCCAGTGAATGCATATCCTCGGCGATTGTAATGCAGTTGGGACAATATTCACGCACATCCTTGTTGATCCACTGCATCAGGGAAATACCTTCCGGAATGTCGTTGCCCGGATTACCGTCTGCCTTCACATTTCTGATGTAAGGTACCATATCCATCCGCAGACCATCCACATGGTATTCTTTCAGCCACATCATGGCATTATCATGAATATATGATCTTACTTCATTCCGGCCGTAATCAGGCCTGGTACTACCCCAGGGCGTTTCGGCGCGCCAGTCATTGTAAAAGTAAATGCCGCCTCCATCATTTTCAGACCAGCCGTCAAATTGCCAGATGTCGAGATCGGACGGGCCAAAGTGATTGTACACCACATCAAGAATCACCGCAATACCCCGGCTATGAGCTTCTTTGACAAACAGTTTAAGACCTTCCGGACCGCCGTAGTCAGATTCTATGGCAAAAGGATTTGCGGGATTGTATCCCCACGACATGGAACCGGGGAACTCGGAACAGGGCATCAGCTCCACGGCATTGAAGCCCATGCTTTGTAAATAATCGAGCTTCTCGATAGCCGTGTAAAAATTACCTACCTGGCCGGCCTCCTTGACGTGAAAAGTGCCGATATGCAGCTCGTAAACGACAAGCTCGTGCCAGCCGGGCATATTGAAAGACGAATCTTCCCAATTGAAAGATGCATGGTTATAGACGATACAGTTACCCGATGAGTTGGTCATTTTCAGCGCATAAGGATCGTTGCGGTGCAGGGTACCAGCCGGTGTTTTCAGTAAAAATTTATACTCGTCTCCTTCTTTTGAGTTTTCAACCAGGGCACCCCAGAAACCATGTTCTTCATGTTGAAGAACATTGGCATCTTCTTTCCAGTCATTAAACGTTCCGATCACCGAAACGCTCTCAGCATGAGGAGCCCAAACTCTGTAATAAACACCATCAGAATGGCAGGTTGCGCCCATTCCTTCATAATACTGAACTGTCTCGTCAGCTTGTAAATTTTCCATATACCCTTTTTGCGGATTATTTTTATTTTTGAGGACTTATGCCTTATGCGTATATGGTCAAATTGTATGCCAGTCGCAAAACGTGCATAAACAAGATTTAAAACTATACAACACACTTATGAACACCGATCTTTCAGACCAGGAGCGGGTCAGTACGCTCGCGCTTATGCATACCCCCGGCATTGGTTCCGTAACCGTACGCCAGCTGATCAGTTACTGTGGGAGCGCCACGGCGGTTTTTACGTCGGGGTACAAAAAGCTTATCAGGATTCCGGGCATTGGCGACAAGATCGTCAGGGCTGTACTCGATCAGACCACATTTGCATTGGCCACACAGGAGTATGGACGCTGCCGGCAAACAGGTACCCGCCTTCATTTCTTTACCGATCCCACTTACCCCACCAGGTTGAAGCCCCTGTACGATGCTCCGGTCGTCTTGTACACACGCGGAAGTTTTGATTTCAATATGCCGTACACGGTCGGGATTGTCGGTACCAGGCAGGTCAGCGAGTATGGAAAAGCGGTAACGGAGACCATTATTCGGGAACTAATGCCATTTAACCCGCTCATCGTAAGCGGGCTTGCCTATGGTGTGGACATTACGGCTCACCGGGCTTCGCTAAAATGCGGACTGCCGACCATAGGTGTCATGGCCAGCGGCCTGGATGTGATTTATCCTGCATCCCACGCACGTACCGCGCAGGAAATGATGCAGCACGGCGGCCTGGTTACGGAGAATGCCCTGGCTACCAAGCCCGATCACATGCGATTTCCTGCGCGTAACCGAATTATTGCAGGGCTGAGTGATGTTACTATTGTAGTGGAGTCGGGAAAAAAAGGAGGCAGTCTGATCACCGTTGAATTTGCCCAGAATTACCATCGCGAAGTGTTTGCAGTACCCGGTATGATCAGCAGTCCGCTTTCAGAAGGCTGTAACCAGCTCATACGCGACAATAAAGCCTCTATTTTCACTTCGGTGGAAGACATGGCAGGTGAATTGGGCTGGATACGGGCTGGTGAAGACCGGAAGCAGGTGCAAAAGCCGGATACACAGATTTCGTTTGACGGGTTCACACAGGATGAAGGACAGGTTCTGTCGCTTCTGCGACAAAAAGGAACAATCCAGATCGACGAGCTCGCGTGGCATTCGGGCATGCACATGAACAAGCTGGCAACCCTTTTACTGAATCTCGAATTCCAGGGTATGGTCAGGTCCATGCCTGGTAAAAAGTATAGTTTAATCTAAATGCATGGATAAAAGTATCATTCAGCTGATCCAGCAGGGTGAGGGGCTCACAGTTGAATTCAAGCGGACCATTGACAGTTCGTTTAAAATTGCAAAAACGATTGTTTCATTTGCCAATACTGCAGGAGGCAATTTGCTGATTGGAGTAGGGGATAACCGCGCACTGCTCGGCGTACAGTCGGAGCTCAGGGAGTTGCAAAAGCTTGAAAAAGCCACGATGGAGCTGATCGAGCCGGCGATTACCATTGGGATACGTTCGGAAATGCTTGATGGAAAAAGGATCATGCTGATCAGCGTAGAGGAAAGTGCCGATAAGCCTCATTATGCAATCAATGAGCAGCGGAAGTCGCTGATTTATGTTCGTGTAAAAGATAAAAGCATGCCCATACCCCGGTTGTTGCTGCAAGGTGAGGCAAGCGAGAACGTCGCCAGGCTGCTTGAAACCAAGCCTGTAAAGCGGCTGGTTACGTACCTCCGGGAAAATGATGCCGTGAATGCAAAGGTTTTTTCGCGCATGATCAATATTTCTGAAAAAAGGGCTGAACGTCTTTTGCAGGAGCTGGCGGAGGAGCAGGTATTGTTGAAAATCACCCGGAACAAGCCCGAACTGTATAGCTTAAAATGGGCAAAATAAAACCGGATGCAGCACGCTGCACCCGGTTTGCATGTATTTTTCGAAATGCGGGTTAGTCGATACCGACCAGTTCCAGCTCAAAAACCAGGTCCTGGCCAGCCAGCGGGTGGTTGGCATCCAGTACCACATACTCTTCCGTCACCTCACGTACAATCACAGGGATCACCTGCCCGTTTCCGTCCTGGTGCATATTGAGCGTAGTGCCGATTTCCAAAGGCACATCTGCGGGAATTTGCTGGCGATCGAAGCGGATCACCATTTCTTCATTAATTGGACCGTATGCTTCTTCGTTCGGGATATGGATGGTTTTTTTATCACCGATTTCCATTCCTGTCACGCCATCGTCAAAACCTTTGATCACCTGACCGCTTCCCAGCTGAAAGCTGAGCGGCTCACGGCCTTCGGACGAATCGAAAAGTTGTCCGTCCGGCAAAGTTCCTTTATAATGAACCTGCACCTGATCGCCTGCCTTTGCCTGCTTCATATCTTGTAGAGTTGATTGTAAATAAATGATGCCCTGCGGCAACGCGATTGCTAAAATTAATATGCCCGTGCAAAAACCACGCGGCCGGCGGATGGTTTGCCGGTCAGTATGCAGGTACCCTCCTCGTGCTCCTGATCGAGCGGAATGCACCGGATCGTAGCCTTGGTCAGTTCTTTGATTTTCTCCTCAGTCTCGCTGGTACCATCCCAGTGCGCCAGTATAAACCCGCCTTTGTCGTCCAGTATTTTGGTAAACTCGTCGAAAGAATTGGCTTTCACAGTATTTTCCTCTCTGAATGCCAGTGCCTTGTTGTAAATGGATGCCTGTATGTTTTCCAGCAAAGCCTGAATGTGATCTTCAATGCCTTCGAGTGCTACGGTTTCCTTGGTCTTGGTATCACGGCGCGCCACCTCAATGGTGCCGTTTTCCAGATCACGGCCGCCCAGTGCAAGCCGCACGGGAACACCTTTCAGCTCATATTCCGCAAACTTGTATCCGGGCTTATAAGCATCCGAATCATCATATTTTACGCTGATACCCCTCTTGCGAAGTTCCTGCATGATCTGCTTCACCTTCACCGTAATGTCGGCGAGTTGCTCATCATTGCGGTATATCGGCACTATTACGACCTGTATGGGAGCCAGTTTGGGAGGAAGTACCAGGCCGCTGTCATCCGAATGCGCCATGATCAGCGCACCCATAAGCCGCGTACTTACGCCCCAGGAGGTACCCCAAACGTGTTCCAGCTTTCCTTCCTTGTCCTGGAACTTTACATCGAATGCCTTTGCAAAATTCTGTCCCAAAAAGTGGGAAGTCCCGGCCTGCAGCGCTTTTCCATCCTGCATCATCGCCTCAATGCAGTAGGTATTCTCAGCTCCGGCAAAGCGCTCATTGGGTGTTTTTACTCCTTTAACCACCGGTACAGCCATCCATTCTTCTGCAAACTGCGCATACACTTCCAGCATCTGGCGTGCTTCTTCCTCCGCTTCGAGCCGGGTTGCATGAGCGGTATGTCCTTCCTGCCACAAAAACTCGGCTGTGCGCAGAAACAGGCGCGTGCGCATTTCCCAACGCACGACATTCGCCCACTGGTTAATCAGCAAAGGCAGGTCACGGTATGACTGGATCCAGTTTTTGTAGGTACTCCAGATCACCGTCTCGGACGTTGGCCTGACAATCAGCTCCTCTTCCAGCTTAGCGTCAGGGTCAACGATTACGCCTCCTGTTTCGGGATCGTTCTTGAGACGGTAGTGTGTCACAACAGCACATTCCTTCGCAAAGCCTTCCACATGTGAGGCTTCTTTGCTCAGGTACGATTTGGGGATAAAAAGCGGGAAGTAAGCATTGGTATGGCCCGTCTCTTTGAACTTGTCATCGAGGGCCCGCTGCATTTTCTCCCAGATCGAATAACCGTAAGGTTTAATGACCATACAACCCCGTACCGCCGAGTTTTCGGCCAGGTCTGCTCGTTTCACCAGTTCGTTATACCACTCGGAGTAATTTTCACTCCGTTTAGGTAAGGATTTACTCATTATTTGGATTATTTATTAAAACAAAAGGAGAATAGCATGACACATTGCCAGGTTAAGGCACGTGTTGCAAAGATAGTTTTTTATGTTAATTTTGAATGAGTGACAAATTTGTCACGCTAAGTAGACTAGGTCATTCCGGAATCATATAGGAATGATATTTATATGTATATTAGCAACAAACTTTAATCCTTTAAAGCCATGATGTTAAGCAAAGCAAAATACTTGTCTTTAGTAGTGCTGCTGGGAGCTTGGGGATGTACCACAAATCAATCGACATTATCAGGATACGGAGATGACGACCTCTACGGTGGCAACTCCGGTGCCGGGATCGAGATGAATGACAGAGGTGCAGATCGGCAGTTTTCCCGTTCGGACAATCCGGACTATTCCTATACAGGAGAAGGCAGCGAAGGTGGAACGAGCGACTATTACGACGACTCGTATCTTTCCTCCAAAAGTGTACGGCGTGCAGTGGGTAGTGATGTAGGATACAATGCCGGCTTTGCTGACGGATACAGTCAGGCATCAGCATCCAATTTTATGAACAATCCATATGGTGGATTTGGATCCTACTGGCCGGGAAGCGCAGTAAGTATGGGCTTGCAGTTTGGGCTGGGTAATTCCTTCCGTATGCGTCCGTATGCAGGTTTTGGATATGGTTCCATGCTTGGATATGGCGGTATGATGGGTTATGGCAGCATGATGGGATATGGATTTAACGATCCTTTCTACAGTCCGTGGGGATACAGCCCTTACAGCATGTATAGCCCATATGGCAGCATGTACAGCCCTTGGGGTTATGATAGCATGTACGGATACGGATATGGAGGAGGTTATGGAGGTTACGGAGGCTATGGTTACAACCCTTGGGCTTATGGAAGTCCGGTGGTAATTGTTAACAATTCAGCAAAAGGAGTGTCCCGTACCTATGGTCCGCGTGTGGTATCCGGAGGCAGCAGAAGCAGGAGCAGCGAACGTTACAATTCCAACTTTGTAAATTCGTCCCGTGCTGCATCTACTACAGGTGATAGAAACAGCCGCAGGTCAGGCAATGCAATTTCGGCAGGAAGCGATACTTATTCATCTCCAAGATCATCCCGCAGTTACAACCGCGGCGGTGTTGCAGAGGCAGGCGGCCGCACCAGTGCTGATTATTACAATGGAACCCGTGGCGAGAGCAACAATACGTACTACTCGCGTCCGCGTACCTCAGGCAGTACCTATTCAACTGACGGAGCAGGAAGCTATTCTACACCACGTTCATCACGGGGTTACAGCTCACCTTCCAACAGCACGCCAACTTACAGCGTGCCTTCCAGAAGTCAGTCTGATTACTCAGCACCTTCGAGAACGTACTCTGCACCAAGCCGTAGCGCTGATTACAGTGCTCCAAGCAGATCATACAGTGCACCAAGTTACAGCGCACCATCCAGAAGCTACAGCGCGCCGTCCGGCGGTGGTGGCGGTGGAGGAGGAGCTACACGGTCATCATCAAGAGGACCAAGATAACCAATGCGCTTTTAAGTCTTAAAACAAGAAGAAACCCTGCGAAACGTCATAATTTTGCAGGGTTTTCGTTTAATTAACGTTCTAATATTTGTAGTGAATTAACGAAAGCCATGTTGTCAAAACACTCCATCACAAGTCTTGCTCTTTTTGCTGCTCTTTCAGCTTCATCAGTCACAAAGGCACAGTATGCTGCTGATGCACTCCGCTACTCGGAAATAAACCAGACAGGTACTGCCCGCTTTCAGGCACTGGGTGGCAACCATGCTTCTATCGGTGGTGATGCCAGTTCTATTTTTGGTAATCCGGCCGGCCTGGGCTTTTACAGCCGTTCCGAAATTGCATTCAGCCCGGCAGTAACTGCATTGAACTCTAGTACCCGCTACATTACGGGCTCCGGTACCGATAGTAAAGCAAATTTCAATGTAGCCCATGCATCCATGGTCTTCACGAGCCAGCCCGGATTTCAGCGCAAATGGAAGCGCTCGTCGCTGGGTATTTCATTTTCACGCCAACAGTCATTCCAGGGTATTTACAACTTTTCGTCACGCAATGATAAGAGTGCTTACCTCGATAAGGTTATTGAAGATGCGAACAATCAGAAGCTGACGGTATCCCAGCTCGAAACGGATTTTGAAAGTAACGTTTCCAATGGTGGCCCGATCGCCTACTCGTTGCCGGCAGCGTATTACCAGATGTACCTGATCAATCCGACAAGCGCTTCCGGCCCGCCTTATAATCCATTGGACCGTAACAGCGCAGTCGATCAGTTTGGGTCGTATGATGCTACCGGGGCAAATACCCAATGGAATGTAGCCTACGCCGGAAATTACAATGACAAGCTGTACATCGGGGGTAGCGTAGGATTCAGCCGGATCCGGTATGAGTATGACCGGCTTTTTGAAGACCGTTATGTAAGCAGTCCTGAGCTGATTGCGGTACAGCAGGGAGAAAACCTTAAAGTAACCGGTAACGGAATCAACCTGGCCTTTGGCCTGATTTACAAGATTAATCCACTGGTACAGCTTGGCGGCTCACTAACCAGCCCGACATTCACCGCAATACGCGAAACATTTAATCAGAATGTTAGTGCTCAGTATGTAGACAATCTCGTGACAGGTAGTGAAGGGACTTTGATTACTCCTGATTATACAAACCTGGCGGTGGCACCCAATGATTTTGAGTACCGGCTGGCGAGTCCATGGCGGGGATCGGTGGGAGCGACGTTTTTTGTGAATGATAACGGATTCATTACCGGTACAGTGGATTATGTTGGATACGGCGGCATGCGGGTCCGTACCAATTTTTTGAACAGTGCGGATAATGCCGACTTCAAGGCAAATACCAACGCCGAGATCGGGGATACTTACAAAAGTGTGGCCAACTTCAGGCTTGGAGGAGAGTACCGGGTCAATCGCCTGCGTGCGCGCCTTGGAATCGCCTACCTGTCTGATCCCTACCGCTCGGGTATTGATGACATTGACAGGTCCAAAATGCTGTTCTCGGCGGGATTGGGTGTGCGTACCGGCAGGTTTTTTGCTGACCTCACAGGCACATATACCAGCTACAAATCGGCATTTACACCTTATACTTTGAGCGATGTGGAGGAGTACTCATCGGCAGAGATTACCACTAAACCGGTGAATGTCGTTCTAACTGCAGGTTTCTTCTTCTGATTTAATGATGACTATAAAATGAAAGCACCCCGGCCTGAGGTCGGGGTGCTTTCATTTTATAGCAGGGGACGAAGCGTTTCCAGCAGGTGCCCCACTTCGATATCACCGGTAAGCGTAATGTCCGCTCGTGAGTAGTAGGGCCTGCGTTCTTCGATTTTTTGTTCAAGGGTTTGTAATAAAGAAGCTGCACCCGAAAGTATCGGACGGTCGTCCTTCGCATGGCTGTCGATCCGACGCGCGAGGTCAGGAGCAGGTACATCCAGGAAAATACTGACTCCCAGGGTTTGAATGTAATCCATGTTGTCAAAAAAGCACGGAGTACCGCCGCCTGATGCGAGTACTACTGCCTGCCCGGGCAAAATGGTTTTCAGAAGCCGGCTTTCCACATCACGAAAATAGCTTTCTCCTTTTTGGGTAAAAATAGAAGGAATGTCTACCTGCTGATCCTTTTCAATCAGTTTGTCCAGATCAACAAACGTGTAACCCAGGGAGCGCGCCAGCTTTTTGCCGAGGGTAGATTTGCCGGACGACATCATACCGACAAGTATTATGTTCTTCATTTATAGGAAAAGCTCCGGTTATTTAACAAGATCCACTATCGTTGCAGCGTCGGGCGTGTCATTGTAATGCCATTTACCCTTAACAATGCCGTCCTTCAAAAGCCAGAGACCCGGATTGGAGCGCGAAATGGTTTTCAGGACGGTGGCATCTACGAAGTAGTAGGGGACGCTCAGCTGGTGTTGGGTCAAAAATTGCTTAATCTCATCACTGTTGCCGGAAGTCAGGATAATTGGCTCAACACCTTGCCTGCCGGCTGCATTGAGCAGCTTGTTGATGTCGGGCAGGGCTGCGGTATTGATGTCCGTAAGATTTTTGATAATCAAAAAAAGCTTTTTACCCTGAAAGCAGGAATCGGTATAATCCCCGGCATCATTCCATACTTTAAAGTCCGTGATCTTGGGTTTGGCTTCTTCATTGATCACGCTCATTTCTTTGAATTTCAGTGTTGTATCACTCGGATACTGTTCATACTCAAAAGTCTTCCCATCTTTTTCAAATGTATACAAATAGCGCAGCGGCTCCGACGGCTTCATTTGAGCAGGAATGCTTGCACCAACACGGTAGGGAAGCAGGTCGAGCACCGGCAGGTGCCGCAGCACGTATACGGCCAGGCCCAGACAGGCTACGGTCGAAAAGACAACGATGATGCCGGTAGGAATGGGTTTGTACTTTTTCCGGTAGTATACGATAATCAGGATCAGCACCAGCAGAAACAGATCCTTGCCGAACGAAGTCCAGGGCGTGAGCTTGATCGCCGCTCCAAAGCAGCCGCAATCGGTTACCTTATTGAAATAGGCAGAGTAAAAGGTAAGAAAAGTAAAAAATACAATGATGGTCAGCAACATCCAGGAGACAGTCCGCGGCTTGTAGCCGACCAGTAATGCAATGCCCAGCACAACTTCGGCGGTACACAGAAATACCGACAGGTACAATGCCATGGGTACAAGTGCCATAAAGAAGTCGTGCAATGCAGGAAGATCTGTTGCAAATACTTCAAAGTACTCTTCGAGCTTGTACTGCGTTCCTACGGGATCATTCAGCTTGATGAGGCCCGAAAATATGAACAGGAGGCCGACGATAACACGGGAAATCTGAGCAAGAACTTTCATTATATCAGGTGCTGTACCTTATCAGGAATGGTCAGTTTGTTTGCAGGGCATTGGATTTGATCAGGCAGAAAACCGAATAATTGATGATATCCTGGTAGCCTGCCCTGACACCCTCGGACACTATCGTTACGCCCTGGTTGTCCTCAATCTGCTTGATCCGCAGCAGTTTCATCAGAATGATGTCCGTCATCGAACTGATCCGCATGTCGCGCCAGGCTTCACCATAGTCATGGTTCTTGTTAAAAAGCAGCGACTTTACCTCATTAACCTGCGCATCATACAATGCGGTAAGTTCCGTATCTGCGATCTTGGTCCCGCTCTCGATCGCGTTAATCTGGATCAATGCCATCACACAGTAATTAATGATTCCGATGAACTCGGACGATACATCCTCGGCCACTTTCTGAGAACCTTTTTCCTGTATGGTACGGATACGCTGAGCCTTGATGAAAATCTGATCGGTGAGGGAGGGAATTCGGAGAATGCGCCAGGAAGTTCCGTAATCTTTGTTTTTTTTTGTGAAAAGATCCTGGCAATACTGAATGATTTCCTGGTACTCGGATTCTGTGGATTTCACTGCCTGCATGAAGTTTGCTGCTTTAAAGGGATGGTTCGGAATGCGTTAAAATAACAGGCTTTTTCCGCCATGACGCTGAAAAAATATGTCGCAAGTTAACAAAAAAACGATCAACATCAGGGGCAGACTGCTCGATCTGTCCGGGCCTGTGGTAATGGGTATCCTCAACATCACCCCCGACTCTTTCTTTGCACAAAGCAGAGTTCAGTCTGCGGAGGAGATTGTTGACAAGGCGGGAGAAATGTTGCAGGAAGGCGCTTTGATCCTCGATATCGGTGGCTACTCGACCCGGCCCGGTGCCCGTGAGATTGAGCCGGCTGAGGAAAGCGAGCGGGTAGCCGCTGCATTGGAAGTGCTGACCAGGCACTTCCCCGAAGCCTTGTTTTCGGCAGATACTTTCCGCGCGATGGTAGCCCGGCAGGCCGTGTATTCGGGAGCACATATGATTAATGATGTGGCAGGCGGCAATCTGGACCCGGACATGTTTGATACCGTGGCAGACTTGCAGGTACCCTATGTACTGATGCACATGAGAGGCACACCCGCCACCATGAACAAGCTTACGCACTACGATCAGCTGATCCCGGATATACTGAAAGATTTACAACAGAAAGTAGATATCCTGCGCCAAAAAGGAGTGACAGACCTGATCATTGATCCGGGCTTTGGCTTTGCAAAAACCATTGCCCAAAACTTCGAGCTGCTGGCAGGATTGTCGGAGTTCAAACGGCTGGGTTACCCGGTACTTGCAGGACTTTCCCGGAAAACGACCATTTACAAAACACTGAATACTACGGCTGAGCATGCACTGAACGGGACAACCGTGCTCAATACGCTGGCTTTGGAAAGAGGAGCATCCATTTTAAGGGTACACGATGTGAAGCCCGCGGTGGAAGCTGTAAAACTCTGGACAGCTACGACGCGCTATTTAAATAAAATAGTAATTTAGTCGCAAAACAATACTGGTTTTATGCGTGTGGGTTTTCTGAACATCAACTGGGCTGACGTTCTTGATGTTTTTTTGGTGTCTGTTCTTCTTTATCAGGTATATACGCTCGTTCGGGGAAGTATTGCCAGCCGGGTCTTTTTGGGTTACCTGTTCGTGTATGTCTTTTACCTGGTCGTAAAAGGTCTCGGACTGGGGTTGCTGACGGCTATTTTGCAGTACTTTATGGGGGTGGGAGCCGTCGCGCTGATCGTGATTTTTCAGCAGGAAATCAGGCGTTTTCTCCTGATTATCGGCAAATCGACCATTTACACCAACAATGGTTTTCTCAAGAAAGTAATTGGTAGCTCGGTACTTGATCTGAAAGCAAAAAACCTGAGAGAAATTGTAGATGCCAGCAAAACCATTGCTGCAAGCTTTACAGGTGCATTGATTGTACTCAATAAAAGGGACGATCTCAGTAAATATGTGGAAACCGGCGAGCTGCTGGATGCACGCGTATCCAAGCCGCTGCTCGTTTCGCTTTTTAATCAGTACAGTGAATTGCATGACGGAGCAGTAGTAATCGTGGACGGGGTACTCAAAGCAGCACGCTGTGTACTGCCGGTAGCAGACGGAGTGGATATTCCATCGTCACTTGGTTTCAGGCACCGCGCTGCCATGGGCATGAGCGAGGCGACCGATGCTGCCGTGATTGTGATATCTGAACAAACAGGCCGTATATCACTGGCCGTTGAGGGCGAACTGCACAGCAATATTCCCTATGCAGAGCTTGAAAGCCGCATTGAGGAGTACCTCGCCTCGGATGCACAGCGTATGCCGAAGTAAATATTCAGGAGTAGATTTGGCAATATCCTGCGTAATATCTATTTTTGCAGACCAAAACCAGAACGAGGAAAATCAGTTTTATAAAATGGCAAATCATAAATCAGCTTTAAAAAGAATTCGCGCCAACGAAACAAAACGTCTGCGTAACCGCTACCAGCACAAAACAACACGTTCATACATCAAGAAATTGCGTGATATTACTGACAAGGCAGAAGCTACACAGGTTTACAAAACAGTGTCGTCCATGCTGGATCGTCTGGCTAAAAAGAACATTATCCATAAGAAAAAAGCATCTAACCAGAAATCAAAACTGGCTAGGTTTGTCAACTCTCTGACAGCAGCTTAATTCTTTTCTACTTATAAGTAACCCCGGTAATACAATTATCGGGGTTTATTTTTTGTTGTATAC